>JBGQBD010000084.1:0-9154 GCA_041494645.1 Candidatus Limnocylindria bacterium
ATGCTCGCAACGTTCACGCCAGTGGGCCAGCAGGCGCGGGCGAGCCTCGAGCAGCCGAAGCGCCCGTGCCACCAGGTCGTCGAAGTCGAGCCCGCGAGCGTCTGCGAGGGCCTGTTCGTACGCGAGGAAGGCGCGGGCTATCGGACCGGGCTCGAGGTCCGCTCCGACCTCGGCCGCCGTGACACCTACGTCCAGCTTGAGACGGCTGAAGGCATCGTCGAGACGGCGCAACGCCCCACGGCTGATGTCGGGCCACATGTCGCGCAGAACGGCCTCGCGGTCCAGGAGCGGCTCCACGGACTGGCCGCCGTCGGCGAGGATCTCGCGCCCGAGGGCGTGGAACGTCTTGACGTGGACGGCGCCGGCCGCGAGACCGAGTGGCTCCAGGGCCGCGTCCACCCGTGATGCCATCTCATCGGCCGCGCGCTTGTTGAACGTGACCGCGGTGATGCCAGCCGGGTCCGCGCCGGTGGCCACGAGCCAGGCGATCCGGGCCACGAGGGTCGTCGTCTTGCCACTCCCGGCGGGGGCAATGCAGAGGATCGGCCCCGGCGGAGCGGTCGCGGCGGCACGTTGGTCGGGCGCAAGCCTTTCGAGTCGTTCGGCGACAGACGAAGGGAGCACCCGCGCAGAGTGCCAGGCGTGGCTTCACTGCCGATTGGCTGGGCGCGAGGCCGGAAGAAGCCGATCATTCGCGACCTCTGGAGCCAGCTGGCCGTGCTACCACTGCTGCACCGCACACCACGCGGAATCCTGGGCTGGACCAGGCCGGCTCTCGGGGCGAGACCTTCGGCTGCCGTCGTTAGCGCCCTGGGCTATAGTCGCCGGACCTGCCGGAACGTGAGCCGGCGCGCCGCCGCAGAACGCGGCGGGCCCGTCGTGAGGAAGCCTTCGAGTGATTGGCGGGCGGCTGGCCGGCCTGTTCGTGGCCGGCGGAGTCCTGGCCGCGGCCCTGGTAGGGGCCCTCGCGGTCATCCTTGCGCTGCAGATTGTGCCGGCCTCGACCGGCTCGATCGCGGCCTCGGACAAGCCCGGATCGTCGCGTGCTTCGGGCTCGGTCGAGGCCACCGGGTTGGCCGCCGCTTCCGACACGTTGGGCACAGCCAGCTCGACTCCGGGCTCCAACGCCTCGGCTCTGCCAGCTGCGCCACCGACTGCCAAACCCACCATCCCAGCCAGCCCCTCTGCCGGCGCGTCGTGGCAGCAGGATCAAGCCTTCGTCGCCGCCAAATCGGAGGGCCGTGTCGCCCGCAACTCGAGCGGCCAGGCCATCGTGCTGGCCCGGACTCCGGAGCTGACTTTCCCGGCGGCGGCGAGCCTGAACACGAGCTGGGCCGGCCTGATCCAGGAGCCCCCCCGCACCGGCACGGACGATCACGGCGTCCCGTACACCGACTACAACTACGCGAGCCTGTGCGGAGCCGGCGCTGCCGCGGTCGCTCTGTACTACTGGCCGGCATCGACCGCTGCCGTCACGACCAGGGCCGGCTCCTTCACCGAGCCCGTCAACTGGGCGTCGCCCTACCACGCCGCGACATACTGGAAGGCAACCGGGCCGAACGGCTATGGGCGGGGCATGATCATGTACCTGTCGGAAGTCCTGTGGCCCGCGCCCGACAAAGGCCAGCCGTGGTGGCAATTGCCCGGCCTGATCGACTGGACGGTCCGTCCGGTCGCTACCAACGTCGCCAACCTCGCCGACGGCCTCAACTGGGAGGCCTCGGGCGGGACGAGGCTGGACTACTTCTACGTCGCCGTGCCGGCCGCGAGCCTCCGCCAGGCCGACCTGCAGGCCTTCGTCCACGCCGACATCCACTACGGCGTGCCGGTGATCATCGCCGCGAGGACCTCGGACGGCACCTACGCCCTGCCGAACTGGAACGTGAAGCCGCCGTCGCGGGCGGTCAATCATTTCGTCACGATCGTCGGCTATGACGACACGGCCGGGACGTACTCGATCATGGATACCTGCGGCACGACCTGCAACGACAAGAACACGCGCGGCGGTGTCAGGACGTTGAGTCAGGCGGCAGCGTACGCCTTGATCCTAGCCGAGTCGGACGGGGACGGCGCCATCTGGTAACGCCGGCTGTGGCCTGCCGGCTGTGGCCCCGCCGGCAGCGGCTCGCCGGCTGTGGTCCCGCAGGCAGCGACCCCGGGCAGCGGTCCCGGGCAGTCCCGTCAGCCCCGAGCGTAGATCGTGGCCTGGGAGTTGGACCATATCTGGCGGTAGCCGGCGGCGGCTATCCGGGTCCGGGCGTTGGCGAGCACGTCTGACGGCAGCCCCGAAGGTTCCAGGACGACGTAGCCGTAGCCGGCCGCCAGCTCCCGGTCCAGGTCCGCGAAGCCCAGCAAGCGGCCACCGTCGGTGTGGATGCTGACCTCAGGCTGCAGGGAGATCGATGTCTCGATCGCGCCTGTGAAGACGCCCACCGGGACGGACGCCCACTGCTGGAAGCTCGCGGCGATCTTGAGGACCCCGGTCGAGGGCCCGAGACGCCCCGCGCGTTCCTCGGCCCGCAACGCGTCGACGACCGCCTGCCGCGGAGCGTCGATGATCAGACGCGAGTCGGGATACGCGCCGCCGCCGAAGCTCCAGTAGCCTCGCTCCGCCTCGCGCAGCGCCAGGCCCACAGACTCGGCGCCGCGGTGCTCGCCGATGCGGACGTCCGTGACCAGCGGTGCCACGACAGGCGCACCGGAGATGGTCAGGGGACCGAGGGCGAGGGCATCGGTGATCGGGTACACAGAGACGACCAGGAAGAACCCGAGGGCGATCGGACGCAGGATGCCCAGCCGGCGCTGCCGGAGGACGGCGGTGATTCCGCCCGCGGCTCCGATGGCGAGCATCACCGGGATCCAGTACTCGACCGACTTGGGGACCTCGTAGTGGATGGCCTGTTCGGTGAGGCCGTTGTTGCCGACGAGGCCCGAAGCTGCCCAGGCGGCGAACCCGGCGGCGACTCCGCAGCCGAGCAGAATCCAGCCTCGACTCGGGCGCAGGAGCGACAGGACGGCGCCCAGGAGGCACAGGAGCACAAGCCGCGGGAAGTCGGTGAGGGCCTCCGTGTACGGATCATCAGGTGGCTTGATGGAGGACCGGGCGATCGCCAGCAGGGCGACTATCGCCGCCACAACCAGGGCGGCGCGCCAGCCCGCGGGTAAGGCCGGCGGTGGCGGAACGCGCTCCAGCATCCACCAGACGGCGGGCGTCAGCCCGAACGCGACGGCCACGCCGAGCCCCAGGCAGACGAACCCGACCCAGGCCGGCGCCCCGATGCCGGCCATGGTGAGCGCCTGCGGAATGGCCAGCACCGCTCCGGCGCCCAGAGCGGGAATCAACTTGCGGGCGAGGCGGGCGGGGTAGAGGACGAGGGCGGCCGCAGCGGCCGTGTACGCGACCAGGCCTACGAGCGGATGGGCCAGGAAGGCACAGCTCAGGGCGAAGACCAGGCCCAGGTCGGGCCGGGCGTCGATCGGCCGGACGGCCTGCTGGCCGGTAGGAAGGGCGTCGGTCCGAGCGCTCGTTCGAGCCCGCAGCTCCTCCGCGACGCGTATCAGAGCGTAGGCCGCGAGCGGGAACGCGACTACGGTGCCTCGCGCATCGGGCATGCGCATGAAGGTGAACGTGAGCGGGAAAGTGAGCAGGACCCAGAAGCCAGCGCTGCCGCCGAACAGCCGGGCCGTCAGCCGCCGTACGGCGAGCGCGATCAGGACGGTCAGCGGCAGTGCGAAGGCCGCCTCGGCCAGCACGGCGTCCAGGTTCGTGATCGTCGTCAGCTGGCCGAGGAGCGCCACGTACCCGAGCATCAGTCGGGACGGCCCGTAGATCGGAGACGGAGAAGTGGTCAGCGTGGCGAAGCTGCCGAAGACGCGGACGTGCTCCACGGGGGCGACGTGGTTGGGAAGCACGTCCATGAACGGCACGGCCGGCGAGGCGAGCTGGACGATGACAGGGCCAGCCCAGATGGCCATGACCAGCAGCCACCAGGCGGCGGGTCGCGAGACGTGCGGGCGAACTGGAACGGCGAGCAGCGGCCGCGTCCCCCTCACGGCGAACCAGGAGGCGGCTACGGCCGCGTGCAGGAGAAGGAGCTCCGGCCATCCGAAGAGCCCGGCGCTTCCCAGCAAGAAGAGCGTGGCCGAATCCAAGAACACGGCCGTGGCGAAGCCCGCCAGCGCCAGGTCCGATAGCGAGCGGAACGCCGGCGCCCCCGCTAGGCGAAGCACGACGGCGCCGGCCAGGACGTTCGCGGCCGTGGCCACGGCCAGCAGCACCGCCGCCGGTCCGGTGACCGGCAGCTGGGACAGGATGCCGCTGACGGCCCCGTCGTAGGTGAAGCCCCACTGGGGGGAAACCCGGACTATCTCCAGCCCGGCGCCGAGCACGAGGAGGCCGAAGAGGAGGACGACGCTAAGTGACTGCACGTCGCTGGCACGGCCCAGGAGCACCGCCCCCAGACCAGGCGGGCGGTTCCGCCGCGGTCCGGATGCGGCGGTATCGAAGCAGTCTGAGTCCCTCACGGCGGCATGATCCCACAGGCGGCTGGAACGGCTGAAGCAGCGGGGCGGTCTCGCCGAGAGCGTCTCACGGCGTGGCGGCCCTCGCCCGGAACCTGAGAGTCAGAGCGCGCGAAGGCCGCCATGTCCGCGGGCGGAAGATCGGTGTCCGGCCGGGTCTCCGTGGTCGCGGCGTTCGGTGGGTCGCTCCGTCCGCGCATTCGAACGGTTCGTTCGCGCGCAAGGCGCCGTCGATCCGTAGAATATCCGCCAACGAAGCGCCGGCCTCCGGGCGCGGATCGGCCGGCGGGGTCGATCGGGTGAGGGTGGCGAGGACGGAGGCGACATGGCGATACCGCAGGCCGGACGCGGAGGAGCCGGCGAGATCGGAGGGGCGGTCCTGAGTCAGCCCCTGCTCGGACTCACGTTCGACGACGTCCTGCTGATTCCGCAGTACTCCGAGATCCTGCCGGGCGACGCGAACGTCGGCAGCCGGTTCTCGCGGCACATTGTCCTCAACACGCCAGTGGTCAGCGCGGCCATGGACACGGTCACAGAGGACCGCATGGCTCTGGCTATCGCCCTGGAGGGCGGCATCGGCGTCGTCCACCGCAACCAGGCCCCGGAGCGCCAGGCCGAGCAGGTCGCGGCCGTCAAGGCGGCCCATGTGCCGGCAGACGCGGCGCTCGCAAACGTGGATTCGCACGGTCGACTGCGCGTGGCCGCGGCCGTTGGCGTCGGTGCCGATTCCGTTGCCCGAGCCGAGGGCCTGGTCCGGGCGGGAGTGGATGCGCTCTGCGTGGACACCGCCCACGGCCACACCCGGAACGTCATCGAGGCGCTTCGACGCTACCGCGCCTCGTACGGCGACGCGATCGACCTCGTGGCCGGAAACGTGGCCACGGCCGAGGGAACAGCCGCTCTCATCGACGCGGGCGCGGACGGGGTGAAGGTTGGGATCGGCCCGGGCAGCATCTGCACCACGCGGATAGTGGCTGGCGTCGGGGTCCCGCAGCTCACCGCGATCATGACCTGCGCCGCCGCGGCTCATGCCCACGACGTTCCCATCATCGGCGACGGTGGCATCCGCTACTCCGGCGACATCGTCAAGGCCCTCGCGGCGGGCGCCGACTCGGTCATGCTGGGCCGGCTTCTGGCGGTCGCCGAGGAGAGCCCCGGCGAGTGCGAGCGCGTCGGTGGGCGCGTCGTCAAGGAATACCGGGGCATGGGCTCCCTCGGCGCCATGTCGGCGGGCAGCGACCGCTATCCGCAGGTCGACCGCCACAAGCTCGTGCCGGAGGGTGTCGAGGCTCGGATATCCGTGGAGGGGCCTCTGGCCGGGATCCTCTACCAGCTCATCGGCGGAGTGCGGGCCGGCATGACGTACTGCGGCGCCGAGTCGATCGCGGACCTGCGCGTGAAGGCACGTTTCGTCCAGGTGACCCAGTCGGGCCAGATCGAGAGCCACCCGCACGACATCGAACTGGCGCGCTCGGCGCCGAACTACCGCTAGTCGCTTGGCCGGCCGCCCGAAGGCCGAGCCCGTGCCTCAGCTCTCGTGCGACGTCGCGTCGTGGTCCGCGAAGTCGGCGCGCCATTTCCCGGAGCCGACGATGAACGGCTGCATGAGGGCCCGCTCGGCCTGCACGGTGTGCATCAGGTCGTGTGCGGCCCACTCGTTGAGCATCTCGCGGAGCGTGACCTGGACGAGCTCGGAGTGACAGGCCGTTCTGGCCAGGTCGGCCTCGCCCATGCGCTCCAGGGCTGCGAGGCTGTCGGCGCGGGCCTGGGCGAACCGTGCCGCTACGGCAGCGGGGTCGGACGCCGGATCGGGCTTCGAGCCGGCTGCATCCGGGTCGAACGAAGAGAGGTCACGGCCGGCCATGAACGCCTCCAGCCTCGCGTGAAAGGCGCCGAGCTCAGTGTCGAGGAGGTGCTGCAGACACTCGGCAGACGACCACTCGCCTGGCGTGGGTCGGCGTGCCAGCAGGCTCGGCTCCACCGACCCGGCCAGTGCCTGCCAGTGCCCGGGCGTCGCGGACAGGATCTCCCGGACTCGCGCGATCAGCTGATCGATCGCCACCTCCTGCCCGACATGGTACCGGCCGCGATGGAACCCCTCGGGCCCGAATGCCGTCTGAGCCTCTTGGAGACCTCGCCCCAAGTGGATAACCGAAGCCGACGGCCTCGGTCGGACTAACCAGGAAGGCGATGATGGAGGGGCAAGTCATCAGGCCCGGAACGGACGAGCCCGAACCCGAAAAGCTCGCGGCCCCGCCCAGGCGGGTCCGGCTGGCCAGACCAGGCGCCCGGCGAAGGGTGGCCGTGGTTGCCCTCGCCGTCATGCTGGTAGTGGCGATGGCCGCCGCCGCGGTCCTGAACTCGGTGGGCTACGGCCAGCGTGCCTCATCCACGCGGCCGTCGGTAGCGTCGTCCGGGCTGTCGGTGGCGTTGCCTTCGGTCGATTTCGAGGTCGACGGGTGGGGCTGGCGAAGGGTAGGGGAGCCGGCGCCGGCGATGGTCGTACGCGTCGCGAACGGCTACCTGGGACAGTGCGTTTCCGGCGGCCTTCCGGCAGTCTGTACTTCGAGGGACGCCGTGGCCTGGAGCCTCCAGCCCGACCCATCCATCTTCGTGCTGGATGGAAGCGCCGCATTCGGCGGCTGGTCGGTCGCTCACGGTTCGAGTGGCTGGGTTGCCGTAGGGACCGTCGATCCCGGGGTCTGGCGCTCCGCCGACGGCGTCCATTGGACGGCCGTCGAGCTGGATGTGCCGGATCTGCTGCCCGGCCGAGTGGAGGCTGTGGACGGCGGGTTCGCCCTTACAGAGGAGACGTTTCAGAGCGGCAGAGCGGTCACGCGGCTGCTCACATCGTCCGACGGGTCGGCATGGACCGCGCACCGGCTGCCTGCCCAGTACTCCAACCCGCGGCCTGCCGGCGCGATCGGGCTCACCGCTACCGACTGGGCGGAGGCGATCGACAACCGGCCCGTCGTGGCGTTCTCGCGCGACGGATCGAGCTGGCAGAAGCTCACCGTGCCGGCAGGGGTGATGAGTCTCACATCCACCCTTCGACTGCCCGGCGGTGGCTACTTTGGCCTCTCGGCCGTCGGGTTCATCGGCGCTTCCACGCAGTTCCTCACTTCCGCGGACGGCGTGACCTGGCAGGCGTCGACCGCGCTCGGGCCGGAGGTAGGCTCCCTGGCTGCCGCCGGCGGGCGGTTCCTGGCCGTGTCCCGGATCTCGGACTCGGACACCAGGGCGTTCTCGGAATCGACCGACGGGGCGACGTGGCGGCAGGTCGCCGCCCTGGACGGCGACCCATTGAGCGGGACCGCCGTGGGTACGGTGGGTGACATGGCGGGGCTGTTCGACGGCTCCCGTCTCATCGCGGTCGGAGCGCCGATCCGGAGCGGCGGTACCGGGCTGTCGGCGACCCCGCCGGCCTTGGTGTCGCCGGCCCCGAGTTCGATGTCGGCCGTCGTGGGCGGCTGGCGATGGCACCGGCTCAACATCAAGCCCGACGGTCCGGTCGTTCGGCTTCCAAACGGCTATCTGGCTCACTGCAGGGACTCGATGTGCACCTCGCGCGATGGTTGGACATGGCAGTACGGGGCCGACCCTTCGATCTTCTCGCTCGATTCGAACGACGCCTTCACGCCGGAGCAATACGTCCGGGGATCGAATGGCCGGTATGTCGTCACCGATGGGGCGTCCGCCTGGTATTCGACGGACGGCGTCCACTTCAAGCGTTCGGGTGTGCCCGTGGCGACCTTCGGCCAGATCGGGCTCGGATCCTACGTGGGCCTGGCGGCCGGTCCTGAGGGGTTCACGCTGATCGGAATCGGGTACTGGGATGCGACGGGTCTCCGCTGCCGCCTCTACACGTCTAGCGATGGGGCCAGCTGGCAGGACGCGGGGCTGAGCTACTACCTTGGACTGCAGTGGACCGGAAGCCCCGACACCTCAGGCGGTCTGTTGGCCAGCCGGTCGAGCGCCAGGCCGGGCCAGTTTCTCTACTCGGCCGACGGGCGCCATTGGGCGCCGGCGACGGTTCCCGCCGGTGCGTTCCCGTGGTCGGCTCCGTCGCGGCTTGCCGACGGCACCCTGCTGGTCCCGAGCGACACCGGTCTGTTGCGATCGAAGGACGGCGGGCGCGTCTGGACGAAGCTCGCGACCGGCCCGCAGGGGTACGAGCTGGCGGTGGCCGGCAACCGGATCGTGGCCACGGCGACCGCGTTGGACGGCACGGTATCTCTCAGGGAATCGACCGACGGCGGGGCCTCGTTCCACGTGCTCCTCGGCGGCGCCGGCCAGGCTCAGCAGTTCGGCGACATGGTGATGGTCAGCACGGGCGGCCCGGCGTACTGGGTCGGGGCGCCGCTCACGGTGGCCGAACTGCCCGGGACGACAGCGACGGCAACCGGACTGCCGGTGCCACCGCCGTCGCCGTCACCGACAGCCCAACCGACCCCGGCGGGAGGCATCTCGCGAGACCTGGCCATCCAGATCGCCCGGGACGCCTCGCATCCCAGGAGCGGCAAGTCCACGGTCAGCGCGACCGTGAGGTTCGACGATCGGTTGCAGCGCTGGATCTGGTCGGTGAACTTCGTTTTCGGGGAGGCGAGCCCGACCGGTGGCCAGGGCACCGTTG
>JBGQBD010000085.1:0-9101 GCA_041494645.1 Candidatus Limnocylindria bacterium
GGCGATGAGGACGCGGCCGTCCGGCAGGAGCGAAGCGGTGTGGCCGGTGCGAGGCGCTGCCATCGAGCCGGTGGCCCGGAAGGTGCCGGTTTTCGGGTCAAACAGCTCCGCCGAGCCAAGGGGCCCGGAGCCGTCCTGCCCGCCGGCGATGAGGACGCGGCCGTCCGGCAGGAGCGAAGCGGTGTGGCCGGTGCGAGGCGCTGCCATCGAGCCGGTGGCCCGGAAGGTGCCGGTTTTCGGGTCGAACAGCTCGGCCGAGCCAAGGGGCCCGGAGCTGTTTTGCCCCCCGACTATGAGGACGCGGCCGTCCGGCAAGGGCGAGGCGGTGTGGCCGGTGCGAGCCGCAACCATCGGGCCGGTCAAGGTGACGGGGTAGTGGAATTGGCCCATCGCCATCGCGACCAGCTCGCCGGCGATGACGAGAACGATGATGAGAACGAATACCTTCAGGATCCCAGCCCAGGGACTTGCCTCGGGCTTCGGGATGCGGGCGCGCGAGCCACAACTGGGGCACGGAGCGCCGAGGAAGTCTCGCTGTGCTCCCACGTAGCCGCAATTCGCGCACCTGGTTCCGGCCGCATGGCCGCACGCCGGGCAGACAAGAACGTCACCGGTTACACGCGCTCCGCAGGCGCCACAGTGGTAGTCAGCCATCGCGCCTCTCCTTTCGGCGTCGCCGAGCCCCAGGCATCCTGGGTACGGGACAGGCTCGGAGCCCTCGCGGACCGCGGAACAGCCCTCGACTGCGCGCGCTCCAGCAGCGCGCCAATTCGATCATACAGCCGCAACACCTGCCGGCCGATCCGGCCTCAGCCCGCTTCGGTGGGTACTCGGCGGGTGGCCGGCTGCCTCACCTCGACACCGGCGGCGGGAAGGTACATCCGCTCGACGTAGTCGTGAAGCATCCGGATGGAGGAGAAGCGCCAGATCGTGCTGGCGATAGAACGCCGCATCTCGCCCGTCCAGCCCTCCGGAACGTCGTCGTGGTTGCGCCCGTAGTAAAGCGGCACCACTGCCTCCTCGAGGAGCCGGTACAGGTCACGCGAGTCGGCGTAGTCCTGCGCACCCTCGTCCGGATCCGTCTCGCGCCCGCCGATGGCCCAACCATTGTCGCCGAGCCAGCCTTCGTCCCACCAGCCGTCGAGGACCGACAGGTTGATGACGCCGTTCGCCGAGGCCTTCATGCCACTCGTGCCAGAGGCTTCCAGCGGCCGCCGCGGGTTGTTCAACCACACGTCCACGCCCTGGACCATGAACCGGGCGACGCGCATGTCGTAGTCCTCGAGAATGAAGACTCGACCGCGCAGCTGCGGCGATCGGGAGCGGGCGAAGATCTCCTGGATGACGCCCTGGCCCGGACGGTCGGCCGGATGGGCCTTGCCGGCGAAGATGATCTGGACCGGGCGATCCTTGTTCCAGAGCAGCCTCGAGATCCGGTCCATGTCGGTGAACAGCAGGCTGGCCCGCTTGTAGGTGGCGAACCGGCGGGCGAAGCCTATCGTCAGGGTGCCGACGTCCAGAACGTCCTCGAGCTCCTCCAGGACGCTGGGGGCTTCGCCGTGGCGGGCGAACTGGTGGCGGAGGCGGTTGCGGGCGAAGATCATCAGCTCCAGCTTCTGGCGTCGGTGAGCCTCCCAGAGGTCCGTGTCGGGGATCTGGTCCGTGCGCTCCCAGAAGCGATCCGAGCCGTTGCGGGCGTCGAGGTGGTCCAGCTCGGCACCAAGATGGCGCTCGAGTACGTCGGCCATGGGTTGCCCGACCCAGGTCGGCATGTGGACGCCGTTGGTGACGGCGAGGATCTGCTTGTTGCCCAGACCCTGCCACGTGTTGTTGGCCGTGACGCCGTGGAGCTTGCTGACGGCGTTGGCCGCGTTGGACAGGCGCAGGGACAGGGCCGTCATGTCCAGCTGGCGCGCGTCGCCGTCCACGCCGCGGGCCAGCTCCAGGATCCGATCCATCGGCACGCCGCCCGTTCCCTTGCGGCTGTCGCCGTCGTAGAGCGGTCCCGCCACGCGCCGGACCAGCTCCGATTCGAAGCGCTCGTTGCCGGCCGCGACCGGGGTGTGGATCGTGAAGACGCTGCTCGAGCGGACCCGCTCCAGGGCCTCGTCCAGGGCCACTCCCTCGGCCACGAGGGCTCGAGTGCGCTCGATGAGCATGAAGGCGGAGTGACCCTCGTTGAGGTGCCACACCACCGGGGAGATGCCCAGGGCCTTGAGGGCTCGGAAGCCGCCGATGCCCAGCACCAGCTCCTGGTGGAGGCGCATCTCGCGGCCGCGAACGTAGAGGATGTGGGTGATCGGTCGGTCCGACTCGGCGTTGTCCGGAATGTCCGTGTCGAGGAGCAGCACCGGCACGCGCCCGACCTGGACCCGCCACACCGCCGCGTAGAGTTCCCTGTCCGGCAGTTCCACGGACACGGCAAGGGGCTCACCGTCCGCTCCCAGGACACGCAGGATCGGCAGCTTGGCCAGGTCGTAGTCCGGGTAGGCGTGCTCCTGGTGCCCGTCGGCGTCGATGGTCTGGCGGAAGTAGCCGTGCTTGTACAGCAAACCGACGCCCACGAACGGCATGGCCATGTCGCTGGCGGACTTGATGTGATCGCCCGCCAGGACGCCGAGCCCGCCGGAGTAGATGCCGAGGCTTTCGTGGAAGCCGTACTCGGCGCAGAAGTAGGCGATCGGGCCGCTCATCGACGAGCCGTACTTGCGGTTGAACCAGTGCTCGCGGCCGCCGGCCATATAGCCGTCGAACTCCGACAGGATCTGGGTGTACTCGGCCATGAAGGCCGGGTCGTCGAGCAGTTCGGACCAGGCGATCGGCTGCGACAGGACCTCGACGGGATTGCGGTAGCGTGACCACGACAGGCCGTCGATTCGGCTGAAAAGCGCCCGGGCTCGGGGATTCCAGCTCCACCACATGTTGAAAGACAGTCGTCGCAGGCCCTCGAACTGAGGCGGCAGCCTGAAGGAGGCGCCGGGGAGTGTGGGAACCTGGACCGAGAGTTCCATCTGCCTTGCATCATATCCGACGTGCCCCTCGCCTGGTCGGGGCCTGGCAGGCCACGGCACGATCTTCGGCGGCGATTCCGGCGACCCTCGGGTGCCGTCCGTGCGGGTGGACTACCATGACATTCGGCCTTCTTCCGGCCGAGGCTGGTTGCCCATAGGAGCACGCAATGCGGGTCGTCTGCATCGCCGCCGAGTGCGAGCCCTGGGCCAAGACGGGCGGCCTCGGCGATGTGGTCGACGCGCTCGCCCGAGCCGTCGGGGCGACGGGCAAGGCGGACCGGGAACGCGGCGACGGCGGCGACGGAGAGGGCAAAGCGCACGTCCTGCAGTCCCAGGTCTGGGCCGGCACCGGCGGCGTGATGGGGCCCGGCGATGGCGCACCGTCCGGCCACGTCGAGCTGCCCGTAGACGTGTTCCTGCCCAAGTACCGAGGCGTGGAGGTTCCACGCGGTGCGACGTCCAGGCCGCTGGCGGTTCCGGACCCTCTCGCCGGGAGCGGGCTGACCGAAGTCTCGCTGGTCGAGTTCGAGGCCCGCGGATATCGTGTCCGGCTGGTCGACCATCCGCCGGCTTTCGATCGCGACGGCTACTACGGCGACGCGAACGGCGACTATCCCGACAACGGCTGGCGCTTCGGCTTGCTGTGCCGGGCCGCCATCGAGGCCCTTCTGTCGGACGAGCGTCCCGTCGACGTGCTGCATCTCCATGACTGGCACGCCATGCCGGCGGCGGTGCTGCGCGACTGCGCATACGAGGCCTACCCGCTCATCTCCCGGGCGGCGGTGATGGCCACCATCCACAACATGGCCTACCAGGGCTGGCTGACGCTGGATCAGGCCTCCGGGCTGGCTTTTCCGGATGAGCTGAAGCAGGCCCTCAAGCCCGGCGCGGATGGCATCCTGCTGTTGCGCGAGGGAATCGAGCGGGCCGAGCTGGTCAACACGGTCAGCCCCGGCTACGCGCAGGAGGCCCTGACCCCGCCCTTCGGGATGGGCCTTGACCCGGTCCTCGCCGGCCTGGGCCACCGCTTCGGCGGGATTCTCAACGGCCTCGACATGACTCTGTGGAACCCGGCAACGGACGCCGGCCTGCCGGCCCGCTACTCCTGGAACGACATGACGGGCAAGGCGGCCTGCCGGCGAGCCCTGCTGACCGAGCTGGGATTCGACCCGAACGGCGACGGACCGGTGCTCTGCATGATCGGACGCCTCGACCCGCAGAAGGGCTTCGACCTGCTGGCTGAAGCCGCTCCCGAGCTGGTGGCCGCAGGTGCCAGGATCGTGGTCCTGGGCGCCGGCGATCCAGAGCTGATCCGCGACCTGCGTGCCATCGAAACCCAGCACCCCGAGTCCGTGGCGGTCGTGGAGACTTTCGACCGCGGCCTGGCCCGGCGCATCTACGCCGGGTCGGACCTGTATCTGATGCCGTCGCGGTTCGAGCCGTGCGGGCACGGCCAGATGATCGCGATGCGTTACGGGACGCCCCCGGTGGTGCACCGGACTGGCGGCCTGGCCGACACGGTCGTGGACGTTGGCGAGCGGCCCGGCGACGGCACCGGCTTCGTCTTCGACGCGCTGTCGTCGAAGGCGCTGCTGAATACCTGCCGGCGGGCCATGGCGCACTACCGGCAGGGCGGCGAGGAGTGGGCGGCGCTGCTGGATCGGGGCATGGCCATCGACTGGTCCTGGGAGGCCGGTCCGGCGGAGCAGTACGCAGCCTCGTACCGGCGGGCCGTGTCTCTGCGGCGCGAGGCCTGAGCGGTCTGCCGTCGCCTAGATCGGGTGGCCGATCTCGAGCTGGACGGCCGGCCGCGCCTCCGCCTGGGCCAGCCGCGCGAAGACGCTGCCCTTCGAACGGTAGTGGTCGACGAGCCGCCCGTACTCCTCCGCGACCCAGGCGTAGTCCGGATGCCCGGCCTGCCACTCCCGCAGAAAGACGACACCGCGCAGCCGAACCTGCATCAGCTCCTTGAGGCAGTTGAAGCAAGGCTGGAGGGTCGTGTAGAGAATCGCCCCGTCGATCGCCACGCCGAACCGCGCCGCCGTCGCCATCGCGTTCTGTTCCGCGTGGACGCACAGGCAGATGTCGTAGAGCCTGCCCGATAGGCCGGCTTCCGGCTGCTCTCGCCGGAGCGCACAGCGGCGGCAGCCTCGCTCCGTCTCCGAGCAGTTGGGGAAGCCCGCCGGCGTGCCGTTGTAGCCGCTGCCGAGGACGCGGTCGTCGCGGACGATCACCGCGCCGACATGAGACCCCAGACACTTGGCTCCCGACTCCACGACCATGGCAAGGCGCATGTAGAAGTCGTGGCGCGCCCAGCCCGCGTCCGCCAGCTCGATCGTCTCAACCGCCACGGTGTCCCTCTCTCGCGTGCGCGCCCGACCAACCCGGAGCCCCGCCGAGCGGCCGGGCTCAGACCGATCGGCACGCCGAGACGGTACACGAGCGGCGGGCGGCCCGCGACCCGGGTATGTTGCATCGGCATTCCAGCGGAGTTTCGGGCCCGGAGATTCAGGGCCGCGGGAGCAACGTCGAGAAGATCCTGGCCGCGAACGACATCGGGTACGACGGGGTCAAGCCGGGTGCACAGCTGGACGGAGGTTCGCGACGACTTCCCGACTGCGGTGGAGGCCTGGTCGGCGCGGCTGGTTGTAGACGACGTCTGGTGACGCCCAGGCGATCGCGCGCCCCGGGCGGCGTGGCATCGCCGGCTGGCGCCGCATCGGAGCAGGTGTTAATCTCCGGCGGCAGTGCGTTGATCCGCCGGCGGGAGTAGCTCAGTCGGTAGAGCGTCAGCCTTCCAAGTCAGACGCTCCTGAGCGCGGTGCTCTTTTCGTGGAATCCACGCACGAAATGCCCGTTTCATGTCAAGTTATACGCTCTGCGTGACAGCGTCAGATTCGCGTAACAGCGTCAGCCTTCTTGACCGTTTACTGGGCGGTTTTGAAAGATTCGGCGGCCCATGGAGGGGCGTCCAGGCGCCTCAGATGCGCGGTGCTAACCGCGCTGAATCGGCGTGTCTGAGGCGGTTTGCCCAAACCTAGGAATCGAAGGCGGAAGGCAACCGAGAAGCGCGGTGCTAATGGCGCCGACCCACTGGCTGTATGAAGACTGGATTCTGGCCCCGGATCACCGTTACTCTGAACGCGAGAGGTGAGCTCCGTGATAGGCAGCAATCCCAACGACACCATCCGCCAGCAGATCTTGGGCTTCTTCTACGACCGCAACGCTCACGCTACCAGCCGGTTCGGCAAGAGAGGATCGGCCGTCAAGATCAGCGACGTGAAGGCGGAGCTCAAGGCCGCCCGTGGGCTCACGCAGCAGCAGGTGATGTCCAACCTCACCTACCTCATCGATCGAGGCTGGGTCAAGACGATCGACCAGGAAAAGACCGTGACCACGCGCGGTGGCACAGCGATCCCGTCAGTGGTCACGTTCTATGAGATCACGGCGCAGGGCATCGAGCGAGTGGAGGGTCCGTCGCAGTTCGAGCCGCCTGATAGGTATGCGGGCATAAACATCCATGCCACCGGCTCCAACGTCATCACGCTGGGCCGCGGCAACTACGTCAATGCGACCTTCGAGCAGCTGTTCAGGACCCTGTCCGAGTTCAAGGAGGCCGTCGCCCAATCGGCTGAGCTGCCGGACGAGAGCAAGCTCGAGATCGCGGTAGACGTGGAGACGATCAAAGACCAGTTGGTCAAGACCCAGCCTGACAAAGAGGTGGTGGCCAGGCTGTGGTCGCGGATCGAGCGGGTGTCGGCGGTTGCAGGCCTTGCCGGATTCTTGACGCAGATCGCGCCGATGATCGCCCACCTTGTTGGGATCTAGCGCCAGGAGCGCAGAGTCCAACCGGCTGGCGCGAAGCTCCTCAGGAGGCTCCGCGACATAGGGATGTTGTTCTGAACCCTTCGACTGCGTAATGGACGAGGGTCGGGTTCTGTCGCGATAGGGTTACAGCACGACGCGCGTTGGAAGAGAATCGGCTTCGTGGGCAGTTACGCGGCGTTGACCATCGGTGGCTACGAACTCTTCTCCACGAAGAGCTACGTCGATCCGATTGCGATGTCGGTGTTCTCGGAAGGTAACCGAGTTGCCGTTCTCGGCTCGACGACCCCACAAGGGGCGCAGGAATCGGCTCCCATCCCTTCGTCATGGTCGCGCTCAGAGCTCTTCGAGTATCAAGGCGACCAAGGGGTGAGGATCGTCTATCAGGCGAGTTCGGCAGCTGTTGCCGACCGCCTTGAAGCGATGGGGATCTCGATCGACAAAGTCCGGACTGCCTTCGAGCGCCGGGCATTGGAACGGGCCGACGAGATCGAAGAAGCTGCGGAAGACGACGGCGTTTCACGCGCTGCCCTGTCGGCGATGCTCCGTGAGGCGACGTTCCTCGATTGGTCGTCAGCGTTTCAGGAATTCATGGCTGATGGCGTGCAGCCAGGGTGGCCATCTGCCGCTCCCGATTCGCTTCGAACCGAGATGATGAGGTTCATCGCGGACGAGGCTGAAGACGGCTCGTTCTTCGGGTTGCCGGGGGATGCGCGCTGGTTACTGAGGGCCGTGACGGAGGTCTGCGGCCCCGATCTCGTGGTCGAGTACGACGTCACCGAACTGGTGCTGAGCGGTTACTACGAACTCCACGAACCAATAGCCGAGCGTGCCAAGGCTGGCCTGCGCAGTGAAGCGCTGCACAACGCACCGCTTGTTGTACTCACAGAAGGCTCCACGGACGCCGCGGTCCTTGCCAGCGCAGTTCACCTGCTCGCGCCGCACCTCGAGGGATACCTCAGCTTTCCTGACTTCGACTCGACGAAAGCTCCCGGTGGGACCGGCCACCTCGTGTCCGCGATCCGGGCCTTTGCTGCGGCTGGAATCCTCAACCGAACGGTGGCGGTCTTCGACAATGACGTCGCGGGTAGAGCGGCGATTCGATCACTGGCGCGGACCAGTCTGCCGGACTCCCTCCGTCTGGTCAGGCTACCCAACGTGGCGGTCGCCCGAGACTATCCAACCCGCGGACCGTCAGGGACATCACACGAGGACGTGAACGGCCGGGCGGCAAGCATTGAGTTGTATTTCGGCGAGGACGTGCTTCGAGACCAGGGTGGCGATCTGATGCCTGTCAGGTGGAGTGGACGCGACGCCATACTCGATGATTGGCAAGGAGAGGTTTCGAACAAGTCGGAGCTCCATCGACGCTTCGGAGAAAAGGTCAGACGGGCCAACACCGATAGAACGCTGATTGACAAGCTGGATTGGTCTGGGATGCGCCTGATCATCGACCGCATTCTGCATGCCTTCACACAGGCAGCCGACGAGCGTGATGGATGACCATTCGGATCGTTCACGAGAGCAGCGACGACTACTTCTACCTGCGGTTCCCCGGCTCGAAGCAAGATGTCTATGTCAGTGGCGAGCGGATAGTCTTGGGCCCATGGCACCTACAAGGCGTCCACCTCGCAGAGCTACGAAGCGTGGCCATGCGCCTTCGCCGCCGCTACGAGGCGTACTCCAGCTCCGCGGCGTGGGCCTCCGACGACGAGGGAGCGACTTTCCAGGTGTTCGCAGGCGTTCCTGAGGACTACCTCGACGTACACGACGATCTGCCGGTGTTTGCCGATGCTGACCTTATCGCGGGCAGGACGGGGGTACGCGTTCGGGTGTTGGCACAGGCAAAACCGGGAGCCACAGCAGAGCAGGTTCGCCGGCTTGCCAGCACGGCAGCGGCGGCCGTTGCCGCGCGCCTACGGTCGGCTGTCGTGGAATGGGAGAACATCAGCGGAGATACCTGGGCGATCGATGCCGAGTTCCGTCGTCGCGACGCACTGTCCAGCGCACTCCTTGCCCTCGGCAAGTCCATTTCGACCGCCGTTGGCGAGCTCGCCGGCGAGGCTGATGCAGATGGCGTTGTCAATGTCATCGAGGCAGGTTATCCGGCTGGATTGATCGGGCTGGCCGAGAACGATTGGCTGGAAGCTAAGTCAGAGCCGTGGAATCTGGACAGCGACCGTGGCAAGATCGAGCTCGCGCAGGATGTCGCCAGGCTTGCCAATGCCAACGGCGGCGTAATAGCCGTCGGGGCGGCGACGCGAA
>JBGQBD010000086.1:0-8904 GCA_041494645.1 Candidatus Limnocylindria bacterium
GCCCAGCTGACGCTGGCGCAATCCGTGCCGCTCACGGGCGCGGTGCTGGTCACCACACCTCAGCAGGTGGCTCTAGCCGACGTGGCCAAGGCCCTGGCGATGTTCAAGCGTGTCAGCGTGCCGATCCTGGGCCTCGTCGAGAACATGTCTGGCTTCGTCTGCGCTCACTGCGGCGAGGTGACGGACCTCTTCGGCCGAGGCGGCGGCGAACGCTACGCCGCCGAGAACGGCATCGATTTCCTGGGCGGAATCCCGCTCGACGTGACCGTCCGGCAGGGCGGCGACGTTGGGGTGCCGGCCGTGGCTCAGAGCCAGCCGGGGCCCGCCGCCAGGGCCCTCGAGCACGTCGCCCGCGCCATCGCCGGGAAGGTCAGCGTCCAGGCGGCGCGCGAGCAGCCGGTCCTCACCGTCTCCTAGAAGCGCGCTCGGCGGCGTCGCGGGCATCGGCCGGGGGTAGTATTCGGGTGTCCCGAGGAGGTCCCGATGCCCTGCCCCGATTGCGGGACGCCTGTTAGCCCGGGCGCCCGCTTCTGCCATCAGTGCGGCAGCAGATTGGGCGAGCTGACGGACGGATTGGCGGTCGGCGACAGGCGCGTCGTGAGCGCGCTGTTCGCCGATCTGGTCGGGTACACGCGACTCGTCGATGAGCTGGACCCGGAGGAGGTTCGGGCGCGCGTCGATGGCGCCCTGAGCGTCCTGGGCCAGGCCGTGGTCCACTTCGGTGGATCGCTCGAGAAGTTCGTCGGCGATGCCGTCCTGGCCGTCTTCGGCGCCCCCGTGGCCCACGACGACGATGCCCTGCGGTCCTGCCTGTGCGCCCTGGAGATGCAGGCCGCACTGGCTCGCAACGCCGCCGGGCGCGACCGGCCCCTGGAGCTGCGGATAGGCATCGCCACCGGGGAGGTCGTAGCCGCCGTCAGGGAGGTAGCGGGGACGCGGTCTCTCGCTCTGACGGGCGATCCGATGACCACGGCGGCGCGACTCCAGCAGATGGCGGAGCCCAACGACATCCTGCTCGACGACCCCACCGCCTCGGCCGCCGAACCGCACATCGGCGTGGAGTACGTCGGCGAGAGCCTTCTGCGAGGGCAGCGCCGGGCCGTCACGGTGCATCGCCTCCGAAGCGAGCGCCGCATCGTAAGCCACCCCTGCCGGCGGGCGACCCCGCTGATCGGTCGCGACGCCGAGAAGGCGCGCCTCACCGACTTGCTGCGCCGAACGGCTCAGACGGGGCACGGCGGGGCCATGCTCTTGCGTGGCGAGCCGGGGATCGGCAAGTCCCGGCTGCTGTGCGAGATGGAAGACGATGCCCGGGCCGCGGGCTTCGCCTGGATGTGGCTCGACAACGCGCCCCATGACATGGACGTGCCATATCGGGCCGCCCGCAGCATGGTCGAGTGGCTGGCCGACGAGGAAGGGGTCAACGCAGGCGTCGTGGGTCATCGGCTGCTCTTCGGGGCGGACATGACACCCGCCCTGGACCCGGAGAGCGCACGCCTGATCCTCGGGGCGATCGCCGTGCTGGCCCGCGATTCCGAGATGACTCTGCTGCCGGAGGAAGGCTGGGGGCAAGGGCTCGAGGCTCTCGCGGATTCGGCCGAGTTGAAGGACGGCTTGCGGCTGACCACCGAGGTGTTGGTCAGACGGGTGGTCGCCGAGCGGCCGCGCTGCATCGTGGTCGATGACTTCCACTGGATCGACCCTTCGAGCCGGCAGCTGATGGACCACATGATCCGCGTGGCCGCCGACCTGCCACTGGTCGTTCTGACCGGTTCGAGACCGCTGGCCAATCCCGAGTGGATCGGCCTGCCGCACGTCGACGTGATCGATCTGGGAGGTCTCGACCAGGCTGCCACCGAGGAGTTGGGTGGAGCCGTTGCCGGTGCGGCGCTGGAGTCCGAGTCGGCCCGCTGGCTCTACCAGAGGACGGCAGGCAACGCGCTCTTCGTTGGCGAGATCATGCGAACCCTGCGCGAGACCGGCCGGCTGGAGCAGGTCGGGAAACGGTGCCGGATAGATCGCGGCGCGGCCCGGCGGGGCGTGCCGCTCAGCCTCCGAGCGCTCCTTGGCGCCCGTATCGACGCCCTGCCCCCGGCGCCTCGAGGCGCGCTGGAGGCCGCCGCCGTCATCGGCATGACGTTCTCGGAGCCGCTTCTGCGCGCTCTGTACGGCGGCGTAAAGGCCGATGATCTGGTCGCGCTGGCCGAGGCCGGGATCGTGGCCCTGGCCGATGAGCCCGGCGCGGCGCCGACCCTCTGGCGGTTCCGTCACCAGCTTCTCCTGGATGCGACCTACGGACGCCTGCTGGCCGGCCGGAGGCGGCAGCTTCACACCGAGCTGGCCGACCACCTCGAGACCATGGAGCCGCGGGTCGATCCCGCGGAACTGGCTCGCCATCGGGTCGCGGCCGGGGATGCCGAACGGGCGCTGCCGCTGCTCGAACAGGCGGCCCGGGAGGCCGCGTCGATCGGAGCGGTCGCGG
Organism: Candidatus Limnocylindria bacterium; assembly: GCA_041494645.1. GTDB lineage: Bacteria > Chloroflexota > Limnocylindria > Limnocylindrales > CSP1-4 > Fen-1039. The sequence continues at coordinate 2,483 of JBGQBD010000086.1, forward strand.
AGGCCAAGGCATTCTTGCGCACGGCCGCCGAACTGAGGGGCGAGGCGGCTGCGGGCGTTCGCTAGCCTGGCACGTGCGCGGACCAAGCGGCCCCGGTGCCTGCCGGGGCAGGAACCACGGCCGCCGCTCCGGAAGGCAGCGGCACCGGGCTCCAGACGTCTGCCGCCCAGGCCGCGGCCGCGATTCTGGCCTGGCCGGTCAGTGAGGGATGGAAGTAGTCGACGGTGCTCAGGTCGCCGATGGTGAAGTCGGCCAGCGAGAGGCGCGACTGGTTGTAGGTGCAGAACAGCTTGCCGGTCGCGGCGTCGGTCGTGGCGACCTCACCGCAAACCCTGGCAAGGCTGGCGTCGTACAGCCGAAGATAGGTTTCCGCCTGGACTGGCGTCGCCGGGCTGTCGTCTCCCAGGAAGGGCGCGCACCTGCGCGAGTTCTGAGGCAACGCCAGGCTGGCCCTGGCCTTGGGGTCGGCCTGAGTGATGTCTCGCAAGTGGCTGAAGTCTGGGACCGAGAGCATCAGGATTCGGCTGCCCGCGGGCAGCCCGGTCCGCAGGATCGAGACGGCCCAGCGAAGATCGGCCTCGAAGGCGGCTGGATCGGTCTTCGGGTCCGCGCACAGGTCGTTCGTGCCCAGTTCGAAGGTGACGTACGCAACCTGACCCGGCGCGAGCTTCCTGGCCGCCGCCACGACCTCCGTAGCCTGACGTGGAGCGTCGTTCATCTTGGTGCCGGAGGTCGCGGCGTCGACCAGCGAGGGCGCGCCTCCCAGGGCCCTGAACCGCTCGACGAGGCTGAAGACTCTGTCGTTCTTTGCGGTGCCGATCACCCATGAGAACTGGGGGTGGTCGCGCGGGTAGGCGGGGGCGACGCTATAAGCCTGGCTGTACGAGTCGCCGATTGCCCCTACCAGGGCCGGGAGCTGGGGCGCGGTCGGGGCCGGCGCGGCGGTCGGCGAGTCGGTCGCCACGGGAGTATTCGACGGCGTGGGGCCGGACTCCGGCGATCCGCCCGGGCTCGAGGCCGCGGCCAGGTTGGATGGCGGCGCATCGGGCGAGGCGCCGGCCGTGGCGACGGGGGGCCCGCCGGTGAGGACAGCCGCAAGGCCCACCGCGACGACCAGCGCGGCAGCCACGGCGAGCAGACCGAGCTCGGAAGCGCGGCGCGGCCGGAACTCAAGCCATGACTTCACTCGACCCATGCCGCAATCGTAAGGCCAACCCCCCGTGTTCTGGATCCGGCCGGTGCGGCCGGGCGGACGCCGCCGCGCGGCTCGCCAAATCTCGTGCTCCGGTGGCGGCACCGCCGTCTACGATGTCCGCATGTTGCAGGCCGAATTCGCCGTCGGGGCACTGAGTCACTGCCGGCTCTTCGCGGGTCTCTGCCCCGAGGCCCTGCAGGCCATCGCTCGAACGCTCAGGGTTCGCCGGTTCCGACGTGGCGAGGTCCTGTTCCACGAGGGCGATCCCGGCGATGCGCTGTTCATCGTCGCCTCGGGCGCCGTGAAGGTCGTCGTGCCGTCGGAGGAGGGCGGTGAGGCAATCCTCGCAACCCTCAGACGAGGCGACTTCCTGGGCGAGCTGGCCCTGCTGGACGGAGCCCCTCGCTCCGCGAGCGCGATCGCCCTGGAGCCCACGGAGGCGCTGGCGCTGCCGCGCCTTCAATTCCGCACCCTGGCAGACACGGAGCCGGCCATTCGGGACGCGCTCCTGGAGGCGCTCGCCGGGGAGCTTCGCCGCCTGACCACGCATGTCGCCGAGCTGCACTTCCTGGACATGACGGGCCGCCTGGCCGCGCGACTGGCACAGCTCGCGGAAGAGCACGGTGAGCGACTGCCGGACGGCTCGATCCGGCTTGACGCGCCGCTCACGCAGAGCGATCTGGCGGCCATGATCGGGGCCACCCGTCAGAGCGTGAACAAGCTGCTCGGCGAGTTCGAGCAGTCGGGTTTGGTGCGGCTCGAGCGCGAGGCCATCGTCGTGCCGGACCTGCCGGCGCTGGTCAGGGCGGCTCGCCGCTAGGGCCGCGCGCGGTCCCCGGGGCGGACCGGTCCGGCGACCGATCGCTCAGCCCGTCGAGATGACGCCTTCGCGCCCCAGCTGAAGAAGGTGCGCCCGGCTCTCGTCGAGGTGGTGAGTGGCGATGCCGAACAATCGCTTCAGGAGCAGCTCCGATTGACTCGAGCCGCCGCTCAGCAGGTCGAGCAGTCCGGAGGCGGGCACGGAGATGAGGACGGCCGGGCCTATCGCCCGGGCGGTCGAAAGCGCCGTGGGATCTTCGCGCAGCGCCGACCAGCCGAGCAGGTCGCCGGAGTGCAGGGTCGAAACGAGGACCCAGCGATGCTCGACTCGAACGCGCAGGGCCAGTTGGCCCTTCTCGAGCCAGTGGACCTCCGAGATGGGCTCTCCGATCTCGACGAGAATCTCTCCGTCGGCCAGCACCCTCCGGACCGATGATCTGGAGAGCGCCTCCAGGTCGGCCGGGCTCAAGCCTTCGAACAGCGGCAGCCTCGTAAGCTCGGCTGCGCTGACACTCTCCGCCGTGCTCATCTTCCGCTCCCACTCCCCAGGTCGGTCGCAATCCTCGGATCGCTATTGTCCACCCGATGCTCAGGTGCGCGCTGGCCGCCCGACCGGGCCGCGGCCGGTCAGCGGCCCTTCGCGAGGCCGTGCAGAAACGCCGCCGCCGGGGCGCGGCGGATCGTAGTTGCCCGGTCGCGGCCGATGACATCTGGCCTGTCGGTGTGGAGCTCGCCGCTGCTATGATCCCGCTGCTGTCTGTACCACCCAGAAGGAGGTCCCTTGGCCGACCGGCCCTCCTCGTCCGATCCTTCGTCCGGTTTCTCGTCCGCGGATGGCGCCGAGTCCGCGCCGCCCGGTCTTCGCGAGCAGTTCGGACGGACACGAAGCGCGTTCGTCGGGCTCATCGCGGCCCACGTCCAGCTGGCCCGGGCCGAGTTCTCGGAGATCGCCGGCGAGATAAAGCGCGCCGTGGCCCTGGGCGGGATCGCCCTGCTGCTGCTCTTCCTGGCCGGCATGCTCGCGGTGATCGGGACCGTGCTCTTCGTCGATGAGGCGCTCTTCGGCTCGATCGGCTGGGGCGTGCTGCACGGCACCGAGCTCTTCCTCGGCCTGGCGGCCGTGCTCGTGATGGCGATCATCGAACTGGGCTGGGCTCGGTCGTTATCGGCCTTTGTCGTGGCGCTCGGGGTCGGCCTGGTCGTGGCGGGAGTGCTCGGCGCCGATTGGGCGGGGATCAGCCGCTCCAATGCGGGTCTGCCGGGGCCGCTCGTGCTGGGGATCCTGTCTGGGGTCGTAGCCTTCGGGCTGCTGGGCGGGGCGCTCGGCGCCAGCTTCGGGAAAGGCGCCGCGACCGCAGGCCTGGCGCTTGGAGCCGTTCTCGGCTTCTTGCTCGGCTGGCTCGCTTCGGCCGGTCCAGGCCTGCGCGTGGCCATCGCTCTCGGGGTGGCCGCGGTGTTGCTGTTCTGGCCTATCTGCGCGGGCGTCCTGGTCTTCCGGCACGGGATCGACATGGATAAGCTCAAGCATCGCTTCGTGCCGTACCAGACAATCGCAACAACCAAGGAGACCATCGAGTGGGTGCGCGAACAGATGCCGCTCGGGCGGAAGTCGTAGCCCGCCGCCAGCTTCTGCTGGACGAGGTCGTCAGGCTCGAGGCCTCCGGCCGATCGGCGATCGACATTCCGGCGAAGATCCGGCGCGCGCCGGGCAAGACCGCCGCGCTGATCGCCGGAACCGGCTTCGTCGCCCTGGGCGGGCCCAAGAAGGCATACCGCGCCCTTCGGCGCGCCGTGCTCGGGGCCAGGGCGGATCTGCCGAAGTCGATGCTGCCCGGACAGATCGACAAGGCCCTGCGCTCGCTCGGCGACGACGGAGATCGGGTGCGAGGCCTCCTCGAGCGCGAGTTCGTCGACTACCTCGAGAAGAACAAGCCGGTCCGCGAAGCGCGCGACCTGCGAGGCACGATCTCGGAGCTGGGCGGCAACATCCTGCGACCCGTGACCGCCGAGGCCGGCAAGCGGTTGGGCAAGGAACTCTTCTCGCCCGAGGGACGCAGCTTCTCGGAAGCGATGAATCGGATCCAGGCGCGCCGGGAGTCCCGGAAAGCGGCTCAGGATGCCGGCCCCGCCCGGACCGAAGATGCCGTCGCGTCGGGTCGCAAGGGCGCGCCTCGCGCCGGCCGGCGCCGCAACCTGCTGCGCCCGGGCTGATAGCCGCCGGCCCGGCCCCGCCTTCGTGGCGTCGCTCCGCGTCGCCGATACCCCGCTAGACTCTGTGGCCACGGGCGAGTGGCGGAATGGCAGACGCGCCAGCCTTAGGAGCTGGTGCCGCGTAAGCGGCGTGTCGGTTCGACCCCGACCTCGCCCACCACCTTGGGCCGTTCCGAGCGTGAAGCGACACGCTGCCTGTTCCACGTGTCTGCGCAATCGGTCTTGCATAGAGCATGAAGACACGCTCGCAGGTTGCGGAGGGCAATCCAGGCCCGGGCAGCAATGGCTTGGCCTTCGCGAGACTCAGCTTGAACCTGTCAGTGGTGGCGGCTGCGAGCCTGGCGCCCGCCTGTGGCCGCGGCCAGCTCCGGCTAGGCATGCTCACTTCACGTGAGTAGGATGGACGCGCTCGTCCGCCATCGGGTTGCGGGCCATCCCGACGAGCAGGGGCGGACCGGGCCGTTCCGTCCGATCCCGCCCGCTGATGGGGTGCACCAACGGAGATCGCGCGTCGCCGGTCGGTCGATGCGATCCGCTGCAGATCCGGGTAGCGGAATCTCGGGTCTGTCCGGTACCGAGAGGAGTGGGTTCGGTGAAGTCTCTCGTGTCGGTCACTGTTCACTCGGATACGGGCTTACGGACTTCGCGCCGGTCGGTGGTCCGGCTGGTGGGCCTGGCCCCGGCGGCGCTTTTGCTCTCTGGGCTCTTCACGGTGTGGGCCGGGCCGTTTGCCGAGCCCGCGGCGGCGGCTGTGCCGGCAGGCCCGGTCGTCGCCTGGGGCGCGGACAACTACAGCCAGGCCGACGTCCCGGCCGGCCTGTCGGGCGTCACCGCGGTCTCGGCCGGCAACGTCCACAGCCTCGCTCTCAAATCCGACGGCACGGTGGTCGCCTGGGGCAACAACGAAGGCGGGCAGACCGACGTCCCGGCCGGCCTGTCGGGCGTCACCGCCATCGCCGCCGGCGGCTACCACAACCTGGCCCTGAAGGCGGATGGCACGGTCGTCGCTTGGGGCTATGACAGTTTCGGCCAGACCGACGTCCCGGCCGGCCTGTTGGGCGTCGTCGCCATCGCTGCCCGTGACGACCACAGCCTCGCCCTGAAGGCGGACGGGACGGTCGTCGCCTGGGGCGCGGACAACTACGGCCAGATCGAAGTTCCGGCCGGCCTGTCGGGCGTCACCGCGATCGCTGCCGGCTGGTTCCACAGCCTTGCCCTTGAGGCGGACGGCACGGTCGTCGCCTGGGGATACGACGGCAACGGCCAGACCGACGTCCCTGCCGGCCTGTCGGGCGTCACCGCGATCGCCGCCGGTGGCTCGCACAACCTGGCCCTGAAGTCGGACGGCACGGTCCTGGGCTGGGGCTACAACTTCCGCGGCGTGACCGACGTCCCTGCCGGCCTGTCGGGCGTCACCGCCATTGCCGCCGGCGAATACTACAGCCTCGCCCTGAAGGCGGACGGCACGGTCGTCGCCTGGGGATACGACGACTACGGCGAGACCGACGTCCCGACTGGCCTGTCGGGCGTCACCGCGATCGCCGCGGGCGGCGCCCACAGCCTCGCCCTGAAGTCCGATGGCACGGTCGTCGCCTGCGGCAACAACGAAGGCGGCCAGTCCGACGTTCCCGCCGATCTGCCGAGCCTGACCGCGATCTCCGCCGGCGCCTTCCACAACCTGGGCCTCAAGTCGGACGGCACCGTCGTCGCCTGGGGCTCCAACCCCTGGGGCGAGGCCACCATCCCGGCCGGCCTGACCGGCGTCACCGCGATCTCCGCCGGCAGCTACCACAGCCTCGCCCTGAAATCGGACGGTACGGTCGTCGCCTGGGGCTTCAACTACTACGGCCAGACGGACGTCCCGGCCGGCCTGACCGGAGTCACGGCGATCTCCGCCGGAAACGAGCACGACCTCGCCCTGAAGGCGGACGGCACGGTCGTCGCCTGGGGTGACAACACTTATGGCCAGACGGACGTCCCGGCGGGCCTGACGGGCGTCATCGCGATCGCCGCAGGGGGCCAACAAGCCGGCTTCCACAGCCTAGCCCTGAAGGCAGACGGCACGGTCGTGGCCTGGGGCTGGAACACCGCCGGCCAGATCGACGTCCCGGCCGGCCTGTCGGGCGTCACCGCGATCTCTGCCGGCAGCTACCACAGCGCAGTCCTCAAGTCGGACGGCACGGTGCTCGCCTGGGGC
>JBGQBD010000087.1:0-8898 GCA_041494645.1 Candidatus Limnocylindria bacterium
CCCACGCCGTCGCCGGCGGCCACGACCACAGCCACGCCCACGGCCGCGATCTCCGTCTCGCCGAGCGCGTCTCAGGCGCCGTCTGCCAACCCCAACTTCTCGATCGTCCCGGTCCCCACGTCGCGGTTCGCGACGCCCGGGCCGGCATCGGCGACCCTGGACGCCACCACCGGCGCCGCGCTGAAGCAGGCTCTCGACGCCATCCGAACGAGCGGTAGGTACCCCGGCGTTTCGGCCGCGATCCTCTATCCCGACGGATCGATCTGGACGGGCCAATCGGGCATGGCGATCCTCTCGTCGAAGACGCCGGTGACGGCGGACACGCTCTTCTCGGTTGGGAGCATCAGCAAGACGTTCGTCTCGGCCATGGCCGGCCGGCTGGCGGCGCGCGGCACCATCAGCCTTGACGATCCGCTGTCCAAATACGTGCCCACTTTCCCCAACGCCGCCAACATCTCCCTTCGCCAGTTGCTGAACCACACCAGCGGCATCAAGGACCTGTTCGCCAACCTTTCCCCGGCCATCCTCTCCCATCCCAGCCAGGTCTGGACGGCGGATCGGGTGCTGGCCGGGGTCGGTACGCCGTATTTCTCGCCCGGCACCAACTACCACTACTCGAATACCAACTACGTCCTGCTGGGCATGGCGATCGAACAGGCGACCGGCCAGCCTCTGGCGACTCTCATCCGCTCGGAGTTCCTGACACCGCTCGGCCTCAACCACACCTTCTACCAGGTGACCGAACAGGCGACCGACCCGGAGGCGCACGCCTACTTGACTCCCGCTTCCGCGCCGCTCGACAAATGGCCGGGCCAGACGATGATCCCGTTTACCGCCGAGGTCACGGCGGTGGGCCCGGCCGGCGCGTACGTGTCAAACGCGACGGACCTGGCACGCTGGGCGAACGCCCTTTACGGCGGCGTCGTCCTGGACCAGGCGACCCTCGCGTCCATGGTCGACATTTCGCCGACGATGGCCATGAAGGCCAAGCCGAGCTTCCCTTACGGACTCGGCTTCGAGGAGACGACCGTTGCCGGGCAACTGGCCTGGGGCCACCGCGGACACCTCGACGGGTTCTGGTCGGCCATGGAGTACCTGGCGGCGTCGCACGTCACGATCGTGGTCCTCACCAACGCCGAGTGGGCGGACCCGGTCGGCGCGACGGCCACGCTGGCGAATGTCGTCTTCAGGCCGGCGCCAATGGCCTCGGCGAGTTCGCACTAGGACGCGCGCTCCGGCCGGCCCGGTGGAGCCACGCCGGCCGCCACGGCGCCATCCCGGGGCCCGGAATCGAAGAGCCCAGCGGGATCGCCGGGCTCTTGCTTGTTTCAGCCTTGGCCTCGCGGCCGGCAACTATGCGCGACGCGCGGTGAAGCAGTCGCTGCAGTAAACCGGCTTGGTGCCGCTCGGGCGGAACGGGACCTGGGCCTCGCGGCCGCAGCTCGAGCACGTCGCCGAGAACATCTCGCGCGGGCCGGAGGAGTAGCCGCCGCGGCTGCCGCCACCACCGGTGTGGGATCCGCCGCCGAAATCGCCGCGCTGGGCCTTGCGGGCGGCTCGGCACGAGGGGCAGCGCCGCGGCTCGCTGAACTGGCGATCCGCGTAGAACTGCTGCTCACTGGCGCTGAAGACGAACTCCTGGTTGCAGTCCTGGCAGACCAGGGTCTTGTCCGATGCGTACAAAGAACGCTCCTTACTCGTGCGGCCTCAGCGACACGTCTGTCTCGCCGAGAACCGTTGAGAGGAGCGATCGTGGCAGCCGCTGGATTCGGGGCCTATTGGCCCGTCCGGCGGAGGGTACCACGGATGCCCCGGGTTTTGTCTAGTGATCTAGTACGAAACGAAGGTCCCGCCACCCGGACGCTTTGGCCCGTACGTGGCCTGGTCGATCCAGCGCATGAGCAGCTGAGGGCGACTCTTGGGGGCCGCTCCGGAGCGCCGGCACCTAGCGGTCTGCCGTCCTGGGCCGGGTGAGCTCCCGGTCGGCGGTGGAGATCGTCTGGAGGACCAGGGCTTTCTGGGCGTCGACGCGGTCGAGGGCGGCGTGGACCTCGTCCCAGGCCCCTTTGAGCATGGCCACTCGCCCGCCGGCGCCGGCCACGCCGGCTTCCAGCGCGGCGGCATTCTCGGCCATCGTGCTGGCCGCCAGACGGGCGGCCGCCAGATGCTCGAGGGCCATTCGCTGACTCGCGGCGGCCTGGGCCACCATGACCGCGGTGTTCAGGGCCGCGGCCGTGGTCGAGACGGCCGAGGCCACGGCATCGATCACCTCGGCGTTGTTGTCCTCGACGACTCGCAAGGCCGCATAGCCCTGCGTGGCAATGGCCAGCTGCGTCAGGATCTCGCCACGCCGCCGCTTGACGACGGTCAGCACGTCCGACCGCAGCGCCTCGGCGCGGGCGGGCTCGGTCTCCGCGATCCGGCCAATTCGCGCCGTCAGCTCATCGTCCAGCCGGCCCGCAAGGAAGGCGTACTGGCGCAGCGTCTCCATCTCCGTGGCCAGCGAGGCCAACTCCGAGGCGATCGCGGCGTTGTCCTGGTCCAGCGCGAATCGGGCCTGACCGAGATCGCCGAGGACGGCCTCGAGCCTGGGCTGCGTCCGGGCGAACCGTTCGAAGTAGCGGTCCAGCGCTCGAATCTCGTCCTCCGGCGACCGATCACCGCCGAGCTTGAGCCTGGCGGGATCGAGCTCATCCGCCGCCTTGCGCAGCTCCGCCAGCCGTCGCGCCATCGGCGCCTTCGCCGCGAGAAGCGAATCCACGGCCCGAAAGCGCCGGTCGAGGACGCGGCCGCTCATGGCCGCCGTGGCCACGAATTCGCGCTCGCCGAGGCGATCGATCGCGGCCAGGGTTCGCCGGAACTCGGGGGTGCGCCGATCCAGGGATACGACCAACTCGACGTGTTCCGCGACCAGCCGCTCGATCCGTTCCACGGCCCCCGGATCGATCTCCAGATCGGCGGCCGGGCCGCCAGTCGCGGAGTCGCGCAACGAAGAACCCGGCGAAGTCCTGGTGAACTCCGCCGGGGTCGGTGTGTCGCCGGGTTCGGGCATCGGCCGACCTGCGCGCTACTCCGCCTTTGGGGCGTTCTGCGGCGTCTGGGCCTCGGCCGGGGCGGCCTTGGAGGCCCTGGCCGGCCTGGGTGCGGGAGGGGCAGACTGCGCGGGCGCCGGCCGGGCAGCCCTGCCGCCTCCCCGGCCGTTGGAGCGGGACTGCGAGCTGTCTCCGGCCAGAAGCGGCGTGATGGTGCTGCGGGCCACGCTTGCCAGCGCGCCGGCCTCCTGGATGATCTCCGCCAGAGCGCTCGTGACGCCCTGGGCGCCGTTGAGGACCGTGAACTGGCCGACGTGCTCGAACGGCGAAGCCGCCGCGCGAACGATGTCCGGCATCGTCTGGGCGATCTGCTGGGCGATCACCGCTTCCTGGTTCTGGCTCAGGGCCGCGGCGCGACTCTCGATGCCGGCCGCTTCGGCCTGAGTGCGGGCCCTGATGGCGTCCGCCTCGGCGAGACCGCGGGCCTTGATGGCGTCGCCCTCGGCCTGGCCGGTGAGCCGCGTGGCGTTGGCCTGGGCCTCGGCCTGAACCTTGACGGCGCCGGCCTGAGCCTCAGCCGCAAGGCGGACTTCCTGCGCGGCAGCCTCGGCCTGCCGGATGCGGACATCGCGACCGGCCGCGGCAAGGGTCGTCTGGCGGTAGGCCTCGGCGTCGGCGGGCTTGCGGACGTCGACCTGGAGCTGCTGCTCTTTCTGCTGCGCCTGCAACTCGGCGACGCGGGTCTCCTGCTCGACGACTGCCTGGCGAGATTGGGCTTCCGCAAGCGGGCCCTGCTGGGCAGCCTGCTGCTGGGCGCGATCGATTTCGGCCTGGAAGCCGGCCTTCTTGATCTCGGTGTTCCGGATCGATTCGGCGATCTGGGCCTGCGCGGCCTGCTCCTGGGCGACGGCGGTCTGGTCGGCCTGGGCCCTGGCGATGCGGGCGTTCTGCTCGACCTCAGCCTGGTGCGGGACGGCCAGGTTCTCGATGTAGGCGGACGGGCTGGTGATGGCCTGGATCTGGAAGCTGTCGATGACGAGTCCGAATGACTCCATCTCCATCGTGCAGCGATCGCGAACCTGCTGGGCGAACTTATCCTGGTCGCTGATCATCTCCTCGACGGTCATGGATCCCGCGATGGCGCGGAGGTGGCCGACGAAGACGTTCATGACCTTCGATTCGAGCTCCTGGGACGGGCGGTCCAGGAAGCGGCGGGCGGCATTGGCGATCGAGCGGTTGTCGTCGCCGACCTTGTAGACGACCACGCCGCGGAGATCCAGACGGATCTTCTGCTGGCTCACGCAGGGGACGGTGATCTCGCTCTCATGGGCCATCAGCGAGAGTGTTCTGACCTTGACGAGCCCGGGCACGACGAACGTGCCCCTGCCGGTGACGATCCGGAAGCCCATCCCTTCGACGTGGCCGCTGCCGCGTACGGCGGAGATGATCAGGGCCTCGTCCGGCTCGGCGATCCTCCAGGAAGACCTGAACCAGAGGATGAGCAGGAAGGCGAAAAAGAGAACGGCGATTCCAGCCACGATCAACGTCGTTTGAAAATCACTCATCGCGGAAGCCTCACGCTGTCGGTCGGCGCCACCTCAACCGTCCGTCCCCCCAGGCTGCCGACCACCAGTACCTGGGCGTTCTTCTTGATCGTCTGGTCCGGATCCGCCGCGGCGGCCAGGAATCGCTCGGTCCCTTGCCGCACCTCCACGAGCACCTCCCCGAGGTGACCCGGCGTGATGTCAGCCGTCACTCGCCCCATCTTGCCGATGATGTCGTACGACACGCTCTGCTCCCCGAACGCTGCCAGGTAATGCTCGACCATGGTAATGCTTCGGCTCACCCGCGCAGGGGCTTCGGCAAGAGGGCGGAAACGTCGAGCGCCGGCAGACGCGATCGTGGACATCACGTAGTAAGACCCCGCCGGCCAGGCCCGGGTTCGGTCGGCCAGGCCGAATCGCGGCCAAGGACAAGCCCGGAGCGAGAGTCCGGCCGTGACGGCGGCAAGGAATCGCTCGGGAGCGGTACGCCGCAGAGCGCCCCGCGGGGCAGGATGGCCCCGGGCGGGAGGAGCTGGCGCCTGGGGCGGAGAGCATGAGTCCACCCGACCAAGTCGGTCGACGGACGTCATCGGGGCCTGAAGAAGCCCCCCGCGCGGACGGTGATGTCCACACCGCCATCAGACCCGGGCGATCGCCCGGGTCTGATCGAGCCCGTCAGGGTGAGCCAGGCTGCCAGCGGCGGCCGCGACGACCCCACGCCGGCAACTTCGGATCGCCCTGACTACTACCCCGGAGCGCCGTTCACGGCGGCCCCGGCTGGTGGTTGTCGGCGGTTACCAGAGGAAGGACAGGAATCCAAAGAACAGGCCGAGGGCCGTCCAATCGATCTTGGCGTCGAGTGTCACGATATTGGCGGCTATCACCACGGCTATCGCGAAGCAGATGCAGGCTATGAGGATGAGGATCGCCTTGGGGCCTTTGAACATGGGAGCCTCCTTTGCGATTGCCTAGGTCGCCGGGCAACCTGAACGACGAGGTTCGCCAGATGGAACCGCCCTGCTCACCTCGAGGCAGGCAGGGCAGCCAATCCGAGCCAAAACTTGAGCGCCGAGACGCGCCCGCTGCCGCACGTCTGGGCTAGAGGTGTAAGCGGCTCGTTCTCCGGGTCGTCAGGGCGCGCCAGGTGACGATCAGAACGAGAGCCCCGGCGATGGCGATGATGATGCTCTCGAGGTTGATCCCGTCCATGCTTCCGTAGTGGAAGACGTTTGTGGCGACCCAGCCGCCCAGGAGTCCACCGGCGATCCCGAGAACGACCGTCATGAGGAGGCCGAGCGTCATGACGAATCCGGTGCGGCCGCCCAAGATCATCGTGGCGACGAGGCCGGCGACGGCGCCGACTACAACCCATGCGAAGATGCCCATGGTGCAATCCTTCTGAGGCTTCGCAGGCCACTCCGCCAACCTGGACGATCGTTCTTGCGGAACCATCGCTAGAGTATGGTATCTTATGTAGCATGTCAACCGAGTACTCGACCGACGCGACCGCGCAGCTGACGCCGACCTCGTACCTGGTGTTGGGCCTCATCGCCCGTGAGGGTCAGTCCACGCCCTACGACCTCAAGCGCCACGTGGCGGCGACGATCGGTCATTTCTGGACCTTCCCACACGCCCTCTTGTACAAGGAACCGCCGCGCCTGGCCGAACTGGGGCTCCTGACCGAAGAGCGAGAGCAGCAGGGTCGGCGGCGGCGGCTCTTCACGATCACCGACGCCGGGCGCGCGGCCCTCGGCGCATGGCTCGGCCGTCCCTCCCGGGAGCCGACGGAGCTGCGAGATCTCGCCCTGCTCCAGCTCTTCTTCGCTGACCTCGAGCCAACGAGCGCGCGGCTCACTATCGCCCAGGAGCAGCTCGCGGTGCACCGGGCGCAGCTGGCCGAGTACGAGGCCGGACTGCAATTCGAGGAGGGGAACGGCGGCCCAGACGGCGTCAGTCTGACTATCGAGCACTGGCGGGGAGTGACCCTCCCGATGGGTTTGCTCTACGAACGGGCCGCGGTCGAGTTCTGGGAAGGCGTCGCGACCGGAGTGGCCGCCGAGGAAGCTGCTGCCGACCGAGCCCGGGCCGAAGACGACGGCGCCGTGATCGCCTCGACCGACGCGCCGTAGGCTCTCAGCGGCCAGCCCCGGACCGCACCTGTATGAAGACAGGGATCGTGCGGCGTTGGCTCGGATCTGCCGAAGCCCTGGCCGGGTAGCTGGGTCCGCGCCCTGAGGAGAGATGTCTCTCACGGCCGATGACGTATTCTCCGCCAGAGGCGGCCGCAACGCCGCTGGCACGAGGTGGATCGCGCATGTCGGCCACGAACCCCACCGACCGGGCGTTGGGTGACCGCTTGACCTTCGTGGGCCACTCCACCGTCCTCATCGAGATGGCGGGGACGCGCCTCCTCACCGACCCGGTCCTGGGCCATGTCATGTCGTCGCTCCGGCGGCACGCGGCGCCGATACCCTCCGGTTGCCTCGCCGATGTGGATGCCGTCTTCATCAGCCATGGCCATTTCGATCACCTGGATCTGACCTCACTGCGGGCGCTCCCCGGCCGGCCGCTCGTGATCGTGCCGGTCGGGCTCGGCCAAGTCGCGCAGCGGGCAGGTCTCGGGCCAGTGCATGAGGTGCGCGTCGGTGATCGACTGCGCATCGGTGGCGTGGAGCTCGAAGCCGTGCCCGCGGCGCACGGCCGTCGTAGATCGCCCTGGGCTGCGGCGGCGGAGGCCCTCGGCTGCCTGGTCTCCGCGGGCTCGACTGTGTACTTTGCCGGAGATACCGACCTCTTCCCGGCCATCGAGGGGCTGGCGGGCCGCGTCGACGTGGCGCTTTTGCCGGTGGGTGGTTGGGGGCCTCGCCTGGGCCGGGGACATCTGGACCCGCGCCGCGCGGCCGAGGCGGCCGCCCTGATCCGACCCGCGGTCGCGGTGCCCATCCACTGGGGGACCCTCTCCTTCGTCGGGCTGCACCGCGTCATGGGGAAGCGCTTCGACGCACCGGGACCGGCATTCGCGGAGGCGATGGCCCGGTACGCTCCGGCAGTCCGCGTTCGCGTGCTGGCGCCGGGGGACTCCATCAGCCTGCCGGACCGCGATGTCGCGACCGCGTAGAGGCGGTGGAGGCGCACCGCCCCCCGTCAGCGGTGCTCGCTCCTTGCCCGCAGCGGGTCGGGCCGACGGCCCGCGCGTCGATCCCGCCCGGCCACCGGATCCGACGATCGCAGAGATGCAGCGCGAGGGCAATCCACTCAAGCGCGCGCTGCTGGTCATGGGTCCCGGCGTGATAACGGGCGCATCCGACGACGACCCCTCCGGTATAGGAACCTACCTCCAGGCCGGCGCCAGCTACGGCTACGCCACGCTCTGGACCATCGTCCTCATGCTGCCCATGGTGACCTCGGTTCAGTACATCTCGGCCAAGGTCGGGCTCGTCAGCGGCCGCGGCCTGGCCGGGGTACTCCGCGAGTACTATCCGCGCTGGGTGCTGTATCCGGCCCTGCTGGCACTCGTAGTCGCCAACACCCTGAACGCGGGGGCCGACATCGGCGCAATCGCAGCCGCCCTGAACCTGCTGATGCCGGTGCCCGCGATTGTGTTCATCGTGCCCATCGGCCTGGGTATCGTGGCCGTCCAGGTGCTCGGCTCATACCAGCTCATCGCGCGCGTCTTCAAATGGCTTGCGCTGGCGTTGCTGGCCTACCTGGCCGCCGCCCTGTTCACTCATCCCGACGTCGGCGGGGTGCTCGGGGGCAGCCTGGTGCCGACCATCCGGCTGGACCCGCAGTACGTCGGCCTTCTGGTGGCTCTGTTGGGCACGACCATCTCGCCGTACATGTTCTTCTGGCAGGCCAGCCAGGAGGTGGACGAGGAGAGGCAGATGGGTCGTAAGTGGCTCTGGCAGCGGCAGGGCGCGAGCCGCACCGAGCTCCGCTACGCCTTGTGGGATACCACGGCCGGCATGGTCTTCTGCGAGGTCGTGGCCTACTCCATCATCCTCACCGCAGGAGCGACGTTTTTCGTCGAAGGCAATCACCACGTCACGTCCGCAACCGAGGCGGCCCAGGCATTGCGACCGCTCGCGGGCGACTGGTGCACGGTCCTCCTCGCGGCTGGGCTGATCGGCACGGGCATGCTGGCCGTGCCCATTCTGACCGGGTCCGCGGCGTATGGGGTGGCGGAGACGTTCGGCTGGCGGTCCGGCCTCAACCGGCGTCCGTCACGGGCGCCGGAGTTCTACGCGGTAATCGCGGCAGCCACCGCGATCGGCATGGGCATCAACTTCGTGGGCCTCAACCCGATCACAGCCCTGGTGGTC
>JBGQBD010000088.1:0-8888 GCA_041494645.1 Candidatus Limnocylindria bacterium
CGGCCGGCGCGAGGACGATCGCGCCGGCTGCCGGCTAGTCCAGCTTCGCTGAGACCTCGGCGACTGCCTTCTCCACGGCATCGCCGAGGACTTCGGCGATCGTCGCCAATTCCTGCTCCGTGACCACGAACGGCGGCCCCAGCAGCACGGACTCGCCGTTCGCGCCGTCCGCGTTGCCCGTGCCGTGGTAGATCAGCAGGCCGCCGTCACGGGCATGGGCCATCACCGCTTCGATGAGGCGCGCCCGGCGCGCGAACGGCCGGCGCGAAGCCCGGTCCGCCACCAGCTCCACGCCCACCAGCAGTCCGCGGCCGCGCACGTCGCCGACGTTGGGGTGATCGCCGAGGCGGGCCTTGACCAGCTCGAGGAGCCGCTCGCCCTTCGTCTTGCTGGCGGCCACGAGCTCCTCGCGCTCCAGGATGCGGAGCACCTCCATCGCCACCGCCGCGCCCACCGGTGAGTGGCTGTAGGTGAAGCCGTGGACGAATCCGCCGCCGCCGGTGATCGTGTCGTAGACCGCTCCACTGGCCACGGCCAGCCCGAGCGGGAAGTAGCCGCCGGCGACGCCCTTGGCCGCGACCATCACGTCGGCCCGGATGCCCCAGTGGTCCAGCCCGAACCAGCAGCCCGTCCGCCCGAAACCGGTCATCACCTCGTCGGCGACGAGCAGCACACCGTGGCGCCGGCACAGGTCGGCGATGGCGGGCCAGTAGCCGTCAGGTGGAACCACGGCGCCGAGTGTCGCGCCCACTATCGGTTCGGCTACGAACGCCGCCACTCTCCCCTGCCCCGCTTCGGCGATGGCCGCCTCGAGCTCCGCGGCAAGCTGATCCGCATCGCCGAGGGCGTGGGCCGCGGCCTCTCCCGCTCGGTACGGATACGCTGCGCTGACGTGGTCGAAGCGGCCCAGCCACGGCTCGTAGGGCCAGCGCAGCGGCTCGCGTCCGGAGAGATCCAGCGCCCCCAGCGAGTTGCCGTGGTAGCTGCCATGGCGGGCGATGACCACGGTCCGGTCGGGCTCGCGGCGGGCCAGGTGATACGCCCGCACCATCTTCAGGGCGCTCTCGATCGCCTCGGAGCCGCCGCTGACCGGGTAGATCGCCGGGTCGTCCAGCGGCAGGTAACGGCCCACGGCTCGGGCGTAGGTCTCGAGCGGCTCGGTCGTGAACGTCGTGCCGTGGACGTACGTGAAGGCCCGGGCCTGACGCTCCATCGCGTCCACGATCGACTGCCGGCCGTGCCCGACGTTGACGACGATCGCCCCACCCGCGGCGTCCAGGTACGCCCGACCTTCGGTGTCCCAGATAGTGCAGCCCTCAGCTCGCGCCGCGACCGGCAGCTCGCGGCCCAGGACGCGTTGGAAGACGCGACCCGCAGATGCGCCGCCGGCAACCTTGCCGTCGATATCGCTCATGGCGCGATTGTAGGGCGGGCGGTCCAACTACCTGTCGACCGGGATATATAAGCGAGCGGCTTGGGGCCAAAGGGCGAGCGAGACATGACATGCGGCACGTGAGCATATGCATGTCCAGCACCTATTCATATAACACGCATAGATCACAACGGAGCCGTATGAACACGCCGAACCTGTCCCAGGTCTCGCACAAGCGCCATGAGCGGCCCGAGCACGCGCCCCACCGGGAGGCCTGACGTGTTGCGACCCGCCGACGGCATCTACGCACTCCAAGCCTCTCTCCTCAAGACGCTGGCCAGCCCGCGCCGCCTGGAGCTGGTCCACTACCTCGGCGAAGCCGGACCGGTCGAGGTTCGCAAGCTCGCCGAGCACTTCGGCATGCCTCAACCGACCATCTCGCAGCATCTCGCCGCCCTTCGTGGAGTCGGCCTCGTCGAGGCCGTCCGCGACGGCCGAGAGGTCCGCTACCAGCTCGCCGATCCTGAGATCGTGGCGGCATGCGGCCTGATGCGCCAGGTCCTGATCAGGCGGATCGCTCGCCTGGGTGACCTCGCCGCCTCCTACGCCGACCAATCCCTGAAGCCGGCGGAACCTGCAGAGGCTGCCCGCTAGCGAGGACGGCAGCCGATCGAACCACACCTCGCTGGACGCATCCGAAAGATAGGTCAACCTCGATGGCTGAGAAGCTCATGTTCATGATCACGCACGGCCCGGAACACCCGGAGCACGTGACGAGTCCGTTCGTGATGGCCGTTGCTGCCCTGGCATCGGATGTTGAGGCCGTTATCGGGCTCCAGGCAGACGGCGTCGAGATCGCGGTCAACGGTCGCGCCGACTCCGTGGCCGCTGAGGGCTTCCCGCCGCTGACCAAGCTGATGAACGACTACCGCGAGCTGGGCGGCAAGATCCTGATCTGCGGTCCATGCGTGAAGTCCCGCCAGATCGATCCGGCGACCCACCTCGTCGAGAACGCCGAGGTCGTCGCCGCGGCACGCTTCGTCGCCGAGCTCACCTCGGCTACCAACGCCCTTAGCTACTAGCCCCTCCCGCACGAGAACCGGAGATCAACGTGAGCGCCATGAACGTAGCCGAGCTTGAAGCCGTAACGGCCGCCGAGGTCGTCGATGCCCGCGGAGCCGCCTGCCCCGGCCCGCTCCTCGAGGCCAAGAAGGGCATGGGCAAGATCGCGGTGGGCGAGGTCATCGAGGTCTGGTCGAGCGACCCTGTCACGAAGACCGACATGGGCGCTTGGGCCGGCAAGGTGGGCCACGAGTTCCTCGGAGTCATCGAGGCTGACGGCTACGACCGGGTCTTCATTCGTCGCGGCAAGTAGCCCGATGCGCGCCCATCGGCGGAGCGGCTCCCTCGCTCCACCGGGCCCTGAACACGCAGGAGCACTGGATAGATGACCGCGCTCGCCGCCGCCCCGGTGGAGGGCCAGGCCCCGACCGCCGCGCCGCGGATCCTCGTCTTCTCCACCAACAACATCTCCGACCCGGGCATCGACCTGGCCGGTAGCGCCCACCTGCACTACTCGCCTGGGGTGAGGGTCATCAGCATGCCCTGCACGAGCGGGATTCGCCCTTCGTGGATCCTTCACGCGATCCAGCAGGGCTTCGAGGGCGTGTTCGTCGCCTCCGACGGTGACGAATGTGCCTATCTGCCGGACTGCGCCAAGCGCGCGTCGCGGATCATGGCCGAGGCCCAGGCGCTGCTCAAGGCGAACGGACTCCAGCCCCAGCGCCTGAAGATGGCGGCCATCTGCTCCGTCTGCGCGGAGAACTTCGCCAAGCACATGAACCAGTTCTCCGAGGCGCTGATCGCTCTTCGAGCGACGGGAGCGAAGTGTTGACCGAGTACGACGCCCTCGTCGTCGGCAGCGGCATCGCCGGCATGGAGTCCGCCCTCAAGCTCGGCGACATGGGCTACAAGGTCCTCATGGTCGAGAAGGAGGCCAGCGTCGGCGGGCGGATGATCCTGCTCAGCAAAGTGTTCCCGACACTCGACTGCGCGAGCTGCATCTCGACGCCCAAGATGGCGGCCTCGATCCACCACCCCAACGTGACCGCGATGACCTATGCCGAGGTCGACGGCATCTCCCGCGAAGCCGACGGCACGTTCAGGGCTACGATCCGCCAGAAGCCGCGCTTCGTCGACGAGGCGGCATGCACCGGCTGCCAGCTGTGCGAGACGGCCTGCACCGTGGCCGTTCCGGACCAGTTCAACGCCGACATGGTGGCGCGCCGGGCGGCCTACATCGCCTTCCCGCAGGCCGTGCCGAAGAAGGCCGTTCTCGAACGTGCCGGCACCTCGCCTTGCACGTACACCTGCCCGGCCGGCATCAAGGCCCATGGCTACGTGTCGCTGATCCGGAGCGGTGAGTACGAGAAGGCGTTCCAGCTGGTCCTGGAGGCCACACCCCTGGTGGGGACACTCGGGCGAGCGTGCTATGCGCCGTGCGAGGGCGAGTGCACGCGAGGCGCGCTCGAAGGCACGCTTCCGATCCGGCGCCTCAAGCGCTTCGCTGCCGACAGGCATTACGACGCAATGACGGGACCGGGGATCGAGGTCCCGCCGCCGAATGGCAAGCGCGTCGCCGTCGTCGGCTCCGGCCCGGCCGGGCTGACGGCCGCCTGGCAGCTCGCCCGCGGTGGCTACGGCGTGAAGATCTTCGAGGCGGCGTCCGTCGCCGGCGGCTTCCTCCGCCTGGCCATTCCCGCGTACCGCCTGCCGGCGGAGGTCGTGGAGCAGGACATCTCCAACGTGACCGCACTCGGAGTGGAGATCGCCACGGGCACGCCCGTCACGGACCTCGAGGCGCTGCGCCGCGACGGCTTCGACGCCGTGCTGGTCGCCACCGGCACGCCGCTCTCCACCGGCCTCAACGTTCCCGGCGAGAAGCTCGAGGGCGTGGTGAGCGGCCTGGAGTTCCTCCGGGCCACGAGACTCGGGGCGGCCGCCGACCTCACGGGCAAACGTGTCGTCGTGGTCGGCGGAGGCAACGTCGCCATGGACACCGCCCGCACGGCCGTTCGCCTGGGCGCGTCGGAGACCACCGTGGCCTATCGCCGCGGCCGGGCAGAGATGCCGGCCCACAAGGCCGAAGTTGACGACGCCGAGCGCGACGGCGTCCGCTTCTCGTTCCAGGTCGCACCGGTTGAGGTCGTCGGCGACACCGCCGGCCGGGTGACGGGCTTGCGCTGCCAGCGCATGGCCCTGGGCAAGCCCGACGCGTCGGGCCGCAGGCGCCCCGAGCCGATCAAGGGCAGCGAGTTCGTCATCGCCTGCGACACCGTCCTGGTGGCCATCGGCATGGCCCCGGAGGGCTCCGCTTTCGGCGGGCAGGTGACGGCGAATGCCAACGGCGCCGCGGCCGCGGATGCGCGCACCCTGCAGACCGCGGTCCCCTACGTCTTCGCCGCCGGCGACGTGACGACCGGCGCCTCGGACATCACCCGAGCCGTCGGCCAGGGCCGGCGCGCCGCCCACATGATCGATCGCTGGCTACGGGGCGTGCCCCTCGACGGCTTCGAGATGGACGACGCCCTGCCGCTCGTCGACAAGGCGGCAGTGCTGGCGCGCCAGCAGCTCTACAGCCACAGCGGCCCGTTTGGGCTCGCGTCCGACTCGGCCGCCCTGCGCGACTTCGCCGAGATCGAGGCCCCGATGACCGAGGCTGAGGCCCTGGCCGGCGCGAGCGACTGCCTCGACTGCGGCGTCTGCTCCGAATGTCAGGAGTGCGTCACGGCCTGCCCGTCGGACGCGATCCACCTGGAAATGCGCGAGAGGAGCGAGGAGGTCCGTGTCGGCGCGGTGGTGGTCGCCACCGGCTACAAGCTCTTTGCTGCCGATCTGAAGCCCCAGTACGGCTACGGCCGGTTCAAGAACGTGATCACCGGCATGCAGATGGACCGACTGCTGGCCCCGACGCGGCCCTACAACACGGTCCTGCGCCCCGGCGACGGCAAGGTGCCCGAGCGTATCGGCTACATCCTGTGCACCGGCTCCCGCGACGAGACGGTCGACAACCCGCTCTGCTCGCGGTTCTGCTGCATGTACTCGATCAAGCAGAACCAGCTGATCATGGGCGCCCTGCCGCTGGCCGATGTGACCGTCCACTACATGGACATCCGCGCGCCCGGCAAGCGCTACGACGAGTTCTACGAAGGCGCCAAATCCATGGGCGCCACGTACGTCAAGGGTCGCGTGGCCAAGATCACGGAGAAGCCGGACGGCAACCTGATCCTGCGCTACGAGGATATCGAGCACGGCGGGGCTCTGGTCGAGGCCGAATACGACCTGGTCGTCCTGGCAGTCGGCGTCCAGCCAAACCGCGAGGTCGAGCGCCTCTTCGACGGCGACGGCCTGGCGCTCGACGACTACCACTACGTGGCCGAGCCCAACGAAGATATCGACCCCGGCCGGACGAGCATTCCCGGCGTCTTCGTTGCCGGCACGGCTTCGGGCGCTAAGGACATCACCGATTCGATCATCCACGCCGGCGCCGCGGTTGCCCAGGTCGCAGCCCATCTCGAAAGCCAGAAGGTGCCCGCATGAGCGCCCAGCACACGGAGAAGGCGCGCCGCATCGGCGTCTACGTCTGCCACTGCGGCGGAAACATCTCCGATTACGTGGATGTCCAGGCCGTGGTCGACGCCGTCAAGGACGAGCCGGGCGTCGTGGTCGCGAAACACACGATGTTCGCTTGTTCGGACGCGGGTCAGCAGGAAATGGAGCAGGACATCGAGACGCAGAACCTCGACGGCCTGGTCGTCGCCTCCTGCTCACCCAAGCTGCACGTCGTCACCTTCCGCGGCGTGGCCAAGCGGTCCGGCCTGAACCCCTACGAGTACAGCCAGGCCAACATCCGCGAGCAGTGTTCGTGGGCCCACACCGACAATCCCGCGGCTGCGACGAGCAAGGCGATCGGCCTCGTCCGTGGGGTTATCGCCCGCACCCGCCTGACCGAGCCGCTGGAGCCGCTCATCGTCGAGACGACCCAGAAGGCCCTGATAATCGGCGGTGGAATCGCCGGCCTGCGGGCGGCTATCGGCCTGGCCGACATCGGCCTCGGCGTCTTCCTCGTGGAGCGCGAGCCGGAGCTCGGTGGCTGGGTCGGACGCCTCGGCCCGACATACCCTCACGAGCGCAACGGTCGCGAGTTGATCGCCCATCTGGTCGCGGAGGCGAGGAAGCGGCCCGCCATCAAGATCTTCACCGGAGCCGAGGTCGTGAGCAAGGCGGGCAGCTTCGGCAACTACCGGGTCGGTATCCGGATCGGCGGCGATCCCCTGCAAACCATCCCGGTCGAGGTCGGCTCGATCGTCGTCGCCACCGGCTCCGACACCTATCAGCCGGCGGAAGGCGAGTTCGGCGCCGGGCTGGACGGAGTCCTGACCCTGCCCGAGTTCAAGGAGCTGATCGACTCAGCCAACGGCCAGCTGCGCTACCACGACAAGCCGGTCCGCAGCCTCGCCTACGTCTACTGCGTCGGCAGCCGACAGCCCGACGGCAACGAGTATTGCTCGCGATACTGCTGCGCCGCCACGGCCCACGCTTCCATCCGCGTTTCCGAGCTCGACCCCAGGGTGCGCCAGTACCACCTCTATCGCGACATCCGGACGTACGGCTCGTTCGAGATCCTCTACACCGAGGCGCGCAAGGACGGGGCGGTGTACGTCAAGTACCCGGACGACGCTCCCCCGGCCGTGGCCCGCGACAGGTCAGGCGGGCTGGCCGTGACGGTTCGGGACCTGCTATCGGGCGACGAGGAGTTGGAGATCCCGGTCGACCTCGTCGTTCTCGTGACGGGCATGATTCCTCGCCGGAACGAGGAGCTGGTGGGTCTTCTCAAGCTGCCGCTCGGCAGGGACGGCTTCTTCAACGAGATCCACCCGAAGCTGCGCCCGGTCGAAACCATGGTCGACGGGGTCCTCATCGCCGGCGCGTGTCAGGGGCCCAAGAACTCCTCGGAGAGCGTCGCCTCGGGTCTGGCCGCTGTCACGCAGAGCGCTTCGGTCCTCAAGAAGGGCGTCGCGGAGCTCGATCCGCTCGTGGCCACGGTGGATCCCGACGCCTGCAACATGTGCGGCAAGTGCCTGGACGCCTGCCCGTACGGCGCGATCGAGCAGCTCTCGCTCAACGGCCGAGAGGTAGCGGCGATCAGCGAGACCGGCTGCAAGGGTTGCGGCGGATGCGTGCCGATGTGTCCTGAGAATGCCATCGACCTGCGCGGTTACACCGATGCTCAGATCACGGCGATGATCGACGGCTTGCTCGAGGAGGCGATCGCATGACCGCGCCGAACAGGGATGTCCGCGAGATCGTCCGCGAAGAGACCTTCATGCGAAGCCGCATTCTCGAGGTTCTGGCGGACGGGCCACACACCGTGCCGGAGATCGCCGAGGCAATCGGCCGGCCGACTCACGAGGCGATGTACTGGGTCATGGGCATGCGCCGGTACGGCCAGGTCCGTGACGTCAAGGAAGCGGCCGTAGACGGCTACTTCCGCTACTTCGCCGTCCCGAAGGAGCCGCGGCCATGACCACGCGCGTCGACCGCAACCTCTATCCAGAACTGCAGCGCTTCGGCGCCACCGACATCTCGGCCTGCTTCAACTGCGGCGTGTGCACGGCCATCTGCCCGCTCTCGGTGGACGGAGCTTCGTTCCCGCGCCAGATATCGCGCTATGCCCAGCTGGGGATGCGAGACAAGCTCCTTTCCAGCACCGAGTTGTGGTCGTGCTACGGCTGCTCCGAGTGCACCGAGCAGTGCCCCACCCAGGCCGACCCGGCCTCGTTCATGGCCGCCGCCCGGCGTTACGCGGTAGCGAGCTACGATCGAACCCATCTGGCCTACCTGCTGGCCACGTCTGGACTCTTCGCAGGCGTCTTTGTTGCCGCGCTGGTCGGGCTGCTGGCGGCGTTCATGTACTCGGTCCACAAGCCGGTCGACGGCTCGTCCCTTGCCTTCTTCGACTTCGTGCCCTCCGACGTGATCCACAACATGGGCATCGCCGTCATCGCGATCATGGGCGTGGCCGCGCTGATCGGCCTCTTCGAGATGGTCAGGCGCGTTCTTCGCGCACCCATCTCGGGCAAAGCGAAAGTCACGGTTGGCAGGACGGCCGGGGCCGTCTGGGATGCCGTGGCCACGGAATCGCTGGCACAGTCGCGCTTCCGCAAGGACTGCGCGGACGCCACCGAGGGGCGGCCTTGGTACAGCCAGCGCTGGTTCATCCATTTCGCGACGATGTGGGGCTTCCTGGGCCTGCTCGGCGCGACGATGCTCGACTACGGCCTGGAGCTGCTGGGCATCAAGGCGACCGGCACGCCGGTGCCGATCTGGTACCCGGTTCGGCTGCTCGGGACGGTGGCCGGCGTGATGCTGGTGTACGGCACGACCGCCCTCATCGTCGAGCGGTACCGCGCCGCCAACCGGTCGGTCAAGCGTTCGACGACTGCCGATTGGATGC
>JBGQBD010000089.1:0-8656 GCA_041494645.1 Candidatus Limnocylindria bacterium
GACTCCTGGCAAGACAGCCGACGTCATCTTCGATGTCACCGGCTACTTCACGCCATAGGAGCGGGGGGGCAGTGGGCGGACCGGGCATGTCCAGTCCGCCCGCCAGGGTTTGATGGCGCCCGTCCGACTCGCGCATCGATCCGGTCGGTGCTGCCTCCCCACGACCGGATAACTGAACCACTTCCGCCTCGGGTCCCACGAGGGAGCGCTAGAGCATCGGCCGGAGCCTTCCAAGCGGCGGGTCGTGGGTTCGAACCCGCCGGGGATATCAACTCCCGGCCGGCCGCCTCGGCTCGCGCGTCCGGAGCGGCTACCATCCGGAGGTCGCCGCACGTTCGCCGGCCGATTCTCATGGCGGGGACCGTAGCTGCACGCGAGGCGTCCCCGGGGCTCCGGGGCTCAGCCCGGTGAGGCCAGGACCATGATCCGAATCTCGGTCATGTCTTCGATGGCGTAGCGGATTCCCTCACGGCCCTGGCCGGAGTCCTTCGAGCCGCCGTAGGGCATGTGGTCGACGCGATAGGTGGGGACGTCGTTGACGATGACGCCTCCGACCTCCAGTTCCTCGAAGGCGGACCAGGCGTGGGCCAGGTCGTTCGTGAAGACGCCCGCCTGGAGCCCGAACCGGCTCTCGTTCACGCGGTGGACCGCCTCGGCGAAGTCGGTGAACGGGGCGACGACCACGAGCGGGGCGAAGGCCTCCTCGCTGCAGACGCGGGCCGTGGCCGGCACGCCGGTCAGGATCGTCGGCGGGAAATACGAGCCCTCCGCCGTCCCGCCGAGCAGGACGCGTCCGCCCATCGAGCTCGCTTCGTCGACCCAGCGAGCCGTTCGTTCCGCGGCCTTCGCGTCCACCATCGAGCCGACGTCGGTCTTCGGGTCCAGCGGATCGCCCACCTTCAGCCCGCGTGCCGCCTCGACGAACCGGCCCATGAAGTCGTCCCAGACCGCCTCGTGCACGAACATCCGCTGGACGCTGATGCAGACCTGGCCGGCGTAGCTGAAGGCGCCGACAAGCGTTCGCCGAACGGCCCAGTCGAGATCGGCCGAGCTGTCGACGATTACGCCCGCGTTGCCGCCCAGCTCGAGCACAACCCGCTTGCGGCCGGCGCGCGCTTTCATCTCCCAGCCCACGGCCGGGCTCCCGGTGAAGGTGAGCAGCTTGAAGCGTTCGTCCGAGACCATCCGGTCGCCCAACTCACGGGTCATAGGCAGGATGCTGATCGCACCCTCGGGGAGGCCGGTCTCGGCGATGACCTCGGCCACGGTCAGCATCGTGAGTGGGTCCTTGGACGGGGGCTTGAGGACGACGGGGTTGCCCGAGGCGATGGCCGGGGCGAGCTTGTGGGCGGCCAGATTCAGGGGGAAGTTGAACGGGCTGATGGCCGCGATCGGGCCGATCGGGAAGCGCCGGGTGATCCCGGTCCGGCCGCGCGAGGCGGGGTTCAGGTCCAGCGGGATGACCTCGCCGCCGATCCGCTCGGCCTCCTCGGCGCCGATGCGGAAGGTCAGGATGCCGCGGTCGACCTCGGTGAGGGCGTCCCGAATCGGCTTGCCGGACTCCGCGACGATCAGCCGGCCGATCTCCTCGCGTCTCGCCTGGATGCCGGCGGCGATCCGGCGCAGGGCCGCGCTCCGCTCGAAGGCGGGCATCTTGCGGGTCCTCTCGAAGGCCGCCACCGCGGCCGTGACCGCTTCCTCGTACTGCTCGGGCGTGGCGTTGTAGGTGCTGCCGGCCGGCTCAGCGGGGCGAGCCGGATTGTCGATGACCAGCCGCTCGGGCGATTCGACCCAGCGGCCGGCCAGGTAGATCGGATGGGGTCGGTGCCCGGGCTCGGTCGCCATCGCGAGGTTCAGGCGGACTGGCCGCACGCGGGGCAGAGAAGCCGGCTGAGGGTGCAATCGCGGCCGCAGTCGCCGCCGCGGGCGCAGGTCTCGCACCTGGGGTTGTTCCGCTCGACCAGAGCCTCTCCGCCGCAACGGCAGAACCAGGTGCCGTGGGTCCGGCTTCGGAGGCGGTCCCCGTCGCTGGCGACCTGGCGAAACGCCCCGCGGAACTCGAGGATGGTGCTCACACGCGAGACGATACAGGGAAGTCCTGCCGGAGTGGGAGCATTTGCGCGCGAGTTGCGGCTCGAGCCGAGATCCGCTGCCGATCGGGCTTTCCAGCGGGCCGGGCAGAGGCTGGTCGGGGACCGGAGCCCCCGACCAGCGAGCCGCGGTTCGCCCGATCAGGCGGGCGTTTCGACGTGCTCCTCTTCGCCGATGTGCAGGGGCTGCCCGGTCTCGAGCAGCGTCTTGAGGCCCGAGAGGATGCCGGACCAGCCGTGCTCGACCTCGTGATAGGTCTTGGTCTCGCCGTCGAAATCGTCGTGAACCAGGCGCAGCCGGCAGACCTCGCCCTGCTTCTCGATCTCCCAGGTGACCCGCGACGGGCGCTCGGCGGCCATCTCGGGGTCGTAGGTCATCGTGAAGCTGTGGACCAGGCGGTGGGCCGGATCGATCTCCAGGATCTTGCAGTCGAGGCTGACCTGGTCGTGGTCGAGGTAGACCAGCCTGGAGCCGACCTTCCAGTCGGACTGGACCCTGGTGCCGTAGTAGTAGAGCTGCGTGTCGGCCGGGTCGGTGATGGCCCGCCACAGCCGCTCTGGGGTGGTCTTGACGTAGATCTCGTAGACGTGTCGGGGTGCGACGCCCATCGGTTGCTCCTCCAGGCGAGCCTTCAGCGCACTGAGATGCGCGACGATCGGCTCGGCGTAGCGGCTAGTCCAACGGTCATGGACGAGCCTGATCGGGACGGGGTTCAGGTAGTGCAACTTCTCGCGACCGACCTTGCGAGTCGTCACCAGGCCGGCGTCCTCCAGGACGCGAAGGTGCTTCATGACGCCGAACCGGCCCATCGGCAGGTGCGCCTGGAGCTCCACCAGCGACTGGCCATCTCGCTCGAATAGCCGGTCCAGGAGCAGCCTGCGGCTTGGGTCCGCCAGCGCCTTGAAGACCTCGTCCATGACCGGCACCATATGTGACCTTATGGTCACGTGTCAAAGGAGGTCGCGCGGCGCGGGACACGGAGGTCCACGCGGGACCGCGGCCCCGGCCGAATGGCGCCCGCCTGCTCTGCGGGATGGCCGATCCCTTGGGGGCGAGAGCGGCTGAGCCGAAACCTCAAGAGGTGCTACCTTCTAGGCCGGTCGCGACCGGGATCCGGAAGCGATCCCTCGGCCTGACCACTCTCCGCGATAGCCGCGGCCTTCAGAGGGGTGCTGTTCCGGATGAACCTTCGATGGCGTGGCTGCCTCCTCGAGATCGTGGAGACGGTGGTTCTCACCATCGTCATCTTCTTCCTGGTTCAGCATTTCGTGGCCCAGCCGTACCAGATCATGCAGGTCTCGATGGAGCGCACCCTCGAGCCGGGCCAGTACGTCCTGGTGGACAAGGTCTCGCCGAACGTGAGCGACTACAAGCGCGGCGACGTCATCGTCTTCGAGCCGCCGGCCGGTTACCAGGAGGACGGCAAGGACATCCCCTTCATCAAGCGGGTCATCGGCGTGGCCGGCGACCTGGTGGAGGTCCACGACGACGCGGTCTGGGTCAACGGCGTCAAGCTCGACGAGCCGTACGTGTTCGACGGGCAGCCCACGACGCCGCTGAGCGGCCAGGCGAGCTGGCGCGTTCCCAAAGACCAGCTGTTCGTCCTGGGCGACCACCGGGAGCAGTCGCAGGACTCCCGCGTCTTCGGGCCCATCGCGAAATCCACGGTCATCGGCCGGGCCTGGCTGCGCTACTGGCCCATCGGCATGTTCAGCCTGATCGGCTCGGCCAGCTACCAGGGCATTCCGAACGCGTCGCCGCCGGCCGCGCTCCCGGCTTCGCCGACGCCGGCCCCTTCGAAGTAGCGGGGCCTCGGGCCCGCCTGGAGGCCCGGGCGACACCGGCGCCCGGCAGCGCTCACACCGCCTCGGCCAGCTCCTCCGCCTCCGGCTTGCGCGCCGCCAGCCGCTCTACGAGGCCGAACCAGTGGCGCTCCAGCTCCTCTATCGCCAGCCCCTCGGCCAGGACGTGGTTGAGCGGCTCGCGGAGCAGGTGGTCGCCCATCCGACGCATCGTCAGCGGTTGAAGGAGATGCTCGATGGCTCGAACGATCGGGTTCGGGCTCCGGACGTGCTCGACCAGGAGCAGGCAGCCGTCCGGGCGGAGCACTCGAACCGCCTCGGCTACGGCGGCGCGATCGTCGGGGATGGTGCACAGGGCGTGACTGAAGACGACGGTGTCGAACCGGCCGTCGGGGAAGGGGAGGGAGACGGCATCGCCCTGGCGAATCGACGCATCCAGCCCGAGCTCGCGAGCCCGCCTGGCGGCGATCGCCACCGCCACTCCGCTGAGCTCGATGCCGGTGAGATGGACTTCGCGCGGGTAGTAGGGCAGCGTCCGGCCCCGCCCGATCCCGATCTCCAGGGTCTCGCCCTCGGCCCGAGAGCACACCCAGTGAAGGCCGGCTTCTCGTCGCGCCGGGGGCGCGGTCGCGGCGCGACGGTCGTAGATGAGCCGGATTCGCTCGGTCTCGGCGTCGTGCTCAGGCATGGGTCAACGGTAGGCTCGCGACAGCTCCATGGGAAGTGGTCTGGCGGAGGCAGGGCCGACTAAGTTGCCGCGGTGATCCAGGTTGCAGCGAAGGCCGCCGGCAGGTCCCGCGCGGATCCGGCGGAGCCCATCGCCACCAGGACAAGGCGCGCCGCCGGCCCGATTCAGGATAGACTTCCGACGCCCAGCCCGAGCCGTTCCTGGGGTGCCGAAGGGCGAGGCGAGCGGCTCGCGAGCCGCTTCGGCGTCAACAGGAGGATGCGCCTTGTCGCCACAGACGCGCCGCGGCCGAGCGGCGCCGGCCAGCCACCGCAAGTCGACTTCGATGGGTCCCGCCGGCGCGTCTCCCCGGCCCGAGATCGAGGCCGAGCTGGAGTCTGAGGGATCCGTCGCCGCCCGCCACCGCACGGCGACTCCGGGCGTGAGACGGCGTGGCCTGGCTCGGGTGCGCCGCAGCTCGATGCTCCGCAACGCCTACGAGTACGTGAAGGAGTACATCCCGCTCTTCGTCGCGTTCGTCCTGCTCTTCGCGGTCGTTTGGGCCTACATCAGCTTCGGCCCCCACGCGCCGACGGCGAAGGATCACTGGACCCAGATCGAGACCAAGTGGAAGCCGAAGATCGACGCCGACAGGCAGCAGGTCAGCCTCGCGGTCAACGATTTCACGGCCCAGCAGACCGCCTACAAAGCACTCCGCGACGACATGCGGGCCTGGATGGCGGACCTGAGCGCGGTGACGGACTGGAGCGACGCCCGGGCGTCGGCCAGCGTCAATCAGGCGACCGCCGCGGCCGTGGCGCAGGTCATCTCGGACGGCGCCGCCCAGGCGTCCGACCTGGACGCAGTGGTGTCGGCCGCGTCGGCAAACGAGGTTCTCCTCAGCGCGCAGACGATCTCTGCGGACGACGCGGCGTTCTGGGCCGACTACGCGACGGCTCGAGCCGCGATCTTCGCCGAATCTGCCACCGCCTCGCTCGAGCCCACGATCGCCCTGCCGTCGGGCAGCCTGAGCCCCTCCGCGTCGCCCGGGGCCTCGGGCAGTCCGGGAGCATCGGCACAGCCGAGCGTGTCGCCGAGTTAGGGCCCATCGTTCGGCGCGTCCGAATCGGCATCCCCGAGCGTCTGCCGAAGCCGAGCTGAACATCGCCAGTTCGCGGCGGGGAGACCGGAGACCGACCCGGAAGGAGGGACGGCAGCCGGCATCGGGACGTGCGGTGACGCACGTTCTGGTACCGATAGGGCTAGTCCAAAGTACGGCTTGTGACGGTTGGGTGGACTCTGTACGGTTCGCGTCGCTTCGGGTCCGGTCGGGACCCGGCCGCTTCAGGAACCTCACACGCACTCTCGTAGATCAAGAGGAAACCTATGGCTGCCATGGCCGCGAACGAAATCGGTCCGATGCTCACCGCAAGCGAAGTGGCGGAGATGCTCCACCTGCACGTCAACACGGTGAAGCGACTGGGCGATCGAGGCGAGCTGCCCTTCTATCGCGTCTGTAAGAGGGGCGATCGCCGCTTCCGTTTCGAAGACGTGATGGCATTCCTCGATAAGAACCGCTAGAGAACGTAGCCCGCGGGTTCGCCGGAGGCCTCCTGGAGAGACCGCGTGCCCTCGTTCGTCGAGCCAGAGTCGGCGCCCGTGGCGATCGCCGCGGGCGCCGTCGATTCCGCGAGAGGCTCGACTCGGGCGAACCCGCTCCGGGTTGTCCTCGAGCGTGAGCTGGCGGGTCTGCGGCTAGGGTCGCCGCACGCTGGGGTCGCCGCACGCTACCAACCGGTCGCGGCAGAGCGGGCGGCCGCGACCGCGGCGTCATCGCGCCCGGCCACGGCGGACGTCTCGCCGGTCGGCTGGACGAGGAAGATCCACACGTCCCAGGTGCAGTGGCTCACGATCAGCGCCCCGATCGGGACCCCGGCCGCGTAGAGGGCGCACCAGTGGGCCCCGGCCACCCCGGCCGCGCCCATCAGGGTGAAGTTGCCCGTCGTGACGTGGACTGCCGAATAGGCGACGGCCGCCATCGCCGCGCCGGTCCAGCGGCCGTAGCGGCGCATGAGCGCCTCCTGAACGAGGCCCCGCCAGAAGAGCTCCTCGGCCGGGCCGATGATCGTCACCAGGCGGACCGCGGTCTCGCCCCGCGGCGCCAGCTCGCGCAGCGAGTAGATGTCGCGTATCTGGTCGTCGCCGCCCGGCACGAAGCGTCGGGCGAAGCGGTCGCCGAGCTTGAAGGTCCCGTACAGGGCTGCGGCCGAGGCGAGCCCAAGAGCCACTTCCAGGCGGCCGATGCGCGTCCGTCGGAGCCTCGGATTGGCGACCACGGCCAGGCCGCCCAGGGCCAGGCCGGTCGCGGTCATGCGGCTCCAGAAGCGATCGCGCGGACCGCGGAAGGTCGCGGCGAAGGCAGGCACGGCGGCCGCCAGACCGATCGCCAGGGCGGCGTCGAGCCCCCGGCCGGAGGCTGGCGGGTGGGGCCCCCGGTCCCTGGCAGTTGCCTGGCCGCCGCCCGGCTTCCCGCGGCGGGCCCCCCTCCGAATCACGCCGGCACCAGCCGCGCGAGCAGCAGCCCGACCACCAGCAGCAGCCCGAAGGCGAAGTGGAGTCGGGCAGTCTGGAGATCGATCATCGCGATCGCTCGAGCCTGACCGGTGGCGCCGAGCTCCGCGGAGCGAACAACCTGGGCCAGGAAAGGCAGGGAGAAGACCGCGATGACGGTCGTGGGTGGGAGCCACTTGAGCGCGATCGCCAGACCGAGGGTCAGGTATGCGCCGATCACCAGGCCGAGGTAGCCGTAGTGGGCCCAGTTGCGGCCGAGCCGGCCGGACAGGGTGACGATCCCTGCCCGCGTGTCCTCGCTGATGTCGCGCCACTCGTTGCCGTGGAGGATGGCCGCCACCAGCAGGCCGACCGGCAGCGACAGCACCAGGGCGTGCCAGTCCCACAGGCCGGTGACGGCGTAGTAGGAGCCGACGACCATGATCGGGCCCATCAGGACGAAGACCACCGGCACGCCCATGGCCCGGTACTTGTACTGGAACGGCGGGGCCGTGTAGGTGTAGCCGGCGATCAGGCCGAGCAACCCCAGGCCGACGATGGCGGCTCCGCGGAGCCAGACCAGATACGAGCCCACGGCTACGGCGGCCACGAACAAGGCGATGGCGAAGGCGTACGCTCCTCGTTCGCTGACCCGGCCCTTGAGAACCGCGTGGCTCATGCGCGGCGAGGTGATGGTGTCGATCCCCTTGCGGACGTCGTAGACCTCGTTGATGACGTTCGTGCCGGAGTGGAGAAGCATCCCGCCGGCGAGAGCCGCCAGGAACGGCAGCCACGAGAATTGGGAGTCGACCACGGCGAGCGCGCCTCCGGCGAGGACCGGGATCGCGGAGGCCGTGTAGGCGAACGGCCGGAGGATCTCGTATGCGGCGCCCAGACGTCGGCGCGCGCGCTCGATGAGGCCGAGCCGGCGATCGTCGGCCAGGCCCGTATGGCGGACGCCGGGAGCCGCGGACGTTTCGCCCGCGGCGGCGCCGCCGGGAAGGGCCAGGGAGACGGCCGCGGCCACGCCCTGAAGAGAGCCCTCGCGCCCGGCGGCGGGCACGGGCAGGGCCGCGTACAGCTTGGCCGCCTCGATCAGCTCCAGGGTCTGGGTTTCGTCCTGCACGACCGGCTGCAGCAGCGGCAGATTGAGCCCGGTATCGGCATGGAAGGCCATCGCCCCCGCCGCCACGTCCTCGCGCGTACCGCAGAGCATGAAAGCGTCGAGCAGCTCGTCGGGGATGAGCTTGCCGGCCTCGTGGTAGTCCTCGGCCCGCCATGCGGCGGCGATTCGGTTCCGCAGGTCCAGCTCGAACCCGGCCCGGTGTATCGAGACGTCGCCAAGGACCGACATCATGTAGATGACGAACGGTTCGCGCTTGGCCCGGTTCAGCGCTTCGCCGCGTGTCTTGTCGATGAGGGAGAGGAGATAGGCGGCCGTCTCGATGTCGCGCGGGTCCCGACCCGCGGCCGTCGCCGACGCGGCGAGGCGGTCCAGGATTCCGCGAAGCGACGGGATGGATTCGCAGGGTCGAGCGAGGTAGCC
>JBGQBD010000090.1:0-8646 GCA_041494645.1 Candidatus Limnocylindria bacterium
ACCCACGCGACACTGGACCCGCCGGCCCTGGCACCGGCCGATGAACGTCACCATCCCGCCCCGACGCGCCCGAAAGGCCGGCAATCCGAACCCCAGGCGTTCGTCCCGGCCACCGGTTGTCGAGCCCGGCGGCTTTGCCGTCCTACGTAACCGGCCGTTCCTGCTGCTGTGGCTGGCCCAGCTGTCGACGCAGGTCGGCGGCAACATGGTCATCTATGGCCTGACCATCATCATCAGCTCGGCCTACAGGTCCTCGACCGCCGTCAGCGCCCTGCTCCTCAGCTTCCTGTTGCCGGCGATTCTCTTCTCGGCAATAGCCGGCGTCTTCGTCGACAGGGTCAGCAAGCGGCACATGCTGCTGGTCACCAACGTGCTGCGAGGCCTGGCCTTTCTCGCGATCGTCGTGGTCGGCAACAACCTGCTGGGGCTCTATTCGCTCATGATTCTCGTCGCCACGGTGACGACCTTCTTCGGGCCGGCAGAGGCCTCGATGATCCCGTTCCTGGTGCCCAGGTCGCAGCTGCTGGCCGCCAACGGGCTCTTCACGTTGACGATGAACGTGGCCTTCGCGCTCGGCTTCGCCCTTCTGGGGCCGTTCCTGGTCGCCCTTGCAAACGCCGAGCTGCTGATCGTGATCGTCGCCGCGCTCTACTTCGTTGCGGCCGTCTTCTGCTGGACGCTGCCGCCCGATCCGCCAGTGGCCTCAGCCGCCAGCCCCGGCCAGACGGTCTCCGACGCCGAGCGGGCCGTCGAGACGATGCTCGGCCAGTTCGTCGAAGGGATCTCCTACATCCGAAACCATCACAATATCGCCTGGTCCCTCTCCTACCTGGGCATCACAGGTGCGCTGATCGGCGTGCTGGGCGTCCTCGGGCCAGGCTTCGCCAAGACGACCCTGGCCCTGGGCGAGAAGGACTTCGCCCTCATCGTGCTGCCACTGGGTCTTGGAGTTGTGACCGGCATCCTGGTGCTGAACGCGTACGGCCGGTATCTGCCCCGCCGGAGGACCATCGAGGCAGGCATGGTAGGCATGGGGCTGCTCCTCGTCCTTCTCTCGTTCGCCGGCCCGATCTCCCATTTCCTCGAGGAACGTGCCACCTCCAACGGCCTGACCGAGGCCAGCCGCGTGGTCTCGCTCCTGTCACTGGTCATGGGCATCGCCTTTCTGGTCGGTTCCGCCTACTCGGTCGTGGCCATCTCCTCGCAAACGCAGCTTCAGGAGGAGCTTCCCGAAGACGTTCGCGGCCGCGTCTTCGGCGTCCTGAACATGCTCGTCTCGATTGCCAGTCTGGCCCCGATCATCGTCGTCGGGCCCGTCGCCGATGCCGTCGGCGTTCCCGTGGTCATTCTTGTCGTAGGATCCATCGTCTGTCTGTGGGGCCTGGGCAGCATCATCGGTCGCGGAGCCCTCGCGCCGGCCGAAGCCTCGGCTCGGGCGCCGTCGACGCCAAGCGGCGCGCCCGTGGACCCTCTCACCGCCGCCCTTTCTCCGGGCGATCTCGCAGTTGGACCGGTGAGCGTCGGCGCCGGCGGTTCGCGTGAGCACGACAGACGGAGCGGCTCCAGGCGCGCTCTCGACAAACGTGAGTCAGACCGATGACGAGTCCGGCCGACGCCGGATCGGAGGTGGTGCAAGCCGCACCTGCCACGCCCGTCACGTGGCGCGCCGCTGCCCTGGGGATCCTGCTCGGCGGATTCGCCGTGGGGCTCATGGCGAGCGACAGGCGGCTGAGCCGCTCGGTCCCGTTGATCACGGCCGGCGTCGCCCTCGGCTGCACCGTTCCGCTGGCCCTGGCCTCGCGGCGGCCCCCAATCTCACCGGCTGACGCCGCCGGCGCCCTCGCCGCCGCCGACGACCCACCGACGTTCAGCATCCTGGTCGCCGCCCGGGACGAGGCGGCCGTCCTGCGACGGCTGGTCGCCGACGTCAGCCGGCAGGACTACCGGACCCGTGGCGGCCAGCCGCTCTTCGAACTCCTGGTTGTAGACGACAGGTCGACCGACGGCACCGCCGACGCCGTTCGGGCGGCCGCGTCGGAATGCGGCATCGCGGCTGTGACGCGTGTCATCCCGCGACGTGGTGAGGGCCTTCAGGACGGCAAGGGCGCGGCCCTTACGGCGGCTCAGCCCGAGGAATGCGGCGGCGACGTGATCCTCGTGCTCGACGCGGACGCACGCCTCGAGCCGTGGTTTCTCCGTCGCGCGGCGGGCTACTTCGCGGCGGGCGCCAATGCCGTGACGGCGCGCCGGCGGATCCTCGATGCCGATCGCGGTTGGCTGGCCGGTGCGCAGGCGGACGAGCAGAGCCTCGACGGCGAGCTCAATCGAGGGCGATGGGCGCTCGGAGGCTGCTCGGAGTTCCGAGGCAACGGGATCATGGTGCGCCGCGAACTGCTGGCGGCGGCCGGCGGATGGCGTGCGGCCGCCCTGACCGAGGACATCGATCTGTCGAGCCGGATCGCCGCCGCGGCAGGGGAGCGGGTCGCCTGGGCCCTGGACGC
Organism: Candidatus Limnocylindria bacterium; assembly: GCA_041494645.1. Classification (GTDB taxonomy): domain Bacteria; phylum Chloroflexota; class Limnocylindria; order Limnocylindrales; family CSP1-4; genus Fen-1039. The sequence continues at coordinate 2,502 of JBGQBD010000090.1, forward strand.
GGAGGTCTGGGAGGAACCCGTTCGAAGCGGAGCGAGTCTCTGGCGCCAGCGCTCTCGCTGGGCGGAGGGAGCCCTCAGACGGGCGTTCGAGCACGGCCCGGCGGTAATGGCGAGCCCGCGCCTGTCGGTTGCTGCTCGACTCGACTTCGCGACCTACGTCGGCCAGCTGGCCGTGCCTCCGATGATCCTCGGGGCCGTGGCGTCGACCGCGGTCACCGGAAGGCGCCGAGCGCTCGTCTCCATGATCGCCGGCTACCTGGGCGCCGGGGCCCTGCTTGGCTGGGATGCCCTCCGCTGGGAGAGGCGGCCCGACGGGCGCGCCCTGTCAACCGCCGAGCGGCTCAAGCGAACGCTTCGGGTGGCGCTGTTCAACGGCCTGTGGCTCGCCGCCGTGCCGCGCGCGCTCGCGGACCTGGCCTTCCGCCGCGGGCCGATGCGGTACGTGAAGATGGAGCACCGCGGCGAGGGCGAGGCGGCACGTTCGGGGGGCCCGAGGCCCGAGGCCCGAGGCGTAGACGCATCGCCAAGCGAGCACTCTCACATAAGCCTGAGATGAGCGGGGCCGTCTAGAGTCGCCCGGTCAGCGCTGCGACCGCCGAGCGATTCGAGAGGATGGGGCAGTCGCAGCGCTGGGGTCTGTCGCCGTCGGCTTCTGTGACGGCGCGCTCGTTGTCAGGAGGGCCATCGACTAGACAGGGTTCGCCACCGAGGCGCGAGGCGGCTTGCCACCTGCGCTTCGCAGTCAAGCTTCCCGCCGCAAGCCCGCCTTTCCGCCCGCCTCATACAGGAGGTCTCATGAAACGAGCGGAGACGTGGCTCGTTTCCATCTTGCTTGCGGTGTCGACGCTCGGTGCGACGGCACAGGCTGCGTCCGCGCATACGGCGGACGTCTGGTCCAACTCGGACGCGTTCAGTTCTACCTGTCTGGGCTTCACGGACACGTATCCCCGGCAGCTCTACAACCTCGCCATCACCCAGATGGCGAAGCTCGGCTATGCCCCGGTCAATGGCCAACTCGGGTCTGGATTCACGAGGACCGCCTTCCTCAACAAGGTTCTCTCCGACTGGGCGGTGTACGCGCACACCCATGGCGACAACTACTGGGCCGCCTCGGGCTGGCCGAACGTCGACTCGGCGATCCTCCAGGACCCGGGCTACGGAAGATGCAACAACTCATCGGTGGACAAGATCCGGTCGAGCACGATCAAGGCCGCGACCATGGGCACGCCATACAACCTGGTGATCATGTCGACGTGTCGGCTCGGCTCGAACGTGAGCACCATGCCCGACGCGTTCCAGATCGAGAAGACCAAGTCCTCCACGCAACGCGAGTTCTACCTGGGTTACGTCTACCTCACGTATGACAGCGCCCAGCTCCGTTTCGAACAGGCCTTCTGGAGCTACCTCAACGGGGACCTCTTCCACTTCAGAACGGCCTCCCAGGCCTTCACCTACGCGATGAGCATCGGCGGATACGCGTACCCGGACTCGGCGAATCCCTTCCAGGCCAACTGGTGGGGCAACCCCAACTACAACGGAACCGCGGGGTGATGGCGATGAAGGCAACCGGCACAACTAATACGTTCAGGACGGTGATGGCGGTCGCCGTCGTAGTTATCGGTCTGGCCGTCACGGCCGACCAGATGACGGCGGCCAGCGCCGGCGGGTCCTCTGCCGGAGGCGGCGCAGGTGGCGTGGGCAGCGCGATGGTCGACCAGCCGGTCCGGGCAGAGACCGTTCTCAACGCCGACAGCAGCCCAGCCGTGTTCGGTCGCGCGGCATCAGCCAGGGACGCCTTCGGCTTCCCGGTCGGGACCAAGCGCACGGGGAAGCATGTTCACGACGGCCTCCAGTCGGCCGACTATGACGAGGTCGTCGAGATCGACGGCGCGGGTCAACCTTTGGCCCAGACCCAGTTCGACTCGGCCGGCCGGCTGGTTTCGGCAGTTCGGTTCGACTCCCCGCCAACGTTTCTGTCGAAGGTCACCAGGGAAGCTGCCGCCGGGTCGGCCATCCGTGGCCTGTCGGCCTTCTCCGCAACGGTGGCGGGCGAGTACGAGGCAAATGACAACCCGGTCATGGGCGGCTGGGACGTCCACTGGGATCGCTCTCAAGACGGCATCAGGGTTCGCGGCGACGAGACGCGGGTCCATCTCTGGGCCGACGGGCGCATCCAGAGTGTGGCTCGAGTGGAGCACAGGTTGGCAGCCTCTCCGCGTCGATCCCTTGGCAAAGATGACGCGATGAGGATCGTCACCGGCCAGTTCGACCGCTGGTTCGCCGGCCGCGGCTCGGGCTACGCGGTGCAAGGGATCGATCTCGAGTGGGTCGCACCGAATGCGGCCTTCGACTCCGGCAAGCTGGCGGCCGCTGGGACACCATACCGGCTGGCCTGGGTCGCCAACGTCAAGCCGACGGGTGTGGCCGCGGACTACCTTGCGTTGGTCACTGTGTACGTCGACGCCGGTGACGGAACCGTCATTGGCGGTGACGTGGTCGAGTAGGCTCGCCCGCCACGAGTGAATCGAAGCTCCTGCGAGCGGCAGGGAAGGGATGAGATGACGGGACGAAGACACGGGCCAAGGCTTGCCGCGGCCGCCTCGGCCCTGGCGTTGGTGGCGTCGGCCTGCTCGGCGTCACCTTCGTCAACAGCTCGTCCGGCAGTTACGGGCCTCCCTGCCGCATCGCCCTCCGCGTCGACCGCCGCATCGCCGGCCGCGGCCTGGTTGATCGTTCTTGGCGACGGCGTCGAGGGCGGGCTCGGCCTGTGGAGGTTCGTCGCGCCGAGCAGCTGGACTCGGCTGGGGCCACTGCCGGCCGCGACGGCGATCGCTCGCTTCGGCGACTCGGTAGCCGTATCCGGCCCGAATTCGGTGGAGGTGCGCTCCGCCCGGACGCCGGCTGCACCTGGGACGGCCCTTCCGATTCAATGGCAGGGATTGCCACCCACGGAGCGGATCGGCGCTCTGGCTCGATCACCAAATGGCACGGTCGCGATGGCCACCACTGGCGACGAGTCGCAAAGCTACTGGCTGGTGGCTGCCGACGGCACGATCGCCCCACTGCAGCCCGCGCCGTCGCAATCGTTCACGCCGCTGGTGGCCTGGTTGGATGACGCTCGCCTTCTCGTGCTGACAACGGACAGCCTGCAAGCAGCCCGGCTCGCGGTGGTCGATGTCGGTGCTCGGACCATCGAGCCGGCCACTGCCCTCGCCGGGGTTCGCGTCTTCGCCTTGTCGCAAGACAGGCGCCACCTGGCCGCGGCCACGGAGAGCCGCATCTACGCCGGACCCGCGGAGGCCTTCCTGGGAACCGGCCAACCGGAGACGGTCGCGTCAATCGATCCGTCCACGGTGGTCTGGGGTCTGGCCTTCGATGACTCCGCGACCGGGCTCTCGATGCTCTCCGGGACGGTGGCCGCGGACGGCCAGGTTACGTCTCTGCGAGAAACCGGGTACACGAAAGGCTCGGCCTCGTGGACCCTGGGATTCGACTCGCCGGCACCCTTCGGCAAGGCCCTGGGCCAGGTGTGGCTGCCCTGAGGCCGCGTGAGTCGCTGGTGAGATCGAGGTTGTCGATGAGCGATCCGCTACGGGTCCGCAACGGAGGGCGAGACGCCTAACGGCTGACGATCCGCCGCTGCTTGATCCGCGTCCGGTCGCCGGCGAACGGCCCGCCGCCGGGTTCGAAGGCCTCGACGATCGGGCGCATGGCCGCCGGGAACTCGACCACGGACGATCGGTAGTCGATGTTCAGGCCGGTGAGACCGTCGCGAAGGCGGTCGGCTGCCGCGTCGCGCCAGGCCTGGTCCACGCCCTCGAGGTCGGTGAGTTCGAGCATGACGACGGGTCGGGGCAGCCCGGTCTCGTCGTCCCGGACCGTGAGCATGAACGACTCGAGCCGGGGCTCAATCGCGGCGTCCCGGTAGACGAGGGTCTCGACGTCCTCGGGGTAGATGTTCGAGCCCATCACGCTGATCGTCGCGTCACGCCGGCCGTTGACCCACAGGAAAGGGAGAGGGATCGGGGCGGCCCAGGGGAGCGGGCCCCGCGGCCCGGCGGCCTCGGCCGCCTGACCGAGCGTCCGGATGTCGAATCCGAAGTCGCGCAGCACGGCTCGGGCCCGTCCGAACGACAGGAGTCCGCCCTCGTCGTGGACGTTGTAGCGGATTCGTGGCGCGAGGAGGTCCAGTCGGCTCACGGTGCAGACGATCTCGTGGTCGGCGTTCGTCTCCAGGAAGTGGATCAGCGGGTTGTACTGAAGGACCATCGGCAGGCGAGGATCGCTCCCGAACAGCGCCGCTCGGATCTCTGGCCGAGCTCGGGCGAGGCGCCGGAGCGCGATGCTGACCGGGGACTCGCCGGCCATCCCGATCTCGAGGTCCGTGGCTCCGTATCCGGAGAAGACCGACTCGAACCGTACGAGCAGGCGGTCGCGCAACTCCTCCGTCATGCCCTCGCCGCCCACCAGAGCGTGCAATCGGTAATCAGCCCACGGGAACGCGCGCCGGTCGCCCTCGTCGAGGAGATGCTTGAGGAAGGGCGGATATCCACTGATGAGGAAGCGGTACGTCGGCCCGAGGAACGCGAGGGTCGAGAGGATCTTGTCGATGTCGGGTCCCACCGGTTTCACGATCCCGTGCCGCAGCATGCCCAGATTCATGTTGAAGCCGGTCGCCCAGGCGCCCATCGAGAAGGCGTTGATCGTGACGAGCGGGTCCGGGCCGAACGCATACCGCGCGAAGAAGCCGATGTTGCGGTGGGCGACGAGGCGCTCGCGTTGGCCGCGGATCCAGTTGTACGGCGTCCCGGTCGACCCGCTCGACTCGTCGATGGTCGTCCCAGCAAAGGGCACGGAACCGCCGACGCAGCGGTCGAGGAGTGGGTAGCGGTCGACGTATGACCGCTTATCGGTTTCCGGAAGGCGCCCCAGGATGCCGAGAGGGAAGAGGTCGTCGGGCGCGACCCCCCCGTCATCTAGGAAGCGGCGATACGCGGGGACGCCCTTCGCCGCCCTCCATGCCGCCCGCTCGGCGCGCAGCTGTCCAAGACCCGCGAGTATGGGTGCCGGCGTCCAGCCGAAGAGGGCCTTCAGCCAGGTGTAGCGGAGCCCCAACACTCGGAAGGCGGCGTCGAGGGGGAACAGCCATGCGCCGCGCCCCAGCCCGACCAGCCAGGCGGCCCCGTGTCGCGCGACCCGCCTGAGACCACGGGCTGGTTCCGCGGACCGCGCCACTCCATAGTTCCCGTCAGGCACGGCACTCCTCCTTCATCAACATCGTCTCACAGGCGCCTGAGCTCAGGTGGATCGCCCGAAAGCGCGGTTGAGGAACTCGACGCTCCAGCGTCCCCAATCGGCGGGCACGTGTCGATGACCTTGCCGTGCGTCCCTCCTTCGCACATATGGAGCTCGACCGGCACGCCGGCGGCCTGCGCCGCCTGGTAGTTGGCGTTGACGCTGCGCGTGGGCAGGTCGTAGACGTCGGCCGTTCCCCTTTCGGCTGTGGTCTGGCCGCCAATGGTAGCCCCCGACGCGGCCGCCGAGCTGGCCGGGCTACAGGAGGACGAACGTCTCCATGATCGCGCCTTCGTCCGCCATGGTGAGGTTGAGCATCTCAAGCACGAAGCCTTTTCCGCCCTTGTAGAGGAGGTAGTAGACGGTCCACTCACCGCCGCCCTTGGCGGCGATCCGTTGGGCCGTGCCTGCTGCCACCTTCACCCGCTCGTCGGACGTGATGGTCACGCCCTGCTGCGCTGCGACTGCGAGCTGCTGTCTGAGGGCTGCGGCCAGGCCGTCGAGCGACTGCTGGGCCGCAGGCGGGTTCCTGAGCGTGTGGATCGCGAGTGCCATCCGCTGGCCGCTGTCGCTCGTCACCTCCCACCTTTCGAGCCCCTCGCCCGGTATCCAGCCGGACTGGAGCGGCTCCGGCACGATGAGCGCGAAGCCATCGCCGTAGAAGGCGATCGTGAAGCTGGAGGGTGACGTCGCTGCCGCGGACGCGGTAGCGATCGGGCTCTGCGACGGGCTGGGCGAGGGCGACGGGCTGGGCGAGGGCGACGGGCTGGGCGAGGGCGACGGGCTGGGCGAGGGCGACGGGCTGGGCGAGGGCGACGGGCTGGGCGAGGGCGACGGGGAAGCGGACGCG
>JBGQBD010000091.1:0-8525 GCA_041494645.1 Candidatus Limnocylindria bacterium
CTCGCCGGAACGAAGTCGATGCCGCGCTTCAGCCATGCGCTTCTGGCCGAGAACACGGATGGGCTGGTGGCTCTATCCGGGTGTCGCGAAGGCGAGATCGCCCGGCGCCTGCGGGTCGGCGATCGGGAGGGGGCGCGGGCCGCGGCCGAGCGGTATGCCCGCATATTTGCCAGCCGGCGGGCGCGGTGCGACTCAACGGCCACGGCCACGTTCTTCCTGGAGATGCAGCATCACCTGCTGCCGGACGACGACTGGCTCGTGGCGGAGACTGCTCGCCTGGCCGAGGAGCTCGGCCTGCCGGTCGTGGTCACGAACGACGTCCACTACAGCTACCCGGAGGGCCGGGAGCTCCACGACGTCCTGACGGCGATACGCCATGGCCGCCCCCTCGACGAGCTGCGCGACCTCCGCCGCCCGGACGGTGAATCGTTCCTGAAGGCGGCCGACGAGCTGATGGCATTGCCGCCCGGGAGCTCGAGCGCGGACGCCCGGACGCGGTCCGCCTGGGTGCAGGGAATCGCCAACGCGGGTGAGCTGGCCGCCAGCTGCTCGGTCGATCTTGGCTTCGAGCGCTATCGCTTTCCCGGCTTTCCGGTCCCGAAGGGGCACACGCCGTTCTCGTACCTGGAGGAGCTGTGCCACGCAGGCGCCCGCCGCCGGTACCACCCCATCTCGTCGCCGGTCGTTCGCCAGCTGGCCCATGAGCTGGACGTGATCGAACGGACCGGCCTGGCCGAGTTCTTCCTGATCTGCTGGGATCTGATGCGGTTCGCCCGCTCGCGCGGGATCCCCGCGCAGGGCCGGGGGAGCGCGGCCGACTCGATCGTCGCCTACGTCCTGGGAATCACGCGCGTCGATCCCATCCGGCACAACCTGCTCTTCGAGCGCTTCATCAACGAAGGCCGAACGAGCTACCCGGACGTGGACATCGACTTCTCGTCCGAAAGACGGGAGGAAGTGATCCAGTACGTCTACGAACGCTACGGTCCCGAACACACCGGCATGGTCTGCAACCTGGTCACGTATCGGGCCCGATCGGCGGTTCGCGAGGTCGGGTACGCGCTCGGGTTCCCGCGGCCGCTCGTCGATCGGGTCGCCAAGGCGCTCGAAACGTACGACTCGGTGATGGTCCGGCGCGACCTGGAGGCGGAGGGCGGCTTCGGCCAGTTCTTCGCCGAGACGGTCGAACGCGAGGCCGAGGCGAGTGGCGCGGGCGGAGTGGTGGGCGGCCGGGCGGCGGCCGAGGTGTCGAGCGTACGCGGCCTGACCGATCGCATGGGCCAGCTGAACCACCCACGCTACAAGGAAGAGACAGAGAGCTCAGCAGCGTCGGTCGCGGATCTGGGCGGCGGCTCCGCAACGGAACAGCAGCGGAGGCTGGCCCGGCAGCGAGCGGGCCGGTCGGACGACGAGGGCGGCCCGGGCGACTCGCCGGCGAGCGTGGCATGGTTGGCCGGGGAGAGAGGGACGGCCGCTCCGTCCGGCCCGCGTGGCTCCACGGCCGGCATGCCGGACTGGGAGCGCTGGCTGACGTTCTGTGCCCGGATCGACGGTTTCCCGCGCCATCTCTCCATCCACAGCGGCGGCATGCTCGTGACCGCGGCGCCGCTCATCGACATCGCCCCGTTGGAGCGGGCCACCATGCCCGGCCGTGTCGTCGTCCAGTTCGACAAGCGCGACGTCGAGACGCTCAAGCTCATCAAGCTCGACCTGCTCGGCCTTGGCATGCTGGCCGCGATCGACGAAACGCTCGGGCTGATCGAGCACGATTGCGCGGCCTGTGTCGATCTCGATCGGTTGCCGGAAGACGTGCCCGAAGTCTTCGAGATGCTCCAGGCCGCGGACACGGTGGGCGTCTTCCAGGTCGAGAGCCGGGCTCAGATGCAGACGCTGCCCAAGTCGAAGCCGGCCAACCTGGACGATCTGGTCGTGGAGGTGGCGATCATCCGGCCCGGCCCGATCCAGGGCAACGCCGTCCACCCGTACCTGCGCCGCCGCCAGGGTCTCGAGCCCACGACCTACCTCCACGCCAGCCTGGAGCCGGTCCTGCACGAGACCCTGGGCGTGATCCTCTACCAGGAGCAGGTCATGCAGATCGCCATCTCGGTGGCCGGCTTCTCCGCGGCCGAGTCGGACGGGTTCCGGCGGGCGATGGGAACGTGGCGCTCCAGCCGCGAGATGGAGAAGCTGCACCAGCGGTTCGTCGACGGCTGCAAGGCCACGAACGGGCTGACGGACGAACAAGCGGAGGAGCTCTTCCGGCAGGTCGCCGCCTTCGCCTCCTTCGGCTTCGCCAAGAGCCATGCCGCGGCGTTCGCCCGCACAGCTTACGAGTCGGCATTCCTGAAGCTTTTCTACCAGGCCCAGTTCACGGTCGGTCTGATCAACGCTCAGCCGATGGGCTTCTACCCGGTTGAGGTGCTGATCAACGACGCCAAGCGCCACGGCGTGGCGGTCCTGCCGGTGGACATCAACGCCTCCACCTACAAGACGACGACGGAATGGGTGGGGCGGGACGGCGAGCCGCTCACCGAGGGATCGGGCATTCGCCGGCGGCCGGTCGCGGTGCGCTCGTCCGGCTGCATCGTGCCGGCGGCGGAGTCGCGGCGGCGCTGGACGCCGGACGACGCCACGGGCTACGGGATACGCCTGGGGCTGGCCCTCGTCAAGGGGATAGGCGAGGAGCATGCCGAGCGCCTGGACTCCGAGCTCGCCCGCGGCCCCTACCGCTCTCTGGCGGATGTCGTGGCCCGAACGGAGCTGCCCGAGGAGGTGATCGAACGACTGATTCGGGCCGGCGCGTTGGACTCGCTTGGACGGCCGCGCCGCGAGCTGCTGTGGCAGCTCCGAGAAGTGATGGGGGCCACGCGAGGCCGAATGACGGCTCCCGGTCCGCTGGGCGGCAGAGCGAACGGCCGAAAGGCTCGATCGACCGGGCGCGCTTCGGCTCGATTCGGTCGGGCAGCCGGGAGACCGATGGATCTGCGCCTGCCGCCGACCCCGGCGCCCGAGCTGCCCGCGCTGACCGAGCGCGAAAGGCTGGGAGACTCGTATGCGGTCCTCTCGCTCGACGCCAGCCGGCAGGTGGTCTCGCTCTTCCGGCCGGCGCTGGATCGACTGGGCGCGGTGACTAACGCCTCGCTGGCGGATCGAGGCCCCGGCCCGGTGAGGCTGGGCGGGCTGGTAGTCACGCGCCAGCACCCGATGACGGCGCGTGGCACGGTCTTCCTGGCCTTGGAGGACGAGACGGGGATGGTCAACGTCACTCTCTGGCCGGACGCGTGGGCGCGGCTTCGGGGAGTGGTCCGGCGCCACGCGCTGCTCTACGTAGAGGGGATGCTGCAGCGCGAGGCGAACGTCGTGAACGTGGTGGCGCGCAGGATCGAGCCGCTCCCCGCCGTGGCGGAGTCGGTCGGCGGCCCGGCGCGACCTGAGGGCGTGCGCGCGCTCGGCTACAGCGGCATGCGCCGCCGCTGAATCGACCCGCGCGGCTGAATCGGCCCGCGGCGCCCTGCCCGCGACCCTGCGCGACGCTAGCGGCGGGCGGTCTGGCCCCTGCGGACCGGCCGCTTCTGGCCCGACGGTTTCGACCGCCCGCGCTGCCGGGTCCCTCCCATGAGATTAAGGAACCGTTTGTACCAGCCCGATGCGGCGCCTATGAGAGCACCGAACGGGATTGCCTCCGCTAGCAAGCTGATGGTGATTCCGGCCACGTTAGCGCTCGTGATCGACGTGGTGCTTCCTTCGAGCTTGAGCGAAGTTGCGGCCACGAGGGCCAGGAGGGTCAGGCTGGAGATCAATGCGGCCAGGGTGCCCGCGAGCCAGGTCGAACGCGGCGCGAGGAAGCCGGCCAGCATGGGCGGCAGCAACGGAATCGGGGAAAGGATGAACTGGATCGTGATCGCGATGATGGGGTCGCTCGTGGTGGTCGATTCCGGCGTGATGCGCGTGTAGGAGACGACGGCCGCGATGAGGCAAATCGCGGCGACCGGCCAGATTGCGTTGGTCCTGAACACCAGCGGCCCGATGTTCCTGAGGTCGTCAAGGTAGGTGGGTGTTCGGAAGGCCGCCCTGGCCGCGGCGAACATACCCAGCCTTTGGCCGGGCTGGGCGCCGGTCTGGACCGCCGTCGTGCGAGCCGGCCGTCCGACGGCGCCTTGAGACTCGGCCGGCTCCTCCGCCTCCGTCTCCGCGGTTGCGGCTCGAGCCTCGGCCTGTGCCGCCAGGTAGGCGCGGTACTGGCGGCGCGCCTCAGCTCGATCGGTCCTCTTGGCGCGAGCCACTTTGTCTCCTCGGGTCGTCTTCGTCGGTGCGCTTGGAGCGGCCCCGGGTGAAGGACCGGCGCGGTCGGAATGGTAGTCGATGCCGCCGGCCGGCACAGCGTGGCGCCACGCCGTGCGTCGGGCAGCGGGCTCCAGAACAACTCGCGGCCTAGACCGGGAGCGCGGCCTCGGCCGGCTGGCGGCCTCGACCGCGACCGCGGGCAAGGCCCAGGTAAGGCCCGCATAAGGCCACGCCAAGCGGACGCTGGTAGAACTCTCCCGCTCGCTCCCGCCGGAGAGGCTCGCTGAGGTGTCCGAATGTCCGCTCCGCGTGGGGTCTTCGCCGCGCTCGTCTCGTTTCTCGTCGCCGTAGCCGCCGCGGCCGCGACCGTCTCGGCCGGCTACGCAGTGACACCCGTCCCGTGGCCGCCTTCGACAGGGCTCCTCCTGGCCGAGATCGTGACCGGGGGCGTCTCCGCCTCGGACGAGTTCGTGGAGATAGCCAACGCCGCCGGGGTCCCGCTGGACCTGAACGGCATGGAGCTCGTCTACGTCACAGCCTCCGGGTCGGCTGTGACGCGCAAGGCCGGCTTTGCCTCACCGTTGCCGCTGGCGCCGGGACAGCACATCCTGCTCGCCAACGGCGCGGGGATGTACGGGCCCCTGGCTGACGTGACGTACTCGGGCGGCATCGCCGCGGACGGAGGATCGCTCGCCCTGAGACATGTCGGCGGGTCGGTCGTAGACGCGGTGGGCTGGGGAACCGCCACGAACTCGTTCGTCGAGGGCTCGGTAGCCCCGGCGCCGGCGGCAGGGTCGAGCATCGAACGCCGCCCTGGCGGGGCCGATGGCAACTGGCTGGACACCAACGACAACGGGGCGGACTGGCTGGTGCAGCCGAACCCGGTCCCGCAATCGCTGTCGTCCGCTCCGACGCCCGGTGCTTCGAGCTCGCCATCGATCGCCGCCGGATCCGAACCGCCTGCGTCGATGCCCACGGCCGCGGCTTCGCCGTCACTCGCGGACGAAACGGCGCCGCCCCACACGACCGCAACTCCAGAGCCACCGACGACCGCACCGGCCACCAAGCCACCGACGACCGCAGCGGCCACGGAGGCGCCGACCGCGGCGCCTCCGTCCGCAACTCCGACCGGCGGTCCCTCGCCCTCCGCGGCTGCCTCCGCCACGCCCGGCTCTCCGGTCTGGGCCATCGCCGACGCCCGGGCCCAGGCGGACGGTGCCGCCGTGACGGTCGAAGGAGTGCTGACCACGAGGCTGGCGGCGCTCGAAGGGGGCCATGGCGGCTTCATGCAGGATTCAACGGGCGGCATCGCCATCTACCTGGCGCAGGTTCCCGCCGTGGCGCTGCCGGCCGGGACTCGGGTTCGCGTTGCCGGGACGCTGGACGATCGATACGACCAGCGGACCATTCGCGCCGACGATGGTGGGCTGGTGGCGATGGAGGAGGCGGCGCTGCCCGAGCCCAAGCAGCTCGCCACCGGCGGCGCCGGCGAAGCCGACGAGGGGATCAGGGTGGCCGTCTCGGGAACCGTCACCGATACGCCGGACGCTCTCTCGGACGGCCTCGGCATCTCGGTCGACGACGGCAGCGGCCTGCTCCGGGTGGTTGCCGCGCCGCCTGCGATTGGCGACATGGCGATCGTCAAGGGAAGCCGGGTGATGGTCGTGGGTCCGCTCGGCCAGCGCGTGTCCGGCAGCTCGCCGGGCTATCGCGTCGAGGTCACCGAACCGGGTTCGATCGTCGCCCTGCCGGACGCCTCGCCCTCGGCTTCGGCCGGCGTCCCGCCGCCAGAACCGACGGGTGGCAGTCCGACGCCCATCGCGGCGCCGACTCCCTCGCCCTCGCCCACCGAGCCCGGCACGGACCTGGAGTCGATCGCCAAAGCTCGAACCCGGCCCGCGGGCGCCAGCGTCCACGTCGCCGGCGTCGTCACCGTCGCGCCGGGCGTCGCCGGGACGCCGGAGCTGCTCGCCATAGAGGACTCGTCGGGCGGTATCTTCGTCCGCCTGGCGGGCCCGATCGAGGGTTTGGAACCCGGCCGCTCGATCGAGGTGGTGGGCGCTCTTGCCGCCCCGTACGGCCAGCTCGAGGTCCGCGAAGTCCAGTGGCTGTCTCTCGGATCGCAGGACGCAGGTCCGGCCCCGATTGGCGTCCGCCTGTCGGATATCGGCGAGCCGACCGAGGGCTCCCTGGTGATGGTGCACGGCACGGTCGATTCGGTCCGGACCGATTCCGGCAGGCTGACCCTCGCCGTGGGCGACGGCAGCGTTGAGGTGCGCGCCCTCGCGGATCCGTCGACCGGCCTGACACGCGCCGACGTCACCAGGGGCGACCTGGTGGAGCTGATCGGAATCGTCGGGCAGCGGGCCTCCGCCACCGGACGGGCGGATGGATACCGGCTCTGGCTGCGGAGCCGCTCGGATCTGGCCGTCCTGCCTCAGAGCCGGCCGCCCGCGGTGGGCAGCACTCCGGCCCCGTCCGAGCCCGCGGTGTGGCACGACCTGGCTTCCGCGCTCGGCGATCGCGGCAGCATCGTCGATGTCGATGCCACGGTGACGGCTCCGGCCGGCCTGTTCGACCTCTCCGGTCCGACGATCGCGGTCGACGACGGCACGGCCGCCGTGGCGGTCATCCTGCCGCCCGAGGCCGCCGACCTGCGGGTGGGATAGCGAATCCAGATCATCGGCCGCGTCGGCCGCTGGGAGGGCGGGCCCACGGTGGTCGCCTCGCAGATCGTGGTCGCGGGCGATCTGCAGGCCACGCGGCCGCTCCAGGCCGCCGGCTCGCTCGGTCCGGAGCTGGAGTGGCGGCTGGTTCGCGTGTGCGGCCGCATCGACCGGCTGACCAGGGCTGGCTCTCGTTGGCGGGCGGAACTGCTCGTCAACGGCCAGCGGGTTATCGTTCTCGGCGAGCCTGGCGCGGGCATCTCGGCGGCCAGCATGACCGCCGGCCGCCTGGCGGTCATGACCGGCGTGGTGCGCCGCTCCACCTCCGACTCGTCGGTCTTCCAGCTACTGCCGCGGTCGCCGCTCGACGTACGCCTGGGGCCGGCGCCGGAGGCGCTCTCCGGACTGGCCGCCGCCTCGCTCGGCTCACCGCCGGCGGGCGATTCCCGCGCCACATCCCTCATCGCAGCGGCGCCCCGGGTCGACATCGGGGCGCTGGCTGACCACATCGGGGAGAGAGTCACGGTCTCCGGACTGGTGGCGGACTCGGATGGCCGGCAGGCCACGGTAGACGATGGCACCGGCGAAGTCCGTCTCGGCGGGCCCCTGGCGACGGAGGCGATCTCCCTGTTGGAGCCGGGCGACGCGATAGAGGTCGCGGGCACTGTCGCTCAGGATGAGATCGGGCTGGTCGTCATCGTCGACCCGATGTCTGTGGTCACGCTGCCCGGCGACGGAGGCGATCGGCCTGCTGCGACAGAGGCGGCGGTGGGCCTGCGCGCCCCAGGCTCGGCGGAGTCGCGAGACATCGGGCGAACGGCCTCGGTCCACGCCGAGGCGAGCGTAGGCACCGCCGGCCCCGGGGTCGTCGGAGCGATCGTGCTGGTGCTGCTGGCCGTCGTTGTCGCGGCGCTGGGAGCGGCTCGGCAGGCTCGACGTCGGGCCGGATCCCTCGTGCCGAGGCTCTTTGCGGCCGGCCGTCGAGTGGGGCATCTGCCCCGGCCTGCGAGGCCCACTCTAGGGCTCGGGATGCTGTCGAGGCCGTCCTGGAGGATTCGCAAACCGAGTCGGCGGGAGGCCCCCGAGCCGTCTGAGCAGCTCGCCGATGAGCTCCGCAAGCGAGGATGAGACGCGGCCGCTTCGTGAACCCGGTTTCGCCACGCTTGACGCTCAACTTTGGGGCCGTCTATGCTCCCGCTAGGCGCCCAGCTTGTGCACCAGCTACGAGGAACCAGGTATTGCCGAACGCGGACCCCCGCGTTTCCCCTCCAGGCACCCGGCAGCACCAAAGTGGAGGCGGTCTCGTCGCGGACAGTTCGCTGGGCGCACGCCTAATCGGGCGGGTATCGGCATCGGCCGGACCGGTCCGCACGAGGCAGTCACTGCATCATCGCCCTCAGGCGCTCTTGCTTGAGTCGGCGCGACCGCTACGTCCGGGGCGTCCACGTCCCGTTCGATAACTTGGAGGCAGGAACCATGACCGAGGGCTATTGCGTCAAGGACAAGAAGAAGGTCGAGATCAAGAACCCCGTCAAGACCACGATGAAGAACGGCAAGCCAGCCACTCAGGGCACC
>JBGQBD010000092.1:0-8467 GCA_041494645.1 Candidatus Limnocylindria bacterium
CGACAGGGACGCCCAGGACGCGATCGCCGCGGCCCAGAAGATGATCGTCGACATCCACCTGGTCTGGGGCGGCGTTCCGCCCATCAGCCCGACCCCGCCCGCGAGCCAGTCCTCGGACGCCAGCCCGACGCCGACCGCCAGCCCGACGCCGACCGCCAGCCCGACCCCGACCCCGACTCCCATCCCGACCCAGACCTTCACCATCGATGCCCAGACGATCCGCGACTGGATCGTCTTCGGCACCAAGACCGACGGCAGCTACGGTCCGGCCGTCGAGCCCGCCCTGGTGCAGGCGTATCTCTGGCAGATCGCTCCGAAGGTCGCCATCCCGCCCGTGGAACCGTGGGTCGTCTTCGACAGCGCGGGCAAGCCGGCCAGCCTCACGGGTGGCAGGGACGGCGCCGCCATCGACGTGGGCGCGACTTCGCAGGCCGTCGAGGCATACCTGGACAGCCTGGTCTCGGGTGGGAACCCCGCATCCACCGTCGCGATCGTCGCTGCGCCGATCCACCCTCGGATCACGCTCGACAGCCTGAGCGGCCTGGTGATCATGGGCGAAGGGCACTGGACGACCGTCTTCTTCCCGGGCGAGGCCAACGGCAACGGCGTGAACATCCGCCTCCCGGCGAGCCTCCTCAACGGCCAGGTCGTGGGCCCCAGCCAGCAGTTCAGCTTCCTGCAGTCCGTGGGCCCCATTGACAAGGCTCACGGCTGGCAAATGGGTGGCGTCATCATCGGCGGCAAGAGCGACCACACCGGCGCCATAGGCGGCGGCATCTGCTCGGTTTCCACGACGATGTTCAACGCCGCCGCGAGGGCCGGGCTCCGGATCGACGAGCGGCACGCCCACTACTACTACATCGACCGCTATCCGGTCGGGCTCGACGCCACCGTGTTCTCCAACGGCTACGAGGTGTGGGATCTGAAGTGGACCAACGACACGCCGAACCCGATCGTGATCCGCGGCTCCGCGACCAAAGGGTCCACGAGCAAGGTTACGTTCGAGCTGTGGAGCCTGCCCCTCGACCGGACGATTGCGTTTGCCCCCTCGCCGGCGCCCCGGTCGAATGTCGTCCAGCCGCGTGACAGCAAGGTGTACGTGACCACGCTCAAGCCGGGCCAGCAGTACCGCGCGGAGTATCCGACGGTCGGCTTCGACACGTATCAGATTCGCACGGTGACCGACTCGACCGGCAAGGTGATCCACAACGACACGTGGTACTCCCACTACACCAAGGTGGACGGGATCCTGCAGATCGGCGTGGCGCCGGCTCCACCTCCGGCTCCGACCCCGGAGCCGCCGAGCGCCCCCACTCCGTAACCAGCCACGCCGGCTCCGGCGCCGCCGGCCCCCAGGCGCCGCAAGGTTCGGCAGCCGCGACCTCACGCGGCCGACCCCCGGGAGCTCGAAAGGTTGAGGGCGCGGCATGACCGACAATGAACGCACGACACGGGCTGCCGCGGCCGAAGGCCGACGCGACCTGCTCTCCGCAGATGGGCCGGACGAGATGGGGCGAGAGCTGGCCGGGGGACCAGCGGCTGTCGAGGCGACGCTGTCGGGGCTGGTGCGCCCGCGGGAGGCGCTGGCGACGCTGATCCACGGAGCGCGACGAGTACAGGTGCTGGGTACGGGAGCCTCGCTGGCCGTCAGCCGCTGTGCCGAACCGTTGCTACGCGCGAGCGACAGAGGCGCCGGTAGAACGCGTCCGCTCTTCGTCCGCGAGGCCTCCGGGGCCGTGATGGGACTGCCGGGTGACGAGATGTTCCGGCCCGATGATTGCGTGATCGCCGTGTCCAAGTCCGGGGTTAGTCCGGAGATCGTCGGCGCCTCGCGGCGCGCGCTGGCCGTCGGCGCCCACGTCGTCGCCGTGACCAGCGGTGACACGTCCCTGCTCGCGAAGCTGGCCGACGAGGTCGTTCTCGTTCCGATCGGCGAAGAACACGGTGCCTCGACCAAGTCGGCGCTCGGGGCTCTGGCCGCGCTGCTCGCCATGTGGGACCTCGTCGAACGTGGCGAGCCAGGCTCGCAAAGCCTGGTCCGAGGCCTTGAGTCCGTCGTCCGAGATTGGGAGCCCGCCTGGACGATCGGCCGCGAGCTAGCGGCCGCTCGCAGGATCTGGTTCGCAGGATTCGGGGCCGCCTTTGGGGCCGCCGAGTTCGTCAGCCTGTTGTGGCACGAGAAAGTCGGTCGCCCCGGCGTCCACACAACGCCCAGCGGATTCCGTCATGGCCAGATCGAAGCCGCCGGCAGCGAGGACGCGATCCTGCTCTTCGAGATCGATCCGCCTTCCCCGGTCCGCGACGAGTACATGCGTCTGCTGTCGGGCGAGTGCCTGAGCATCGGCGTGGAGCAGGTCTGGATTTCACATGAGCGGCCACCGGCAGGCTCGTGGCTTGCGTTGCTGGCGGACGAGGCTGCCGGGCGTGCCCTCGAGGCGTTCATCCGGCTCGAGCAGCTGGCCCGCGGGGCCGCGCATGCGGCTGGGACATACCGGGACGGATTCTCGATACTCGGGTCGGTCGTCCGCACGTCGACCCCATTCGAGTGAGGTGGAGCCACACATGAAGTCAGACTCGCGGTCCATCGCCCGGCCGCACTTGGCACTAACGTTCGACGTCGATGGCTTCTCGAACCGGATCGGGAGCCTCGGCGCTACGTCACCGGGACCACTGTCGCGCGGATCGCGGCGGCCGCATTCGGACTACTGGGTGGGATTGCCTCGGATGTCCGGGGCAGGTTCGGGCTGATCGTCGTCGGCGGCGCGTTCCGCTTCGCCGGACTCAACGGCGTCGGCGGCTGGCAGGATCCTCGGGGAGCGCCGCTGCTGCCTGTCGCCCTTCGGCCGTTCGCC
The DNA here is from genome assembly GCA_041494645.1 of Candidatus Limnocylindria bacterium. GTDB lineage: Bacteria > Chloroflexota > Limnocylindria > Limnocylindrales > CSP1-4 > Fen-1039. Next base: position 2,853 of record JBGQBD010000092.1, read on the forward strand.
GACGACACTCTCGTGCCGGGGACGCCGGACTGGACCCCCGCCCGGCACGGCGTACCACCGGACATCACTTCATCGCCGGATGCCGGTACCCTACCGGTGTGGGCACTTCCAGCGCACGCCGAACCGCGATCCCCTGGGCCCCGGCGGTAGCCGGCTCCCTCTCGGCCGGTGTCGCCATCGCCACGTCCGAGCTGATCGCCGGGCTGGTCCCGGGCGCTCCGTCCCTGGTCATCGCGGTCGGCTCGCTCGCGATCGCCCTCCAGCCGCCCGGCGCGAAAGACGTGATGGTCACGCTGTTCGGCACGAACGACAAGCTCGCCCTCAACGTCCTCGTCATCGTCGCCACCGTCGCGATCGGGGCAGCGGCAGGGATCGTCGCCGCCCGGCGGTTCCGGGACGGAGCCGTCGTCTTCGTTCTCTTCGGCGCCGTCGCCGCCGTCGCGGCGGCCGGCCAGCCTCTCGCCCCGTTGGTGCCCGCCGTGGCGACCGCCGCCATCGCGGTCGGCGCCGGTCTCGTCTGTCTGCGCGCCCTGCTGGCCCTGGCGCTGGACGCGTCAGAGTCGCAGACGCTCGAGGTGCGGCCTGGCCCAACCGATGGCGTCGACCGACCAGGCTCGGCGGCCGAGGGCCCCGAGTGGACCCGACGCCGCTTCCTGATCGCCACCGCCGCGACGCTGGGCGGCGTGATCGCGGCCGGCAGCATCGGCCGCGCCCTCCTCGACGCACGACACATCGAGGGCGTCGTCAGCACCTCGAAGCTGCCGGCGCCGCTCGCGCCGGTTCCGCCGCTCACGGCCGATCAAATCCTGACCACTCCGGGTCTGAGCCCGCTGGTGGTCCCCAACGACCAGTTCTACCGGATCGACACGGCTCTCCTGGTGCCGGAGGTAGACGTCGGGAGCTGGCGGCTCCAGGTCAAGGGCATGGTCGACCATCCGCTCACGCTCACCTACGATGAACTGCTCGCCTTGGGGCTGTACGAGCAGTATGTGACGATCGCCTGTGTCAGCAATCCCGTCGGCGGCGACCTGGTCGGCAATACGCTCTGGACGGGGGTCCGCCTCAAGGACGTCCTGCAGGCGGCAGGCGTCCAGCCGGGCGCCACGCAGATCGTGGGGCGGTCCGTCGACGGCTTCACCGCCGGCTTCCCGACGTCCTGGGCCATGGCGCCCGCGCGTGAGCCGATGATCGCCGTCGGGATGAATCGCGTCCCGCTGCCCGGCGCCCACGGGTTCCCCGCCCGGCTGATCGTGCCGGGGCTGTTCGGCTATGTATCGGCCACGAAGTGGCTCTCGTCGATCGAGCTCACCACCCGGGAGGCGGTCGATGGCTACTGGGTGCCCCTCGGCTGGGCCAAGGACGCGCCGATCCTGACCCAGTCGCGAATCGACATCCCGTCGAGCGGGCAGCGGCTGCCTCCCGGCCCGATCCAGGTCGGTGGCGTGGCCTGGGCGCCGGATCGGGGAGTCTCAAAGGTCGAGGTCCGGATCGACGACGGCTCCTGGCAGACCGCCACCATCGGCCGGCCGATCTCGAACGCCACTTGGGTCCAGTGGGCGCTCCCGTGGACGGCTCCGACGGGTCGGCACAGCATCGAGGTCCGCGCCACCGACGACACGGGTGACGTGCAGACCGACCAGGTGACCGATCCCGCGCCCAGCGGCGCCCGCGGGCACCATCGCATCTTCGTGGACGTGGCCTGACCACGAGTTCCCCCTTTGCCGTGGGCGGCGGAGACCCGTCCGATCGGCGCCGTCCGCCATCAGCGGCCAGCCGTAGACGCCCCGGCCCTTCGGCGGGGGCGACGGTAGGATAGCCGGCGAGCCTGTCCGGCTTAGCCGACACAGCCAATGCAGACCCAACGGCCTTCCTATCCAGAGGCACGGACACGAGGTGACAGGCATGCGCATAGTGGTGACCGGCGGTAGCGGCAAGGCGGGTCGGTGGGTGGTCCGCGACCTTCGCGGACACGGCCACGACGTGGTCAACGTGGACGTCCGTCATGACGGCGGTCCACACGGATCCTGCATCGTCGCCGATCTGACCGACCCCGGCCAGGCGTTCGAGCTGATCGCGGGAGCGGCCGCGATCGTCCACCTCGCGGCGATTCCGGCGCCGGAGTTGCGGTCCCCTGCCGAGACGTTCCGCATCAACACGCTGTCCACCTACAACGTCTTCGCCGCAGCGGAGGCCCATCGGGTGGGCCGGGTGGTCTGGGCCTCCAGCGAAACCGTCCTGGGACTGCCGTTCGACGTACCGCCGCTTTTCGCCCCGATCGACGAGACGATCCAACCGCGGCCCGAGAGCTCTTACGCCCTCTCCAAGGTCGTGGGTGAGGAGATGGCCCGCCAGTTCGCCAGGCGCACCGGCATCCCGTTCGTCGGCCTGCGCATCTCCAACATCATGGAGCCGCCGGACTACGCCGCCTTCGGGAGCTGGCAGGACGACCCCACCGTCCGGAAGTGGAATCTGTGGGGCTACGTGGACGTGCGCGACGTGGCGCAGGCCGTCCGTCGTGGCTTGGAGGCCGTGGTCTCCGGCGCGGACGTCTTCATCGTCGCCGCGGCCGACACCGTCATGATCCGGCCCAGCGCCGAGCTCATGGCCGCCGTCTTCCCCTCGGTGCCGTTGCGCGGCGCCGTCGAGGGCCGCCGGACACTGCTTGCGATCGACAAGGCGCGGCAGGTGCTGGGCTATGAGCCGGAATACCGCTGGCAGGCGCAAGGGTCGGATAGGGGACCGGAGCGCGAGGGCTGAGCTGGCCGTCCGGAACGACATCCGCCCGGCCCTGACGGTCCTTCGGTCGCGGATTCCTCGAAGCGCCCGGCCGTGGAAGGAGGTCACCTTTCGCTTGGAAAGCAGACACTCTGCCAGCTGAGCTACTCCCGCGCGGAGCAGAGGAGTCATATCAGATCGCGTGCTGCCTCGACGTCCAGAGCGGAGCCGCCCAGCTCGGGGTTGGCGGCGTGGCGTAAGCTACTTGTACGCCGAGACCGGGCTCTCTCGGTCAGGGGTGGTGCTACATTCCGGAGCGCGGTTCACGCAAACCTCGACAGATCCCGGTGGATCGATGGGGTACTCCTGAAACCTCGTCGAGGCGGCCGTTTCCTACGCCTCGTCTGTGTTCGACCATGTCAACGAGCACCTGATCGCCGCCGACGGCGGTCGACTGCTCGATAGCCGTCCGATTCTCGAGGTGGAACGATGCCGAACATCACGGTTGAACTGTTTGCCGGCCGGACGATCGAGCAGAAGCGCGCATTCGTGGCAGCGGTAACGGATAGCGCCGTGGAGATCCTGAAGGTCAAGCCCCAGTCGGTGCGGATTCGACTCGTCGAGATGGAGACCTGGGATCTGGCCAACGGCGGCGAGCTCGAGTCCGACCTTCGAGGGGTCGACGTTCCGGAGAGCGTCCGCGCCCCGATGAGCGCGAGCCGGCCGGGAGCTGAAGAGCGGCCGCGGGCGAAGCACCGGCCATGAGCGGGCCGGCTCCGCGGCGGACGGCCCGGGGATGTCGGCTACCCTGCAAGAGCTCGATACCGAAACGCCGCGCGGCCTCTCGAAAGTGACTCCGGCGCCGTGATTCAACTGTTCGGCCATCTCTACGCACCCGGCGACCGGGGGCTCTGCGCCGTCACTGTGGATGGCGGCAGAATCGTCGCCATCCGGCCGGCCGATGCGCCGCCGGCAGGCTCACTCGGCGGACTCGGAGCGCGCCTCCTGCCCGGCCTGATCGACATCCAGCTGAACGGCGCCTTCGGGGGCGACTTCTCCGATCCGTCGGCGGACCTCCCCTCGATCTGCCGGCGTCTGCCTCGGTTCGGCGTGACCGCCTTCGTGCCGACGATCGTGACGTCGGCGCCAGATGTCTATGCGCCCGCCCTGGCGAATCTGCGCCACCCGCCGGTCCCGGGCGAGGCCCGGGTTCTCGGGGTTCACGTCGAGGGCCCGTTCATCAGCCACACGTATCGGGGCGCGCATGACTCCGCGCAGCTCCGGCCGCCCTCGATCGAGGAGGCGAGCCGCTGGCTCGAGGCGGGCAACGTTCGCTGGCTGACGCTCGCCCCCGAGCTTCCGGGAGCGCTCGCCCTCATCTCGTTCCTCGTCGAGCGCGGCGTCCGCGTCTCGATCGGCCACACCGATGCCACTTGGAGCGAGGCGGCGGCCGGCGTCGATGCCGGAGCGACGCTCGCGACCCATCTCTTCAACGCGATGCGGCCGCTCCGCCACCGCGACCCAGGCGTGGCGGGCTACGTGCTCGCTACGGGCCTAACCGCGGGCTTCATCGCCGATGGCAATCACGTCGCCTTCGAGACGCTCCGCATGGTGGCCCGGACCAAGGCGCCCGACGAGCTGGTCCTGATCACCGACGGGCTCGCGGGCCTCGGCATGCCGCCCGGGCGCTACATGGTCGCCCGTCACGAATACGTCTCGGATGGGACGTCGGGCCGGTTGCTCGATGGAACCCTGACGGGCTCGCTCCTGCCGCTCAACCTGGCGCTTCGCAACCTGGTCGAGAAAGTCGGGCTCGAGCCTGCGGTCGCGGTCAGGCTGGCGACGCTCAATCCCGCCCGCGCGCTCGGCCTCGACGGCACCCTCGGCCAGGTCGAGGTGGGGCGCGTCGCCGACCTGGCGGTCGTGGACGAGCAATGGCAGGTGGAGGCGACGATAGCCGGCGGTTCTATGTGCCAGTCGAGGGCACCGAGAGGCCGGTGAGCTTCCACGCTGACTCGGAGCGCGACAAGCGGCACGGGCAGGCCGTGGCCGCCGCCAGCCTGCCGCGGATCGCGCCGGCCACCTGAGGCGCCGGCCGTCGCCTTTCGCGATCCACGCCCGGCGACCCTCGCCGGGCCGTCCTCAGTCTGGGACGCCCGCCACGCAGAGTCAGTAACCGACCGACGGCATGTAGGCGCCGTCGGGTTCCTGGTAGATCCCGATCGTCATCATGTTGAGGACGAAGAAGACCTTCAGGCCGTGGGCCAGCGACCAGCGGAACAGCTCGGCGTTGCGCAACGGGACGAGGTAGCCGGGCGTGCCAAAATCCTCGGCCTCGCAGATGAGGGCCTTGAGATCGTCGGTGGTCTCGGCTACGGAATGGGCGAAGTAGTTGATCTTGGTCGTGTAGCCCGTGATCCGGCCAAGGCGCTCCACGACCCTGGCCGTGCCGTCGGCGATGGCATCGCGGACCTCGCCGGGGCGCGTGTGGCCGTGCACCCGCAGGCAGAGCGCGTTGCAGGCCGCTGTATCGGCTTCGGTGGCCGGTCGAACGTCGTAACCGGGCGTCTTCTGCCGGATGGGCGGCCCGTACATGGCCGCGTACGAGCCGCGAATGTCCATGCCAAGCTTCGCGTAGAGGCCGAGCGATCGGTTGTGATAGGCGAGCTGCAGGAGCCGCACGCCCGGGGCCTTGCGCTGAACGGCCCTGTCGAGAACGGCCTGCATCAGGGCGCGGCCCACGCCGCGGTCCTGCTCGGCGGGATCGATGCTGATGGGCCCGATCGCGGAGATGATCGAGCGCTCATCCATGAAGTTGCTGCCGATGATGCGGCCGTCGCGTTCGGCCACGACGCCGTAGATCTCCGGATGCTCAATGAGCCACTTGATCGGAAGGGCCG
>JBGQBD010000093.1:0-8409 GCA_041494645.1 Candidatus Limnocylindria bacterium
ATCGGCGCGCGATTTCGCGCCCTCGCTCAGCTCTCCGCCCTGTCCAGCGCTGCTCATGCAGGACGCCAGGTTCTAGCAAGCCAAGGGCGGCGGAGATCGCTTCTATGGATTCGAACACCCGGTCCGCCCCGCCCAGGTCGGCCGATGGATAGGTTCCGGCCAAGGCCCACACGGCCATCTTTGCGGCACGGGCACCCTCGATCCCAACGGGCGAATCCTCCAGGACAAGAGCGCGTTCGGGCCGCTTGCCGAGGGTGGAGGCGGCGTAGAGGAAGAGGTCGGGCGCCGGCTTTCCCAGCTCGACATCCTCGGAGGTGAAGACGCGGCCCTTGAAATCGGGGGCCAGTCCGGATGCGCCGAGCGCGAGTCCGGTAGTGGCGCCGGTGCCATTGGAGGCTACGCAACACGCCACCCCTGCCCTCCGGAGGGCGGCGATGAGCTCAACGACCCCCTCACGCGGCCGAAGCTCGCGCTCGTATGTGTCGGAGAGTCGGGCTAGATAGACGGCCTCGAACTCGGGATCGAGAGGGCGCCCGATCCGCGCCTCGACGAACGGCCGAGCGAATCCGGCCTCTACCCCCGTGAAGAATGTGTGGCACTCGCGAGGAGACATGGTCACGCCGAATCCGCCAAGGACATCCGACATCACCCGACAGGAGATCGGCTCGCTGTCGACGAGCACCCCGTCGCAGTCGAAGATCACGAGGTCCGGCAGGTCGCGCGCGGCGGGAGTGGGACCGGGTCTGCCGGCCACGGCATTCCCGGCGTCCCTATTGGCGCTCATCCTGCACTCACCACTCCCCAGACCGTACCCGTCGCGCCTACGACTGCGCCCCGTCGGACCCTGCGCTCGGCCGTGACGGCACCTCCCTCGACGCCCGGCGTTGCCGGGCGTCGCTGCGGAAGCGCATGTGGCGGACCCTAGTGGATGAATCCCCCGGCCGGGCCGTCGGCCTTGATCGCGGGCTTGATGTCGGCCCAGGCCACGGTCGCACTCGGCATACCCGCTGCATGGCTGCCGATCGCCTCCTGCGACCAGCTGAACTCGAGGCCGGCCGGCGTGAAGACCCAGGCCTTGTCGAAGAAGCTCATCGGTATCGAGCCACCGGGCCACGAAAGGTCGGGGCCGAGCAGCGCGCTCAGCGACGCGCGAGTCTTGGAAGTGAGGATGGGCAGAGCGACAGCCGAGCTCGTGAACAGGTTGCTCAGGACGATCGTGGCCCCGGTCTTGACGGTGAAGTTGATGCTCCCCGCCTCGCCAACCGTGGTGGCGGCCCCGGTGACGTAGGTCAAGACGCTGAATCGGAGGCTTATCAGCTCGGCCGAGTCGAGGGCGATCGTGAAGTCGCCGTCGAGCGTGCTCGGCCCCTGGTTGCCGGTGACGGCCGGCAATCCGTGGGACGTGAAGGCGTTGATGTAGTCATTGACCTTGGCGGTGATCGCGTCGTTCATCTTCGCCACCGCGGCCGAGTCGCCGCCGATGACCGGCTTCTTGAAAGTCACCGTCCAGCGGGAGTCCGGGGCCGTGGCGGAGATGACGGCACTGCTGATGTCCGGGCCGGGCGGGACGGGCGTGGGAGTTGCACCGGGGGCGGGCGTCGCCGGAGCCGGGGTGATGTAGATGATCGGCGGTGTGGCATTGCTGCCGCGGCAGCTGGCCGTGGCCACGGTCACGGCCACGAACAAGGCGACGCTTGCCAGGACGCCGAAGCGCGCGCTTCGGCTGCCGACCATTCCCATCCGATCCTCCTGCCACCTGCCCGCCCGGCTCGCGTAACCCTGCGCACGTCGATTGGGCAGCCAAATCCTACTTCACGTACGATCCCGCGGGCTCGGACGGGTTGATGACGCTCTTCAGCGAGGCCCACGAGATCAGGATCGTGAGCGTGCCCTCCACAGCTCGGGCTCGTCGGCCACGCGGACGAGACGGTACCCGGGCGGCACTGCGATCCGGGCGACGTTCACCGTGACACGCGGCTCAGGTGCATGTACGGCTGGAGCGCCTCGGGGACGAGCAGGCTGCCGTCGGGCTGCTGGTACGTCTCCAGGATCGCCGCCACCGTTCGAGCCAGCGCCAGGCCGGAGCCATTGAGGGTGTGCACAAGTTCGGGCTTTGCGCCCGGCTCCGGTCGGTAGCGGATCGCCATCCGGCGGGCCTGGTAGTCGCGGAAGTTCGAGCAGGAGCTGACCTCGAGCCAGCGTTCGACGCCCGGCGCCCAGACTTCGAGGTCGTACTTCTTGGCCTGGACGAAGCCCATGTCCTTGGTCGCCATCAGAAGAACACGATAGGCCAGCCCGAGCCGCTGCAGGATGACCTCCGCCCGGCCGGTCAGCCATTCGAGCGCCTCGCCCGAGGCCTCCGGCTTCTCGAAGAGGACCATCTCGACCTTGTCGAACTGGTGGACGCGCAGGATGCCGCGCGTGTCCTTGCCGGCGGCCCCTGCCTCGCGGCGGAAGCAGGGCGAATAGGCCGCATACCGGATCGGCAGCTCGTCCGCCTCGAATATCTCGTCGCGGTGGAGGTTGGTGACGGGGACCTCGGCGGTGGGGGCGAGGTACAGGTCGTCGCGCGGGACGACGTACATGAGGTCTTCTTTGTCGGGGAGCTGGCCGGTGCCACGCGCGGAGGCCGCGTTCACCATCGCCGGCGGCCAGATCTCGGTCATGCCGTGCTCGGCGGTGTGGACGTCCAGCATGAAGTCGATCAGGGCGCGCTGGAGGCGAGAGCCCTGGCCGGTGTAGACCGGAAAACCGGAGCCGGTGATCTTGGCCCCGCGCTCCAGGTCTAGCATTCGGAGGGCGCCGCCGACCTCCCAGTGCGGTCGGCGCGACCAGGCAGCTCCATAAGGCGCGGTGGCCGCCTTCGGCAGCGGCTCGCCCCAGGTTCGGACGACCTGATTGGCCGATTCGTCGCCCACGGGCACGTCCGGATCCGCGGGGTTGGGGATGCGCAGGAGCATCTCCTCGAGCTGGGATTCCGTGGCGGCCAGTTCGGCGTGCAGCTTCTCGATATGAGCGCCGGCGTCGGTGGAGGCCCGCTTGAGACCCGCCACCTCAGGGCCGCCGGGCGCGGCGCCGGCACGGATGGCTTCGCCGATCTTCTTCGACGCGGCGTTGCGCTCGGCCTTGAGACGGTCCGACTCGCCGAGCAGCTGGCGGCGCTTGCCCTCCAGGGCCAGGGCCGCGTCTACGACGGACGGGTCCTCGCCCTTGTCGATCGCGCCCTGACGGATGCGATCCGGCTCCTCGCGCAGCCTGGCCAGCCCGATGCTCATTCGTCGCTCACTCCCGTGGACTCCTACAGCGGCCCGGGCCGCTCAACTGCCCCTGAGTTTAGCCGGGCGTGGCGGCGGCGCGGCGCGGCAGCGCGGGTTTACGCGGTGGTGAGAGCCGCTGCCGCCCGCAGTCGCTCCAGCACGAACCCGGGCTCGATGCTGGCGAGCAGCCAGCCGGCACGCGGGCCGTTGGTCCGGCCGAGGAAGGCCGCGTACAGCGCCCCAAAGGCGCGGCCCGACGGCAGCTCCGCCTCAGCCGCGACCCGGAAGATGAGGGCCTGCCAGGCATCGCCGGACCGCGGCGACTCGGCCTCCGCTCTTGCGGCCAGCACGCCCAGGTAGGCCCGCTGAGCCTCGTCCAGCGCTCTCACTTCATCCGGCACGGCGTCGTGCCGGATGACGAGTCGTGCCCGCTCGGGCGCGTAGGAGTCGAGCCAGGCGCGGGCAGAGGCCGTCCGTTCGGCCAGAATCGCCGTCTCCAGGTCCGTCAGCGAGGCCCCCTTCTCCGCGGCCATCCGCTCGCCGATATCCACGCCGGGGATCTGAAGCAGCAGAGCGAGGTGCGCGAAGGCGGGCCGAAACGCGGTCGCGGCCGCGGCCACATCCGGCTCGGGGCCCAGAAGGGAGTAAGCGAAGACGCGCTCGTGGTCGGCCGGCAGTTCGCCCTTGACGTCGTGCCCGGCCGTGGCCGCGGCGATCCGGTCGAACTCGTCGAAGAGGCGCGGGATCGTGTCGCCCTCCGGGTCGAAATCGATGACCTGGCTCGGCCGCGGGCGCAGGAAGAGGAAGCGAAGCTGCTCCGGCGGCAGGACCTCGGCGATCGTGTGGGCGGCCGCCCCGTGCCCCTTGGACGTGGACATCTTCTTGCCGCCCACGTTGAGGAACTCGTAGGCAATGTTGCGCGGCGGCTCGACCTCGAAGACCTCGCGGCTGATCGCATCGGAGCGATCTCGCGAGCCGCCGGACGTGGCCAGATCCTTGCCGCAGCCCTCGATCGTGACGCCCAGGAGGCCCCACTTTGCGGCCCACTCCAGGTTCCAGGGGAGCTTGGCCCGGCCGCCCAGGGGCGAGACTCGGCCTTCGTGGCCGCAGCCCCTGGCCCACGACACCATGTCCGGCATGCACTGGTAGGCGACCGTGGCCCCGTCCCAGCCAGTGGCATAGGTGGTGCCGACCCTTCCGCACTGCTCGCAGATGACCTGGATCGGCAGCCAGCTGCTGGACCGGTCGACGTGGCTGACGCGCTGGTAGATGTCGCGCACCCGATCGGCCCGGTCCAAAGCCAGCTTGACGTAGGGATCCATTCGCCCAGCGGCGTAGAGCTCGCTGACCCAGTAGAACTCCGGCCGGATGCCGAGCGGCTCAAAGGTCCGGAAGAAGATCTCGCCGACGAAATGGCGGGCGTAGCTGGCCGCGCCGCTCCCCTCCGGAGCGGGAACGCGGGACAGCGGCACGCCCATGTACCGTTCGACGGCGTCGGGGGTGAGCAGCGCCTGCGAGTCCATGGCATCCATGTCGTCGACGCCGTACAGGAACTTCGCCTCCAGGCCGGCGCCGAGGAGCGCCCTGTGGATCGCGTCGTGCAGGACTACGCCACGCAGGCTGCCGACGTGAACGGTCCCGGAGGGCGACTTCGAGTCGTTGACGACCTGGGGTCCCGCAACCGCGGCTGCTAGCTCGTCGGCCCAGTACACGGGCGGGGCTAGGTGATCTCGAGGATCTTGTAGGCGAAGTCCCCGGCCGGGACGTGGACCACGACCGAGTCGCCCTTGCGCTTGCCCAGCAGGGCCCGGCCGACCGGCGACTCGTTCGAGATCTTGCCGTCCCGAGGGCTGGCCTCGGTCGAACCGACGATCGTGAAGACCTCTTTGCCGTCGGTGCCGTCCACCTTCACGGTCGACCCGATCTGGACATGATCGGTGCCGTGGGTCTCATCGATGATGATCGCGTTCTTGATCAGCACCTCGAGCCGCTGGATCTGGCCCTCGACGAACGCCTGCTCGTTCTTGGCGTCTTCATATTCGGCGTTTTCCGCAAGATCGCCGTGCTCTTTGGCATCGTGGATGCGCTGAGCGATCTCCTGGCGACGGACGTTGATCAACTCCTCGAGCTCCGCTCGAAGCTTGGCAAGACCATCTTCGGAGATGTACTGAGTTCTGTTGTTCACCGCAGAGCGGCTCCCGTACTGGTCCGACCGACCACGGCCGGTCTAAGCTCCGGCACCTCGCGGTCCGGGATAAGGAAACGAACTCCAGGCGCACGCACGGGTGTCCTGAAGTTCGGCCGGCGCTGATCCTAGCCGCCGCCCCTGTCCGTGTCAAAGGACTCGCCGACACGGGACGGCCGGCGCCCGCATCGCGAACCCGCCTGGCCTCTCGCGAGCGCACCTCCTCGGCATTCCGAGGGGCCGCCGACCCGCGTGTGCTAGAACGGAGGTCCCCGTCTGGGAGGGACCAATGTGTGCTGGCTTCCTGAAGCGAGGCTGCGAGAATCCCTGCTAGAAGAACCATCGGCCCCGCCTTCCGGATCCCTCCCTCCTCCTCCTCGGAAGCCGGGGCCGATCCTTGTCTGCGGCTAGCGGCCCAGCGACGCCAGCCTGGCGCGGACCCGCTGCAGTGACGCCCGATCCGCCATGGCGACGAAGACCGTGTCGTCGCCGGCGATGCTGCCCACGATCTCCGACCAGCGCGTCCGATCCAGCGCCGCGGCGATGGCGTGCGCGGACCCGGGCAGCGTCTTGAGAACGAGCATCAGCCCGGCCTCACGGACCTCGACGGGAAGGTCGTGCAGGAGCGCCCGGAGCCGCTCTTCGCCGGTGCTCTCCGCCTCGGTGACGCGGGCGGGCACCGAGTAGGTCTGGATTCCGTCCCGGTTCGACTTGATAAGCCCGAGCTCGGCCACGTCGCGGCTGATCGTGGCCTGCGTGGCCCGAAAGCCACGATCGCGCAGAGCGGACGCCAGCTCCTGCTGGGTTCGGATCGGGCGCTGCGCCAGCAGGTCGCGTATCTCGCGTTGACGAAGCTGCTTGATGACCTCCATGGGCCGGTCGGACTCCTCAGGCGCCGTGCGGTGAGAGCAGGACGACGAAGACGAATGCCGCGGCAACCACCCTGTAGAAGACGAAGGCCGTCACCGGCTGGCGCTTGAGGAACTCGAGCATGAAGCGGACGGCCAGCACGCCCGACACGGCCGCCGCCACGAAACCGATGGCGATGAGGTGCGTGTCGGGGTTTGCGCCGGCCTCATGGGTCAGCAGCTTGCGCGCCTCCCAGACCCCGGCTCCGGCCACGACCGGCGTGGCCATCAGGAAGCTGAAACGAGCCGCGGCCTCGCGCTTGAGGCCCAGGAAGAGCCCGGCCGAGATGCTGATGCCGGACCGGCTGATGCCGGGCACCAGGGCCAGCACCTGGGCCACGCCGATGCCGAAAGCGCCCCTGAAGGTGAGCGAGCCCATCTCCAGCAGCTTCGAGCCCCAACGATCGGCCAGCCACAGGATCGCGGCTCCCACGCAGAGCATCACGGCCACTTCGGCGGGCTTCCTTACCAGCGACTCCACGGTGCTGTCGAAGAGCGGCCCGACGAGGATCGCGGGGATCGTGGCGACGGCGATCAGCCAGGCCATCTTGCGGTCCCCGTCGCCCTTGAAGGATCGCTCGCGGATGGCGGCCAGGCCGGCCGGCACGAGCGTGAGCCAGTCGCGCCAGAAGTAGGCGAGCAGGGCCAGCAGCGTGCCCATGTGGAGCACGACGGTGAAGGCGACCGAATTGATGAACGGATCATTCCATCCGAACAGCCACGGAACCAGGATCAGGTGCCCGGAGCTCGAGACGGGCAGGAACTCCGTGAGCCCCTGGACCAGGCCCATGACCAGTGCCTGGATGGAGAGATCCATGGGACGCTTCCTCCTGGATACGGACTCACGAAACGAACCCGAGCCGGCGGCCTCGCGACCACCGGCCCAGTACCGACAGCGACTCGGTCAGCGGATGAACAGCGGGGCCATCACTAGGGTGATGGTGGCCAGCAACTTCACCAGGACGTGGAGCGACGGGCCGGCGGTGTCCTTGAAGGGATCGCCGACGGTGTCGCCGACCACGGCGGCAGCGTGCGCCGGCGTCTTCTTGCCGAGCACGTTGCCATTCTCGTCGAGCAAATGGCCGGCTTCGATGTACTTCTTGGCGTTGTCCCACGCACCGCCGCCGTTGTTGAGGACGGTGGCGAGGAGGACGCCGGCGATGGTGCCGACCATCAGCAGACCGGCGACGGCCTGGTAGCCGAGCAGGAGGCCGACGACGATCGGCGTCGCGACGGCGACGGCACCGGGCAGCATCATCTCGCGAAGGGCTGCGCGGGTGGTGATGTCGACGACACGAGCGTAGTCCGGCCGGCCGGTGTAATCCATGATCCCGGGGATCTCACGGAACTGGCGGCGGACCTCGAAGATGATCGCCTGGGCGGTCGTTCCAACCGCCCGGATGGCCAGCGAGCTGAAGAAGTAGACGAGCATGGCGGCGATCAGGGCAGCGACGAAGACGTTGACGTCGGCCAGGTCGACGGACTTCATCGGCGGGTCGCCACGGTTGGCGAGGATCAGGTTGACCTTGCTGATGTAGGCCGAGAAGAGGAGGAACGCGGCCAGCGAGGCAGACGCGATGGCGTAGCCCTTGGTCAGCGCCTTGGTCGTGTTGCCGACCGCGTCGAGGCGGTCGGTGATCTCGCGGGCTCCCTTTTCGGCGCGGCTGAACTCAGCGATGCCGCCGGCGTTGTCCGTGATCGGCCCGAAGGTGTCCATGGCCAGGACGTAGGCGGTGGTCATCAGCATGCCCATCGTGGCGACGGCGGTGCCGAAGACGCCACCCGCGGCCCCAAGGCCGGAGTGCGAGCCGAGCCAGTGGCTGGCGAGGAGGGCGAGGCCGATGGTGATCGCCGTGACGGCGGTCGTCTCGAAGCCTACCGAGACGCCGGCGATGATGTTGGTGGCCGGGCCGGTCTTGGAAGCCTCGGCGATCTCCTTGACCGGGCGGAACGTGCCGGCGGTGTAGTACTGGGTGATGTAGACGAAGGCGATGCTGGTGGCGAGGCCGACGCAGCCGGCGCCGAAGAAGTAGACCCAGGTGGGGATGCCGTTGTCGCC
>JBGQBD010000094.1:0-8381 GCA_041494645.1 Candidatus Limnocylindria bacterium
AGGAAGCGACCCATGACCACACTCCTACGGCTGACGGTCGCCAACATTCGGAGCCTCACTCGCGACCGAGCGGCCCTCTTCTGGACGTTCTTCTTCCCCGTCATGTTCGTGCTGCTCTTCGGAGTCCTGTTCTCCGGGACCGGCAACAGCAAGGTCTCGGTCGGCTTCGTCGACCAGGACGTCACGCCCACCTCCGCGGCGGTCCATCAGGCGTTCTCCGACGTTTCGCTGCTCGACCTCAAGGTCGGCACCCTCGACGACGAAAAGGCGGCCATGCAGCACGGCGACGTCTCCGCGATCATCGTCCTGCCCAAGGGCCTCCAGGAGACGGTCGCCGCCGCCAAGCAGGGCCAGCCGGCGAGCATCGCGATCCAGCTCTACGCGGATCCGACCAAGAGCCAGACGACCCAGGTCATTCAGGGCATCGTCGTCCAGATCGCCAACGGCTTCAATCTGCGGCTCGCGAACGGCTCGGAGACCGTCAAGATCGAGCAACTCTCGCTGTCGTCGACAAACCTGAGCAACGTCGCCTATCTCGTGCCCAGCATCCTGGCGATGGCCCTCATGCAGCTCGGCGTCTTTGCCGCGATCCCGCTGGTCCAGCAGCGCGAGAAGGGGATCCTCAAGCGCATTGGCGCGACTCCGCTGCCGCGCTGGAAGCTGGTAGCCAGCAACATCCTCCTGCGCCTGATGGTGGCCGCAGTGGATGGGGTGCTGATAATCGGGATAGGCATAGCCCTGTTCAACGTCCAGATCGTGGGCAGCGTCCTGGCGATGACGGGGCTGATCCTCCTGGGTGCCGGCGCCTTCCTGGCGATCGGCTTCCTGCTGGCTTCGTTCCTCAAGACCGAAGAGCAGGCCACCGGGGTCGTTCAGGTGGTTCAGATGCCGATGATGTTCCTGTCCGGCATCTTCTTCTCGTTCGATTTCATGCCGGGCTGGCTGCAGACGGTCGCGCGGTTCCTGCCGCTCACCTATCTGGGCGACGCCTTGAGGCAGGTTATGGTCAACGGCACGCAGGTTGCGCCCCTTGGGATCGACGTGGCGATCCTCACCGGCTGGCTCGTGGTCTGCCTGGCCGTCGCCGCTCGAACCTTCCGCTGGGAGTAGTTCCTGCGCGTACGCGGAACGAGCCGGGCTACCAGCGCTCGCGGTGAACGATCGCGTCCACAGGCTTGCGGCCCTGGCGCTTCGGCCAGGTCAGGCCTGCCGGATCGGCGGGATAGCCGAACGACAGGATGAACTCGCACCGCGTCGATTGATTAGTCACTCCGGTCGCGGAGGGCCCCATCCAGATCGCGAAGCAACTCCCCGACGCGCCCTCCACCAGGCGGTGCCGCGGGGTAGCGGCTGAGCACGTCAACGACGATTGGTGTCGCGCGCCGGCGAGCTTGCTCGATGTAATCGGCACCGACATCTCGATCATCGCCCGCCATCAGCTCGGCCGCTCTCGCCGCGTGGGCCGCTGCCCCCAGAATGTGCTTCACCTGGTGAGCATCGGCCAGTGGATGCAGGTACGCAGCGGATGCCGCGCACATCGCTGCTCGCGCCGCATCGCCCGCGGCCGCGGTGTCTGCATCTCGGGCCGCCTTGAGCGCCGCCCACGCGGTGTCGCGCAGTGTCTTCCCGCGTTTGCCGCCTCGGGCGAACGTCCATGCGGCATCGATCGCGTCGCGAGCGCGGGAGTCGGCCGGGTGTGCTCTCTCGAAGATCTCCAGCACTTCCTGGGCGCTCTCAGCGGCGTAGCTGGTGACCTCACGAATGTCGTGCAGGCTCAGAACGATCTCGCTGGTTTCGTTCGCCACGGTTACCGTCCTCGTCCACAACACTGGACGCTCTGGCTCTGACTACCAGCGCTCGCGGTGAACGATCGCGTCCACAGGCTTGCGGCCCTGGCGCTTCGGCCATGTCAGGGCTGCCGGATCGGCGGGGTAGCCGAAGGAAAGCAGGAACTCGCACCAGTGGTCGTCCTGGTAGCCGAGCAACTGCCGCGCCAGCTGCTGGTTGTAGACCGTGGCCGGCACGCTGCCGATGCCGAGCTCCCACGCGGCCAGGGTCATGTTCTGGGCGGCCCGGCCCAGGTCCCACATGATCGAGTACGGCGCGTCGTGAGTGGCGGGGTCGGGCACGACCAGTGCCACCGCTGCGGCCGCCCCGGCCACGTGGCCCGCATAGGGCCCGACCTCCGCCAGCGCCCCGAGGTGCCCGCGGTCCGTGCAGACGATGAAGTCCCAGTTCTGCTGGTTCTTGGAGCTGCCCGAACGCCGGCCGGCGTTGAGGATGCGGTCCAGGTGCTCGGGCTCGAGCGGCCGCTCCGCGAACTTGCGGATGGCGCGCGTCGTGTCGATCGCCTGCCAGGTGTCCATCGAAGCCTCCGATTGATGTGCTGCTGGTGATGGAGGGCGGCGCCGATCAGTGGGGCGGCCCGCCGGTCGCAAGCGCCCCGAAGCCGAAGACGGGCTCGGGCGGGCGCTCCACCACGCATGCCTCTGCCCGCTCCGCCGCGATCTTCGGGGAGACGGGTCCTCCGAGTGCCTCGGCGAAGAACCAGGCCACCCTGCGGCGGACCTCGGCCGATTCATACAGCCAGCGATGGCCGAAGTCCGGCAGGATAAGGGTCTCGACGGGTGGGTCTTCCTGGGCTCGACTTCCTTCTGCCGCGCGTGCGATCAGCTCGACATGCTCCAGCGGCACGCCGTGATCCTGCGCCCCGTGGATGAGCAGGAGCGGGCCTCGATACCGCCGTACGGCGACGAGCGCGCTGGCGTCGTCGATGGAATGGCGGCGCGGGGCCACGAGCACGCCGGCCGTGATCAGGGCCAGGGGCCCGGCGATCGGGTCGGGGACATGCATCTCGGCCATCTCGAAGGTCTTGCGGGTAATCCGCACCAGGTCCGCCGGCGCCGAGAGGCTGACGACGGCCCGTATCACGGGCTCGCGCGCGGCGGCGACGATGACGCCGGCTCCGCCTATCGAGTGGCCCAGCACACCCACGGCCGAGACCTCGGGCCGGGCAGCCAGCCAGTTTGCGGCCGCCGCGGCGTCCTCGGCGAACTCGGGAACGTTTATCGGCAGAGAATCGGTCGGGCTGTCGCCGTGGCCGCGGACGTCGAATACCACGCAGTGGAAGCCGGCGGCGTGCAGATAACGGACGTGGGCGATGGTTCGGCCGCGGTTCGACTCCCAGCCGTGGACGATGACGATGCCCGGCCTCGGGCCCGGGGCCGTGGCGGCCGGGACCGTGGCGCGGGCAGTGGCCTTGGCTGCGACCGTGGCCGGGCGCGTCTCCGCGGCGCCCGCGCTGGGCGCCACGGACTTCGTGCGGAGCCTTCGGCCGGCGGCGCCGTCATCGGGCGGGGCGGGCACGAACCAGCCCGCGAGTTGCAGGCCACCCGACGGTATCTCCACGCGCTCGTAGGCCAACCCGAATTCCTCCGGCGTCGTTTCGACGGGACTCCGGTGGGGCAGTCCGACCCGCTCGCGATATCGGATGGCGAATCGGTATGCGGCGCCGTACGCGGCCACGCCGACGGTCGCCGCCCCCAGTAGGAGCCAGAACCTGCGCTTTGTTCGTCTCTTCGCTGTCATGACGGTAGGGGACGCCACCAGGGGCCGGCTGTCAAGCGCGGCGGTTGTTGATGTGCATCGGCCCCGCGTGCCACGGCGGGCCGCCAGCCGCTGCCCCTGCTGGTTGCCCCCGGCCCGGTAGACTGATCGGATGCCGCGCAACCCCTTCACCGTCCTCGGACTGCCCTTCGACGCGAGTGTCGAAGCGATCAAGGTCGCCTGGCGCCGGCTTGCGCGGCAGCATCACCCCGACGTCGCCAGCGGCGACGTTGCCAGGGAGCGGCGCGCCAACCGGACGATGGCCGAGATAAACGCCGCATACCAGGAGCTCCGCGATCCCAACAAGCGCCGCATCCATCGGGACGCGGCGGCACGAGCGGCCCGAGTCAACGGCGATCAGGTGGCGACGGACGGTCCGCCAGCCCCTCCGTTCAGCCGTCCCGGATGGGTTTCGCGGCCCCGGACGACACGACCGGTTACGGCCCGGATCGACACGAGCGCCTTGCTGCGCCCCCGCAACTCGACACTCACCCATCTGGATCGCAGCCCGCTGCCTGGCCTGCCGCCCCGACCTCGGGCCGTCGAGGAGCATGAACCGCCTCGAGCCTCGACCCCTACCGGACCGACTCATCGGCGGCCCGGCCCCAACCTGGAGGCGGATCTGCCGGCACTGATTGACGCCATGGAGACGCGCCTCAAGTTCGGCAAGTTCGCCGGGCTCACACTGGGCGACGTGGCGGGCCTGGAGCCGTCGTACGTGTACTGGATCGTCCGCACCATCGACCGCGACCCCGAGCTGACCTTGGCCGCGCGCGTCGTCCTGCGATACCTCGAGCGCTCGGGCGCCGTCCGGCGTGGACGCCTGGACGCCGCGGTTCCGCGCAGCTAGGACGGCGGGACGGCGCGACGCTTCGGCGCTCCGCCCTCTGGGCGGGGAGCGTCGGGCGCGCATTTCCTGCCGGTCCGGGCGTGGAACGGCCCGCCCGGCGGACCGGACGGACCGTTCCTGTGCCCCAGGACTGCGGGCATGACGCCGGCCGCCGATCGAAGGCCTTCACGTGGCCGGCATTGCCTGGTTGCTCGGGTCGTGGTCGGGTCCTGCGGCCTCCTCGTACGAAGCGCATTCGTCTCAAGTGCGGATGTCGCGAACAGCCCCGGCCCGTGTCCGACGCCGCTGGTCTCTTCGTGTCCCGGTATCGGCGGCCACTGCCAACCTAAGGCCGCGGGCCTGATGCGCAATGGCCCGACGGGTTGATCAGCCATCGCCAGTAAGTCTGGCGCGGGCACGCACCGGGCCGAGCTTTCGGCGCCCATCTGTGGGCGGCAGCCTCGGCGTCCAGGATCGCGCTCGGAGTCTGCATCGGCGCGATACCATCGACGCATGTACGCGGATGGGCTCTCCTTTCTGGACGAAGAGCGCGAAGCCTGGCGTCCTTTCGAGGCGCTCCTCGAGCTGACCGATGAACAGCTGGAGCGGCCGATCGAAGGCGCCCACGGCTGGACCGGCCGAGATCTGATGGCGCATCTGGGTGCATGGCTCGAGTGGTCGCTCGACGTCGCTCGGGAGCTGGCGGTGAACCCCACCAGCCCGACCTTCGACAGGCTGAAGGCGATCGGCGCCGACTGGGCCAACCAGGGTGACGCCCTGAATGCCCGCTACCAGGCCGAGTGGGCGGCTCTGCCCATGACCGAGGTGCGGCGCCGCTTCTCCGAGCTGCCGGGCGAGCTGCGCGGCTATCTGACGGTCGTGCCGGAGGCGCGCTGGCTGAAGGATCCCGACGTCCTGGAGTCGCTGCTCGACAACACGACGGAGCACTACGCCGAGCACGAGGCCGATCTTCGGGCCGTTCTCGCCGCCGCCGGCCGTTGACGCCGCACCGCCGGGCTCCAACTCCCGTGCCCGCTTCGTCCCGAGGAGTTCACTAGATGACAAACGAGCGCCAGTCGGACGGTTCGGGCCGCGTCCAGGGTCCGGCCGCGGCCGTAGATCGACTGGCCGTCGAGCTGGAAGGGATCGAGCGTCGTACTTCGGGGCCCCTGGTCGAGTTCGTCCGGGGTGGCATCGTGTTCGCCATCCGGGAGGGCGCCCGGCTGAGCTTCCGGCTTCGTCCCGAGATCGTTCAAGCGGCTCGTCGAACGCCCGACACGTCTCAATCCGCCCGAGGCGCCGAGTGGATCGTATTGGAGTCGACCTCGGCGGATGCGTTCACCCTCGATCGGGCGACTGCCTGGTTCGAGACGGCGTGGCGCCTGACCGCGGAGGTCGCGGAGCCCCGCCCGCGCCTGAACTGACGGCCGGCGGGCGGGCGTCGCCGGGGCCTCGCGGCCCCTCCGGGGACATAGCACGACCCCGGCCTGAGGGGGTAGGCCGGGGTCGTTGGGAACGGGGCCGAGGGGGAGGCCCCGCTTGGGTATTCGGTTGTGGCCTCAGGGCCGAGGCTCAGCTCGCCTTGGGCTTAGCGTACTGCGACAGGCCGAATCTCGCCTCGAACTGCTCGGCCGGCATGGCCCCGACAACCGCCATCGGCTGCTGGCCCGGGCGGAAGAATGCGATGGTCGGCAGGGTCATGATCTGGAGGGCCTGCGAGACCGCCGGGTTGGCATCCACGTCCATCTTGACCACGTCGATCGAGTGGGCGTACTTGACCGCGATCTTCTCCAGCTCCGGTGCGACCATCCGGCACGGCCCGCACCAGGAGGCCCAGAAGTCGACGATGATCGGCCGCTCGGCTTTGAGGACTACCTCCTCGAAGGTCTCGTCCGTGACTGCTTTGACTTCGGCCATCTGGCTGATGGTCCTTTCTCCGTGTGGTGCTTGACCGGCCGGCGCGCGGGGGGCGCGTCAGCCGGCGATGGACTGGAGCAGCCGGCACGCCTCCAGGATCCGCGGATCCGCGAGGCGGTAGAAGATTGCGTTGCCGTCCCGGCGGGTCAGGACCAATCCCGAGTTCCGCAGGACCGCGAGGTGCTGGCTCATATTCGGGACGTGGCATCCGACACGGTCGGACAGGTCGCGCACCGAAAGCTCGCCTGCGGCGAGCGACTGCAGCACGCACAAGCGCTTGGGGTCTGCCAGAGCCCTGGCCACCGCCGCGCTTCGCTGCCTCGCAGCATCCAGGTCGCCTACGCCGAGCATGCGTCGAATCTACAATAGCTTGCGCAAAGACGCAAGTAGCAACCACAACGTCCGACAGCCTGGATTCCACTTCCGGCCCGCCGGGGTCGCGGGTTGTGGCTACGATGGCGCCATGGATGACAGCGGCGGGTTCGGCGGCGACTACGGTGGTCCTGGCATGAGCCCGGACCTCCGCGATCCCCGAAGCGGCGGAATGGGCATGGGCATGGGCATGGGGATGGGGGGCCTCGGGCCGGGCCAGCTCCAGGGCCTGGCCGGGGCGCTCGGCCTGGCCGGGATGCAGGGCCACGACGCTCGCGACCCGCGCGGGATGCGCCTCGGTGGCCGCGATGCCCGCGACGTCCGGATGCAGACCGGCCGCGACCCGGCCCGCGATGGCGGCGGCGAGAAGCTCGAAGTCATCGAGGTCCACGGCGAAGCCCGACTCTCCGGTCCGAACACGACCCTCGAACCGGCGACCGTCAGCCTCGACTCGACCGGCCTGACGCTCCAGGTGGGCGTCGGGCGGCCGATCCGGGCCGGCTACCGCGACCTGAGCCTGATCGCGATCCAGCAGTCGACCGTTCTGCTGGTCCTGGGCGATGGCCCGGACGCGATGCGCTGGATCCTCGAGCGGTTCGGAGATCGGCTCGGGCCGCTCGTTCGAACGCTGCGCGAGCTCCGTCTCAAGCAGCGGCTTTCCGACGGCCTGGTGAAGGTTCCCGAGGGCCCGGCCGAGCTGGTCGAATTCGCCTGGACGCCCACGGCGAGCCCCCTGGGGCCCGGTTCGGACGGGCCGGCCACGGCTACGACCGGCGTGGGGCAGTTCGTCGTTCATCCTTGGGGCTTCGTCGTCTGCCCGGTGGACGAACGAGCCACCTGGATCCACTACCGCCGCGCCTCCATCGCGACCGTGAAGATGCCCGGCCCGGGGGACGTGGTCGTCGACGGCGAGCCGGGCACGCTCACGCTGCGGGGCGTCGGCCAGGCCGCCACCCGGCTCCACGACACGCTCCAGAAGCTGCGAGACGGCGCCTTCGCCGACGCCGCGGGTTTCGTGGAGCAGCTGATGCCGGACGCGCCGTTCGGGGTGCGGCGGATGGCGGAGGAGCTGCTGGTCGACGGCCGGCCAACGCGGCCCGAGGCCTTCGGCGCTGCCGGCTGGCCGATCGTCGAGACGGCCGTTCTGGGCGAGCCGACCTTCGCCGAAAGCTACGGGTCGCTGTGCCAGACGGCCGGGCCGGCGGCGCCTCGATGGGTCGCCATGTCGCCCGTCGATCCGGGCGGCACGGATCCCAAGATCTGGTTCCTCATCGCCATGCCCGGGAACCTGGTCGCGTTGGAGCTGGTCACCGCCGGCGCGCACGCCACCTATTTCTACCGCGTCATGCCACGGGCCCAGTACAAGGGCGAGCCCCCGGAGAAGCTTGGCGTGGCCGGCGAGCAGGCGGTCCGCGACATCAGCGAGGCGCTGGTGGACTGCCGCTTCCTGCGCGAGCCGATGGCGCTTCCGTCGGACCAGCTCAGGCTGCCGAGGTACCTGCGCTACCGCCTGGCGCTGGCGGTCCTGCCGACGCTCTCCTGGGCCCGGGCCAGGTTCGTGGCGCGAATCGTCCATCGCGACCCGGCCAGCTGGTCATCTGCGGTGGCGGACCTTGTCCGCTGGCATTCCACGGCCAGGGACGAGGCGGCCGAGTGG
>JBGQBD010000095.1:0-8361 GCA_041494645.1 Candidatus Limnocylindria bacterium
CCTCGAAGTCCCCGATGGCTGGTCCGACTGGATGGCTGCCGAGAACCTGATCGCCGCCGGGACGATCGGGGTGTTATAGAGCCACTGCGCCCATTCCTGGTACGCCGGGTTGGCCTTGAACTTCACGACGACGTCGTTGCCGGAGGCGGTCGCGCTGTCGACGAAGGTGAACAAGTTGGAGCCGATCGCCTTGTTCTGCGCAAGATTGATCGAGAAGGCCACGTCGGCGGCCGTGAAGGCCGAGCCGTCGGACCAGGTCACGCCCTGGCGGACGTGGATCGTGTAGGTCGTCTTGCCGCTGTCCCAGTCCCCGCCGGAAGCGAGCCACGGGGTGTAAGTGTCCTTGATCGGGTCATACAGGAACAGGGTTTCGTACTGGAGTCCTACCACGCCCATGGCCGCATTCGGATCCATCGGGTTCCAGGTGGAGGGGGCGCCCCACTGCTTGCCGCTAGTGTAGAGGGTCTGCGCGCGCGGGTAGACGGTCGTGTCCGTGGCCGGAAGGCCGGTTGCGCTCGGTACGGGAGTCGGCGTGGCGCCCGGGGCCGGGGTCGTGACCGGCGGCGCGTTGGTCGCGGGGGCCGCGGTGGGCGTTGCGTTTGAGCTGCTGCACGCGGAGCCGACGATGCTCACTATGGCGAGCAGAGCTAGAACCCTGGATTTACCTATGTGCATCCCTTTCCTCCTTCCCATGAGGAGCGCAGGAGCAGCGGTGGGCCTCAACAGGTTTGCACGCTGCACGCCCCGCATGGCTAAAGCCAGACCACCAACTCCGTCGGTCGCCCCGTGACGGGGGGTCGGTCATCGGCTTCCAGACACTAGACCGCGTTTAGTAGCGTGTCAATCTAAAAGATTGATCGCGTTCTTTAGTCCGGCCGCTTTCCCTCAGATGTTGGATGAGCCCCCGGACCGGCCCTCAGCGACTTTCTCGTGCTCCCCTGCCTGCATGGGTTCCGGTTGACCCGCCCCGTCGGCGGCTGATATGGTTAGTTAACTCTTTAGTAGCAGATGGAGCGACTCGTGCCGAGGGGAGCTGGACGCAAAGCGGCGAGGCTCGCCGACGTTGCGGCCGCAGTAGGCCTCTCGCCGGCGGCGGTTTCGCTCGCGCTGCGAGGCAAGGCCGGGGTGTCGGAGGCAACCCGAGAGCGCGTCCTCGAAGCGTCGCGAAGCCTCGGCTACCGGCCCATCTCCGGCTCCCGCCACCATCACAGTCCCTTGACGGTCACGCTCGTCATCAGGGCCCTCCACGGCGACTCGCCGGCCGCGAACCGCTTCTACGGCCCGGTGCTGTCGGGGGTCGAGGAGCGCTGCCGAAGACTGCACATCCGGCTCATCCTCGCCATCATGCCCGTCGACCAGTACAACCACCCGCTCGAGGTGCCGCACGCCGTCACCGATCAGCTCAGCGATGGGCTGATCTTCGTTGGGGCGCATTTCGCCCGCGCGACCGGCCACCTTCTGGAGGGGGAGCAACCGGCCGTGCTGGTCGATGCGTATGCCGAGGACGGCGTCTTCGACGCGGTCGAGACGGACAACATCCTTGGAGCGAGGACCGCGGTGCAGCATCTCGTGAGCCACGGCCACCGCGAGATCGCGATTCTCGGCACCGAGCCGACAGCCTTCCCGAGCATCCTGCAGCGGCGGCTCGGCTACGAGCAGATCATGTGCGAAGCCGGCCTTACTCCGCGCTTCATCGACGCTCCCTACTACGAGCATGAAACGGCCGCCGCCGCGGCCATCAACTACCTCCGGGCCAACCCGAGTGTGACCGCGATCTTCTGCGCCAACGACCTGGTCGCGATCACGTTCATGCAGGCTGCCCGAATGGCCGGCATCTCCGTGCCGGACCAGGTATCGGTCGTCGGCTTCGACGATATCGATCTGGCGAGCTTCATCTCGCCACCTCTGACGACGATGGCGGTCGACAAGGTCGGCATGGGCAGGCTGGCCGTCACCCTGCTAGCGCACCGGCTGGACGTTGGCGAGGAGTGCGTCACCTCCACGCTCGTCCGGCCAGAGCTCATCGAGCGCAAGTCCGTGCGCATTCTCGAGCCGGCTCTGAAGCAGGCGGAGACGTCGCCACTTCCGCGCGCCGAACCTCAACCGGCATAGGCGGTCGAACAGCGCTCCGAAAGATCTCAGCGAAAGGGTCCCGATGAATCCCGTGAACGACGTCTCCCTGCCGGCGGGCGCCGCTCCGTCGGACGCTCTCCCGGCGATCCCCTGGGAGGATCGGCCGGCCGGCAGCTCTGCCGTTGTCTGGCGGTCGAGCCGGAACCCGATCATCCGCCGCGACCAGGTCGCCCGCTCGAACAGCATCTTCAACTCGGCCGTCGTCTCGTTCGGCGATGCCTATGCCGGCGTCTTCCGGGTCGACGACACCACCCGCCTCATGGACCTCCACGCCGGTCGCAGCGCCGACGGCGTGAACTGGACCATCGAGCCGCAGACCATCAGGTGGGTCCCGAGCGACAAACGCGTTAGCGAGATCCAGGAGCGATTCGAGCACGCCTACGACCCGCGGGTCACCTGGCTCGAAGACAGGTACTACGTGACCTGGTGCAACGGCTACCACGGCCCGACGATCGGCGTGGGCTACACCTACGACTTCGAGACCTTCTACCAGCTCGACAACGCCTACCTGCCATTCAACCGCAACGGCGTCCTCTTCCCGCGCAAGGTCCGCGGCGCGTACCTGATGCTGGCGCGCCCGAGCGACAACGGCCACACGCCCTTCGGCGACATCTTCCTTTCGGAGAGCCCGGACCTGGTCCACTGGGGCCGCCACCGGCACGTCATGGCGCCCCGCTCCTGGACCTGGGAGGCGACCAAGATCGGCGCCGGGCCAACGCCGATCGAGACGCCCGAAGGCTGGCTGCTCATCTACCACGGCGTCCTGACTTCCTGCAACGGGTTCGTCTACTCCATGGGCGCCGCCTTGCTTGACCTGGACGAGCCGTGGAAGGTGATCGCCCGCAGCCGCGACTACCTGATCTCGCCGCAGATGCTGTACGAGCAGGTCGGCGACACCCCGAACGTCGTCTTCCCCTGCGCGGCGTTGCTCGACCGGCCGACCGGCCGCCTCACGATCTACTACGGCGGGGCCGACACGGTCGTCTGCCTGGCCCACGGCTACCTGCCTGAGATCATCGACTTCGTCAAGACTCGAAGCTGATCGGCCCACCCAAGAAAGGCCGCCGGCCGGATTCGCGGAGACGCATGACCGAACAGACCCTGGACGGTGAGTGGCTGCTGCGGGAGCGCGACACCGAGGACTGGTCCCCCGGCCGCGTCCCCGGGGGCGTTCATCTCGACCTCCTGGCCGCCGGCCGGATCTCGGACCCGTTCGTGGGCGACGAAGAGCTGCGCGTCGGCTGGGTCGCCGAACGCGACTGGGAGTACCGGCGCGAATTCATCGCGGACGAGGCCGTGGCCGGGCAGGAGCGACTCGCCCTCGTCTTCGGCGGCCTCGACACCCTGGCCGACGTCCGTCTCAACGGGGAGCTCCTCGGTAGCGCCGACAACATGTTCCGGACGTGGCGCTGGGACGTGACCGGTCGGCTGCGGCCCGGCCCGAACGACCTGGCGGTGACCTTCCGGTCCGCCGTCCGGCGCGGGGCCGAGCTGGAGGCGGTCCGCCATCTCGACACCGTCGCCAACCAGCTGCCCGGCGCCCCCTACCTGCGCAAGGCGCCGAGCCACTTCGGTTGGGATTGGGGGCCCAAGCTGCCGAATATCGGATTCTGGCAGGGCGCCAGGCTGGAGGGCTGGAGCGTCGCTCGTCTGGCGGACGTCCGGTTGAGCCAGGCCATCGAGGGCGGCCGGGCGCGCATCGCGGCGGAGATCCGGGTCGAGCTCGCCGCGGCTGCGGGCCCTGGCCTGCCGGCCGGGCTGGAGGCCATCCTGCGGATCGAACACCCCGGCGGGCGAACCGATGCCGTTCGGGCTTCGGTCGCGACCGGTCGGCCGGCTGCCGCGGGCGGCGGGTCGGCTGCGGGCGGCGGGTCGGCCGCGGCCGGCGTCGGCCCGGTCGCCGACAGCGGCGGCCCCGTCGCCAGCCTATCGGTCGACATCGCCGAGCCCGAGCTGTGGTGGCCGAACGGCCTGGGCGGGCAGCCGCTCTATCGGGTCGAGGTCCAGCTGGTTCGCGGTCGGCGGACGCTCGATACCCGGTCGTTCCAGGTTGGCCTCCGGACGCTCGAGCTACGGCGCGAACCCGACGCGTGGGGCGAGTCGTTCACCTTCGCCGTCAACGGCGTCCCCGTCTTCGCGAAGGGCAGCAACTGGATCCCGGCCGACACCTTCCCCGGGCGCGTCACGACCACCCAGCTGGAGACTCTCCTGGGCGCGGCGGCGGCCGCCAACCACAACATGATCCGCGTCTGGGGCGGCGGTTACTACGAGATCGAGGCCTTCTACGACCTGTGCGACAGGCTGGGGATCCTGGTCTGGCAGGACTTCATGTTCGCCTGCAGCGTCTATCCGCTCGGCGACGATGCCTTCCTCGCCAATGTCCGCGAGGAGGTCTCCGAGCAGGTCCGGCGGCTGCGCCACCGAGCTTGCCTCGCGCTCTGGTGCGGCAACAACGAGATGGAGCGCGGCTGGGCGGGCTGGGGCTGGGATCGGCCCGAGACGCAGGACCTCAAGGCGGCGTATTTGCGGTTCTTCGGCGAGACGCTGCCGGCGTGGGTCGCGAACGAAGACGCGGCCACTCCCTACTGGCCGAGCTCGCCTTCATCGGGCCGGCCGCTGGTGGAGCCGATCGGCTCGCGCGGCGGCGACGAGCACGAATGGGCCGTCTGGCACGGGCTCGCGCCCTTCTCGGCCTACGGCCGCGAGTCGTACCGATTCGTGAGCGAGTTCGGCTTCGAGTCCCTGCCGGCCGAGGCGACGATCGCGGCCTTCGCCAGCGACCCGTCCGGCTGGAATCTCGGCTCCGCGGTGCTGGACCACCACCAGCGCTGCGAGGCCGGGAACGCCCGCATCCTCTATTACCTCGCCCAGCAGTTCCGGCTGCCCCGCGACTTCGGCGGGCTCGTATACCTGAGCCAGATCCTCCAGGCCGAGGCGATGCGCGTCGGCGTCGAGCACTGGCGGCGGGAACGGGACCGCTGCAGCGGGACGCTCTACTGGCAGCTCAACGACTGCTGGCCGGTGTCGTCCTGGTCGAGCATCGACTATTTCGGCCGCTGGAAGGCGCTGCACTACGCCTCGCGGCGGTTCTTCGCCCCCGTCCTGCTGTCGTGCGCGGTGGAGAGCGGCCAGGCCGTCGTGTCGATCACGAACGACCTGGTAGCGGCCTGGCGGGGCGAGGTTCTGTGGTCCCTGGAGCGGCTCGACGGGCATGTCATCGCCGCCTATCGCGCCGGGGTCGAAGCCCGCGGGCTGGCGACGACGCCGGTCGCCGCCGTGCCGTTGGCGGCAGAGCTGGAGGAGAGTCGCGCCACGGTGCTGGTGGCCGAGCTGCGGGAGGGAGGGAGTCGGTGTGCGCTCGCCGTCACGCCCTTCGTGCCGGACAAGCACCTCGCGCTCCGGCGGCCGACGATACATATAGAGATCGCGCGAGCCGGCGCGACGGGGGCCTCCGATCGCTCGGCGGCCGTACGCCTTCGGTCGGATGCGCTGGCCCGCTGGGTCGAGCTGGCGCTCGAAGGCGCGGACGTCATCTTCGACGACAACTACTTCGATCTACCGGCCGGTCGCGAGCTGGAGGTCGGGTTCGAGCTGCCGGCCGGCTGGGACCTCGAACGGGCTCGGGCCGCCCTTCGGGTTCGCTCGGTCGCCGATACGTACCTGTAGCGGCGCCGGGGTACGGCGCGCCGGGCTGGCCGGAGCTGCCTGCGTAGACCATTGACCGCGGCCGATCGGCCGAAAGTCCCATTCCACGGTCATTGACAAGCACCGAGCATCGCCGATGCTGGTGCCATCGAGCGCGCGTAAACGCTTAGTACATTCACGTTGGTCTCTTAGTATCAAAGGGATTGGTAGAGGTACGTAGTTCGACCCCGCCGTGATCGCGGCACGAGAGGACCGGGCCGCAACAGGCACTCATCCGAATCGCCTACTTCTTGCGCAAGTTCACGAGCCCGATTCCTCACTGACGACCTGGCGCTCATCGGTCGTGCGCCGGGTCGTACTGCGTCCGGCGGCCACCTTCTGCGTTCCGGAAATCCAAAGGAAGGCGCGGTCGTGCCCGACCTGTCTCGCAACTGGCCGATGAAGCTGCGGCTTCTGGCCATACTCGAGATCTTCTTCCTGCTGGCCTCCATGGTAGGCCCGGCGGTGGCAGCCGCTGCCTCGCCGCTGCCGAACGCGGACCCGTCGGCAGTTGCCAGCTCGAGCCCGGATGTGTCCGCACCTCCGTCGCCCAGCTCGGATTCAGGCGCGACCGCGTCGCCGGCTGAATCTGCCCCGGCGAGTCCGACCGTAGCGCCCGTGACGACCGCTTCCCCGTCGCCCGCTGAATCTGCCTCGGCGAGTCCGACCGTAGCGCCCGTGACGACCGCTTCCCCGTCGCCAAGCCCGGTCGGCACCGCCAGCCTCATCATCCGGTTCGTCGCCGGCTCGAAGCACGCGACCATGGACGCGTCAGTGGCAGCGGACGGCGGCGTCGAGACGCACGCCATCGACCCGCTAGCGATTCGGACCGTCGACGTCCCGGCGGACCGGGAGACCGCCATCCGCGCGGCCTACCTCGCCGATCCTGCCGTCGTCCAGGTGGAGAACGACGTCGTCCGCTCGGCCGGCGCGCTGCCGAACGACCCGCAGTACGGGACCCAGTGGAACCTGCCGAAGATCGGCTGGGATGTCGCGTACGACAGCGTGACCCCGACCAAGACGGCCATCATCGCCATCCTCGACACCGGCATCGACGCCTCCCATCCGGACCTCGCCGGACACGTCCTGGCCGGCTACTCCGCGTTCACCGGATCCAATGCGCAGACGGATCCGAACGGACACGGCACCGAGATGGCCGGCATCGCGGCCGCTTCCACCGACAACGCGACCGGCATCGCCGGAGTGGCCTACGGCGGGGTCAGCCTCCTCCCCGTCCAGGTCCTCGGCTCCGGGGGAACCGGTGAAGACAGCGACATCATCGCGGGCGTCGTCTGGGCCGCCGATCACGGCGCGAACGTCATCCTCATGTCCTTCTCGAACCCCGGCTACTCGAGCGCCCTCCAGAGCGCGATCGACTACGCCTGGTCGAAGAACGTCGTCGTCGTTGCGGCAACGGGCAACGGCGGCTCGAACGTCCCGACTTACCCGGCCGGCGACACGCACGTCGTCGGCGTCTCGGCCACCGACAAGAACGACACGCTCGCGACTTCGAGCAACTACGGGCCCGACACGTTCCTGGCCGCCCCCGGCGAGGACATCCCCGCGACTATGGCGGGCGGGACCTACGCGGCTGTGAGCGGCACGTCCGCTGCGGCCGCCCAGGTCGCAGGAGCCGCCGCGCTCCTGATGGCCATCGATCCCAGCCTGACCAACGGCGTCGTCATCGGCCGGCTCGCCCGGACCGCCGACCCGGCCGGCACCTCCGAGCAGACCGGCAACGGCCGCCTGAACCTCGGCCGCGCCGTGTCCGACACCTCGACCGACCCGGTCGTGCCCGCGGGCGCCCCGGGCGGGGGCCCACTCGTTGGGCCGTACGTGGCGGCGGCCAGGTCAGTGGGGGCGATCTCGGTCGGATCGCAGAGCGGCACCGTCACATACAAGACGGCGGGATCTGCGACGTTCCTGATCACCGTGACGCCCACTGGAGGCGGCAACGGCAGCACCAGGCTGACCGTCACGGGGCTTCCGACCGGCGCAACCGGAGCCTTCTCCGGTATGCCAATGAACCTGAGAACCGGGCCGTGGACGAGCACGCTCACGGTGACCACGACTACCTCTCTGACACCAGCCGGCGTAGCGACCTTCACGGTGGGCAACACCGGCAACGGAGTCACTGGCACCGGATCCCTGACGGTGACCAAACGGCTCCTCACGGTCAGCGGCATCACCGCCAACAACAAGGGCTACGACGGCGGCACCACGGCGACGCTCAACACGGGCAGCGCCGCCCTCGTCGGCGTGGTCAGCGGTGACACCGTCACGCTTAGCACGGCCGGTGCCACCGGCACCTTCAACACCAAGAACGCCGGCACAGCCAAGACGGTCACCGTCTCGGGCCTTACCATCTCGGGCGCGAGCGCCGGCAACTACACCCTGACCCAGCCGACGACGACCGCGAACATCACGGCCCGCGCCATCACCGTCACCGCGGCCACCAACTCCAAGGGCTACGACGGCACGACGAGCTCGGCGGGCGTCCCCACGATCACCACCGGCAGCCTGGCCGGCGGTGACACTGCCAAC
>JBGQBD010000096.1:0-8337 GCA_041494645.1 Candidatus Limnocylindria bacterium
AATCCCCAGCTCCTCGCGCAGCCGCCCGGACGAACCCCCGTCGTCAGCGACGGTCACCACGGCGGTGATGTTGCTCGTGTGCTCCTTGATGCCGCGCAGAAGCGTCGACAGGCCGGTGCCGCCGCCGATGACGACGATCTTCGGGCCGCGCGACAGGAATCGCTTCTGGTAGATGACCTCGACGAGAGGTTGCGCCCCGTCCGAACTCCGGAACGGGTCCATCAAGGCGCGCACGGTCCGCCAGGAACCGTAGACGAAGAGCCCGACACCGATCCCGCCGACGAACATCCCTCTGACCCAGTAGGGCACGAACTGGAGCGTGAGTAGGTACAGAGCCGTCTGGCTCGGGCCCGAGAAGTCGTAGTCGCGATACACCTGGCGAAGAAGGAGGGCGCCGGCGATGGCCAGGAGCAGCTCACCGATGAAGACGACGACCAGCCAGCGCTTGATGCCGATACCCGGCTGCATCCAGCGCCGCAGCACGGCGACGCTGATGTGGAACGGCGCCACTCTCATTCGCGCTCCAGCTCGCGGTGGAAGACGGCCACGGTTCCGAAATCTCGCCGCTCCAGCCACGCCCGCAGCTCCTCGGCGATGACGATCGAGCGGTGGTAGCCGCCCGTGCAGCCGATGGCGATGGTCAGCCTGGTCTTGCCCTCGCTCTTGAACCCCGGCACCGTAAGATCCAGGAAACGGCCCAGGAAATCGAGGAACTGCTGGGCGATCGGCTGGCCCATGACGTAGTCGCGCACGGCCGGCGTCAGTCCAGACAGGTGTCGAAGCTCGTCGACGTAGTAGGGGTTCTCCATGAACCGGACGTCGAACACCAGGTCGGCCTCCAGAGGCACGCCGTACTTGAAGCCGAAGCTGATCAGCTGGAAGACCAGATCCTGGCCGGAGGGGGCCTCGACCAGGTTGGCGAAGATCCGCTCCTTGAGCTGGCGCAGCGACAGGTCCGACGTGTCGACGACTACGTCCGAGTCCGCCCGAACCGGATCGAGAAGGCGGCGTTCCTCCGCGATCGAACCGGCTATCCCCCGCCGCCCGGCCAGCGGATGGCGGTGTCGAGTCTCGGAGAAGCGGCGGATCAGGACGTCGTCGCGAGCCTCGAGGAAGATGACCCGCGGCTTGATGCCTCGCCCCTCCAGAGCGCCGCGCATCGCCGCCAGCGCCAGCGGCGCGTTGCCGGCCCGCACGTCAAGGACGATGGCGACTTTCTCGAACCTGTGGCGATCGGCCGACACGAGCTCGGCAAGATCGGGCAGGAGCTCGCCTGGCACATTGTCCATGCAGGCGTAGCCCAGGTCCTCGAACAGCTTGGTCGCGGCGGTCTTGCCGGCCCCGGACAGGCCGCTCAGGATCACGACCCGCTGCTCGTTCTGGCCCCGCCTCTCTGCCTTGGGCCGGACCTCGACCGCGCCGCGCACGTGTGCCCGTCGGGCCGGCGGTCCCTGGCGTGGAGGACGCGGTCGAACGCCGGCCTCGCCGGGTGATCCACCGGCGCTTGCCTGGACCCCGTCCGAAGTGCTCCGCATGAGCCTAGTCTATCGCGCCCGCCCAGCGGCCCCGGCGCTGGCCCCGGCAGTGGCCCGGCGCCACCGCGAGCCCGTCGGCGCGACCCGGTGGCTCAGAGGGCGACCCGCAGCCGCTCTGCCCACTCCGCCGCCGCGGCCGCAAGCAGGTCGCCCACGTCCATGGCCGCGGAGCCGGCAGCGGCTCCGGACGTGGCGGACCCGGCCGCCCCGGCGATCCCGCGCGACACGTTGACAAGCAGCCCCCCACCGGGGCGGCCGCCTGCCGGGGTGACGGTGGCAGGGCCGTAGCGCAGCACCGGCTCCACTTCCCCGCCCTGGGCGCCGACGCCGGGCACGAGAAGAGCGAGCCCGGGCGCGATGCCCCGAATTCGTTCCAGCTCCACAGGCACCGTCGCGCCGACGACCAGGCCGACGGTCCCACCCGGTCCCCAGGTCTGCGCCCGCCGGGCGACCCGCGCATAGAGCGGCTCAGCGGGGGCGCCGACAGCAGGATCGGCCGCCACCTCCAGCCCCTGCAACTCCTCGGCGCCCGGGTTCGAGGTCCGGCACAGCAGGTAGGCGAACCTGTCCCAGCGATCGATGAACGGCGCGATCGCCTGCGACCCGAGATACGGATTGGCCGTGACCGCATCGCAGCCCAGGATGTCGTACAGGGCAGCGGCCTGACGGGCGGCGGTCGACCCGATGTCGCCGCGCTTGGCGTCGGCGATGAACGGAACGTCCGCCGGCACGCGGCCCCGAAGACGCTCGAGCGCCGCTATTCCGGCCGACCCGAAGGCCTCAAAGAACGCCAGATTCGGCTTCACCGCAGCCGCGTAGGGCACGGCCGCCTCCAGCAGCACCTCGCAGAAGCGTTCGACACCGGCCAACTTCGCCGAAAAGCCCGCCGGCAGGGCCTCGGGCTGGGGATCCAAGCCAACGCACAGCACCGACCGGACCTTTCGCGTCCGCGCCGCCAGGCGATCGAGGTAGGGGTTCATCGCAGCGAAGGTTATCCGACGCGGGCTTTGCCCATCACGGCGCCGCCGAGGCTGCCGTCTGCGACCGTGGCCGGCTGCACTCCCTCGGCCGCAACGTCCAGGACCTCGAGCTGGATCGACTCGAAACCGCCGAACCTGCGGCTGGCCGCTCGGGCGACGACGTCGATGCGGTCGCCCTCGTGAAGCATCGCCGGCAGGTCCGATCGACGAAATGCCACGGCGTCGAGCACGTCGCGACTGCGCCCCAGGACGAGCTGAGTGTGACCACCATTTGCCGAGCGCACTCTGACCACGCGGAGCCCCATGATGGCGACGGTGGGAGCGGGGTTGCCGACGCCCGTAGGTTCCAGGAGCCCGATCTCACGGACGAACCCATAGTCAACAGAGTCGGCCGGGAGCACGAGGTCGACGGTCAGCTCCGGCGGGCCGGACGGACGTGCGACCCTCGACGCCAGCTCCAGGAAGCGCGCCGCGAACTCCGGCCAGCGGTCCGCGGCGATGTCGAAGCCCGCCGCGGCAGCGTGGCCGCCGTGGCGGATCAGGAGGTCCTGGCAGGCGATCAGCGCCTCTGCCAGGTTGTATCCACCGGGACTGCGACACGATGCCCGCAGGATCCCCGCCTCGGGATCGGCGAGGGTCGCTACCACGGCCGGGCGATCCAGGTCCTCCGCCAGCCTCCCGGCGATGAGGCCGATGATACCGACGCCCCACTCCCCTCGGAGCAGCAGCGCGGCGGGCAGGTCACGCGGCGCAGCGGGAGAGCCGTGCGAATCCGCCCTGGCGTCCGGCCCTGGATCCAGACCCAGGTCGCGCCGGGCCTCGGCCAGGGCCACGCGAGTCATCTCGCGCCGGTCCAGATTTGCCTTCTCGATCTCGGCGGCCAGGGCGTCCGCCTCGGCGCGATCGCCGGCGAGGAGCAGGCGAGCCGCCCGCGCCGCCTCCCCCACCCTGCCGGCGGCGTTGAGACGGGGGGCCACGACGAATCCGATGCCTTCCAGGTCCACTCGCTCGAGCGCCAGGCCGGCTCGCTCTAGCAGGGCCGCCAGGCCGGGGCGGGGGGCGTTGCGCAGCTGGTCCAGCCCGATGCGCGCGATGGACCGGTTCTCGCCGAGGATGGGCGCCACGTCCGCAACCGTGCCGATCAGGGCGAGGTCCGTCAGCCCTCGGATGACCTCCGGCAGGGGCGATCCTACCGCGGGTCTCGACCGCACCTCCAGCTCGCCGATCAGGAGTGCGGCCACCTTCCAGGCCACTCCGGCGCCGGTCAGCTGGCGCTCCGGATAGGTACTGTCGACGCGGGCGGGATTGACCACGGCCACCGCCGCGAGCGGCCAGGTGGGGGCGTGGTGGTGGTCCGTCACAAGTACGTCAACGCCTCGGCCCGCGGCCAGTTCGATCTCCGGGCCGCTGCTCGTGCCGCAGTCGGCGGTCACGATGAGCGACCGCCCCTCCGCCACTGCCCGTTCGATGGCCCGGATCGAGAGGCCGTGGCCGTCGGCCAGTCGCTCGGGCGCGTACGGCTCGGCGTCCAGCTCGAGATGCCGCAGGGCCAGCACGAGTATCGACAGGCCCGTGAGGCCGTCCGCGTCGAAGTCGCCGTAGACGAGGATCCGCTCGTGCCCCGCCCGCGCCTGCGCCACTCTCCGAAGAGCGGCCTCCGCGTCGGGGAGCAGCCGCGGATCATGCAGCCCTTCCTCGGCCGGCGCGAGAAACGCCGCCAGGGCACCGGCGTCGACGACACCGCGCGCGGCGAGGATCGCCAGCAGCCGTTCGGAGATGCCCCGCTCGGCGGCCAATGCCCGGCGCGCGCCATCGATCGAGACGGGCACCGGAGCGCGCCAGCGGTACAGGGATTGGATCATGCCGACCAGCATGCCACGCCCGGCTCAACGCCGGCGTATTTGCGGATTCTCCCGGCCCATGCCAGTCACGCCACGGCATGCGATGCGCGTCACGGGTCCGGATTCGCGGCTGCGCCGGAGCTAGTAGCGACGGCCTCCGCGCAGCGCCGCCAGGCGCTCGGCGCGCCGCCTGTCGTCCCACAACTGCCAGACCACGAGCAGCGGGCTGGCATTGAAGATCGACGAGTACGTGCCGGAGATGATGCCGATCAACAGCGCCAGAATGAAGTAGTGGATCGACGCGCCCGCGAAGAAGAGCAGCGCGGTGAGAGTGATGACGACCGTGAGGCTGGTGTTGATCGACCGGCCGAAGGTCTGCAGGATCGAATGGTTCACGATCTGGTCGAACGGCTCACCGGCGTGGCGGGCCTTATTCTCGCGTATCCGGTCGAACACGACGATGGTGTCGTGCACGCTGAAGCCGATGACCGTCAGCATGGCCGTGACGAACAGGGCGTCTATCTGGACTCCGAAGATCGTGCCCAGGATCGCGAAGATGCCAACGACGACGATGACGTCATGAGCCAGGGCCGTCACGGCCGTTGCGCCGAACTTGATGCTCTGGAACCGGATGCCGATCCAGATCAGGATGCCCAGCGAGCCCAGAAGGATCAGCAAGACGGCCTGCTGGATCAGCTGGGCGCTGACGATCGGGCCGACCGTGCTCTGGATGCCGGTGCAGGCGATCGGACCGAGCTTGGGATCGGCCTGGAGCGCCGCGGCTACCTGGGCGAGGGTCCCGGACGTGGGCAGGTGCAGATCGCACTTCTGGCCGGCCTGATCGACGCTGTTGGGCGTGGCCGTCGGGGAAGGCGTCGGGCTGGCCGCCGCACTCGCGCTGGCGCTGGCCGCCGCGCTGGCGCTGGCGCTGGCCACCGCACTCGCGCTGGCCGCCGCGCTGGCCGCCGCACTGGCGCTGGCGCTGGCCGCTGCACTGGCGCTGGCGCTGGCCACCGCACTCGCGCTCGCGCTGGCACTCGGCGCGCTTGAGGGGGTCGCGGCGGGGCTCCCCGATGCGGCCGCGCTCGCACCGGCAGACGGGCTGGGCGAAGGAGTGAGAACCGGCTGTGGGGTGGGAGGCGGCAGGAGGTCAGCCCGCTTGGTGCGGATCGTGATGTTGTGGGCGCTGTCTTCGCTGACCTCCGCGTCCGTGATGCCCTGCTGGACCAGGACCGCCTTCACCTCGTCCGTGGACGCGTTCGGGTTCTTGAACTGAATCTGCCAGACCGTCCCGCCGGTGTAGTCGACCGAGAACTTCAGGCCGACCTGCCCGTTCGTGGCGGGCGTCAGCAGGATGAAGATCAGGCCGGGTACGACGATCAGGCCGGAAAAGAGGAAGAACCAGTTCCTCTTGCCGATGACATCAAACACGCCCGCGGGCCTCCCGCCGGCCGTATCGACCGACCATCGCCCTGGCCTGGAACTCCTCGTCGGTCACGCCGTACAGCCATGCCCGCTGGGCGAACTGCTGGTGGACCACCAGCCTGAGGAGGGTCCGCGAGACCGTGACGGCGGTGAACATCGAGGTCGCGACGCCGATGATCAGGACGAGGGCGAAGCCCTTGATCGTCGACGAGCCGCCGAAGTACAGGATCGACGCGGTGATGAGAGAGGAGACGTTCGAGTCGAAGATGGAGTTCCAGGCTCGATTGAAGCCGGCTTCGATCGCCGTGACCAGCGTCTTGCCGGCCCGCAGCTCCTCCTTGGTTCGCTCGAAGATGAGGATGTTGGCGTCAACCGCCATTCCTACCGAGAGCACGAAGCCCGCTATGCCGGCCAGGGTCAGCGTGACGGGGATGATCCGGAACACGGCCAGGACCGCAACGCCGTAGTACGTGAGCGCCAGGCCGGCCACCAGGCCGGGGAGCCGGTAATAGACCAGCATGAAGAGCAGGACCAGGCCGATGCCGATCGCGCCGGCGAAGAGAGTCTGGTTGAGGAAGGCCTTGCCGAGGGTGGCCGGGATGTCCTGGCTGCTCTCCTCCGCGACGGGATACGGCAGGGCGCCGTACTGGAGGATGGTCGCCAGATCCTTCGCGCTCTGGGGCGTGAAACTGCCGCTGATCTGACCCTTGCCGCCGGTGATCGTGCTCTTCAGGTATGGCGCGGAGATGACCTTGGTGTCGAGCACGATGGCGAAGAAGTCGTTGATGTGCTGGCTGGACCAGGTCTCGAACGCGCTGCCGGCGGTACCGGCAAAGGCGAAGTTGACGACCCACAGATTGCCGGCGGTGCCGGAATCCACCTGGGCGCTGATCGAGCCCAGGTCCAGCTGACTGCCCGTGAACTGGGCGGGCAGAGTTGGGTCGATGGTGTCTCCCGGGAGCGGCACGGTCTTGGCGCCCGGGGCGCTCTGCGTGCCGTAGTTGGCGGCATCGGGTGGAAGCAGCACGAACGAGAGCTGTCCCGTCTTGCCCACCAGCCTCCGGATGGCATCTGGATCCGTTGCGCCCGGCACCTGCACCAGCACTTCGTTCGATCCGACGGTTTCGACGATCGGCTCGGAGACGCCCGTGGTGTTGACGCGCTGCTCCATGATCGATCGAATGGTTTCCATCTGGGCGGAGGTCGGATCCTTCTGCCCTGCCGGGGTCACGGCACGGTACTTGATCTCGAAGCCGCCCTGCAGATCGAGGCCCAGCTTCGTCTGGGGCGTCTGCCCGAGGCCGGCGTCGATGTTGCTCAGAACGACAAACCTGGCACCCGGCACAAAATCGACCCATATCGCGATCGCGCCGAGGATCAGGATGAGGAGGGGCACTACTCTTCGCACGAGGCGGGATGATAGCAGGGTTCGGCTCGGCGGCGCACGGCCCGACCACTGACCCCGACGCCGCTCCTCAGCCCTCGAGGCCGGCTTTTATCTTCGCCGCCAGGCCCGGCCCTATCCCCGGCACGGCCGCGACCTGCTCCACCGGCGCCTCGCGCACTCGCTTCGCCGATCCGAAGACCCGTAGCAGGGCGGCCCGTCGTTTCGGGCCCACGCCCGGCAGGTCATCGAAAGCGGAGCGCGTGGCGGCCCGGGCCCTCAGGGAGCGGTGATAAGTGATCGCGAATCGATGGGCCTCGTCCCGGAGCCGCTGCATCAGGTAGAGCGCCGGCGAGGTTGCGGGCAGCAGCACCGGCCCTTCCCGGTCCGGCAGGAAGATCTCCTCGCGCTCCTTGGCCAGCCCCACGACCGCGAGATC
This sequence comes from Candidatus Limnocylindria bacterium, assembly GCA_041494645.1. Classification (GTDB taxonomy): domain Bacteria; phylum Chloroflexota; class Limnocylindria; order Limnocylindrales; family CSP1-4; genus Fen-1039. The sequence goes on from JBGQBD010000096.1 coordinate 7,605, forward strand.
GCCAAAGCCGAGCTCGTCGAGCACCTGTTTGGCCGCGGAGAGCTGACCCTTGCCGCCGTCGATGACGACCAGATCCGGCAGCCGCCAGCGCAGCTCCTCCTCAGTGCCCTCCTCGCCCGACCGAGCGCGCTTGAAGCGGCGCCCCAGCACCTCCTGATGGCTGGCGAAGTCGTTCGCCCCCACGACCTCCTTGATCCGGAAGCGGCGGTACTCCCCGGTGCGCGGCCGGCCGTCCTCGAAGACGACCATGCTGCCGACGGACTGGGCGCCCTGGAAGTTGCTGATGTCGTAGCACTCGATCCGGCGGGGTGCGCCCGCGAGACCCAGCGCCTCCGCCAGCTCCTCCAGCGCGGCCAGGGTCTTGCCCTGGTCGGCCAGCCAGCGGGCATGTTCGCGCTGCAGGGTTTCGGTGGCATTGCGAGTGGCAAGTTCCAGCAGCTCGCGCTTCTCGCCGCGCTGCGGGACGTGGAGGCGGACGGCCGCTCCCCGCCTGCCGGCGAGGAATCCCTCCAGATCCGCCGCGTCTGCGGGGAGCGCGGGCACGAGCACGTCCGGCGGGATGTTGGTGGCCCGCTCGTAGTACTGCTGCACGAAGCCCGCCAGAACGGCGGCGTCGTCCGTCTCGCGCGGGGCCTCGAGCAGGAACACGTCCCTGCCCACCACCTTGCCGCCGCGAACGGCGAACAGCTGGACGGCTGCCTGATTGTCCTGGCGAGCCAGCCCGAGGACGTCC
>JBGQBD010000097.1:0-8266 GCA_041494645.1 Candidatus Limnocylindria bacterium
ATCTGTCGGTCCCGATGCCCCCGCCTTCCAAGCAGGTCATCGACTCTCGCACACTCGTCCTGGCAAAAGTGGCCGGCTTCGTACCTCGCAACGGAGAGGCCGCTCGCTCCGGCGGGCGGCCTCTCTTCATGCTTGCCGCGCCGCCGCAACGGCCTCAGTCGTCGTCCGGCCGGACCTCGAGGCCGAGCGGGGCGGCGAGCTGCAGCGCAAGGTCCCGCAGCTGCTGGTGGCTGACGATGGCGCCGCGGAGGTTGTCGACGCCGACGATCGTGCGCAGCCGGGCGGGCCGGTTTCCCGGCGGCTCCACCTCGCCGACCTTCTCCGTTACGCGCCTGGTGTGCCGTGTGGCGAGGGCCCGCTATCTCGCCAGGTTCGGGAGACTGGCCGCGGCGACGGCCTGGCCGTGTCGCTTGTCGCGCTCCGAGGCCGCGTGGAAGGTGATCTCTGCGGCGGCATCCGGAGCCTCCGCTTCGAGTACCGCCCGGGCTCGGGCGTTGATCACGTCGCCGCCCGGCCCCGTCGTGACCCGCCCCAGGAGGAGTACGTGCCGGTACTCGTAGTGGTCGCGATAGTCGAGCAAGGCATAGCCGAGGTACGTCCCGATCGTCTCGTACACGCGCTCCGCCCTGGGGTCTCCTGCGGCCATCAGCCCCTGGAGCAGCACGAGTCGTTCTGGGAGCGGGCTGGACGGATCGGCCTCGATTCCGGCGGCGGGGAGAAGCCGTCCCGCGGCCTGCTGGGAGAGGTATTGGACGCCACAGCCGCGGTCTCCGGACCACTCGTCGACCGGCGCATCGGCCCGGTAGTCGATCGGGGTGAAGGCCAGCTCGTTGAGCCAGGATGTCAAGCCACCGTCCGGCCTGACGTAACCCGCGGCTTCGCTCGAACCCATTGCGACACCGAGCAACGACCCGACCCCGGCGCTGCTCGCGCCCGCGAGTGCGGTCACTTCGCCGTCGTTGACCACGACGAAGGGGATCCCGCCCCAGGCGGCCCGAAGATCGCGGAAGATGCCGCGGACTCTTCGCTCGAACTGATCGGGCGGCACGGACCGGAAGAGCGAGGCAACCCTGACTTCGCTGTCGAGGTAGATCCCGGCCGAGCTTCCACCGATCGCGTCGACGCGGGGCAGGTGGGCCGCGGCCGTCCGGAGCGAGTCCATGATTTCGTCGAAGTGCCACTGCGGGTCCTCGTGGCGCGACGGATCCCAGCGGACCTCCTCGCTGAAGACGACCTTGCCGTCGAGCACGGCGGCCACCTTGCGGTCGCTCGCGCCCAGATCGAAGCCGATCCGGCAACCGTCGAGGTGCCCGCCGAGCTGTTCGGTGGCTTCGCGAGAGGCCGGGAAGGACGAACGCGGCGCCGCGATCACCTCGAGAGGCGACCCGTAGACCTCCTTGCCCAGGATCCTTGCATCGAAACGTCCGGCAGGGTCCTCGAGGTAGTGGCGGCGCAGAGACTCGACGAGACCGGCCGGGCCGTCGACCCAGACCCGGCAGCCGCCCCGCGACCACAAGATCGACTTGACGACCCTCTCGCAGAAGGCGTGACCGGTGGCCGCGTCCGGATGGGCGTCACCGAAGACGGCGACCTCGCGGACGCAGACCGAACCGCCCGGCCGTTCCACCGCGACCGAAGCCCTGGCTCCCCCGTCCGATTGGCCCGCGGCCCGTGCCAGCTCTAGGAGGGCGAGGACCGACGGCCGGAATTCGGGATCGAGCGGCGGGGTTACCCGGGGCGGCACGAGAAAACGGCCCGAGGCCCGGCGCACATCGCGAATGTCCATTCGTTCCTCTCTCCCCCTCGCAATCCCGCTGCGGCGGGCCACTTCATCCGTCCTCAGAGCACCAGGCGGACGCGCCCCCGGTAGAGGTCGCGAAGCCGCTCGTTGTGCTGCCGGCCGCCGATGTCCGAGTTGGACCGGAGGACCGGCGCTTCCAATCCGCTGGCCGCCATCCGGCCGACGGCCTCGCCGATGACCTCGTGCAGGAGCGCCGTAGCTACCACGGTCGAGGTTGGAGCAGCCCAGAGGCTCGGCCGGTGTCCGCCGATGCCCGAATCCTCGTCCGGGGCTCCGTCGTAGAGCACCACGTCCGCGAACTCATGCAGGCGCCGCCCCGTCGAGTCCTGGGCGGGTCTCGAGGTCACCGCGATCACGGCCGCTCCGGCCGCCCGAGCCCGCGACGCGACGTCGATCGCGGCGGCGGTCCTGCCCGAATGGCTTATGGCGATCAGGCAGTCGCGCGGGCCCGGCGCGGCGTCAGCGAGGAGCGTCTCGCCGTACCCGGCCACGTGCTCGGCCGCGCCCCAGCTCGGGTCGAAGACGACCTGCAGGGCGGCGATCGAGCCGGCCCGGCGGTTCAGATCCAGGACGGCGAGTTGGGAGTGCCCGCTGCCGAATGCGAAGACGATGCCGTCTCCGGCTACCACCCTCTCGACGATCGCGGCGGCATCCGTGAGCGATTGGCGGTTCGCCCGCCGGGCACGCTCCAGGGCGGCCGAGAGTTCGTCGAGATACGGCCGGGGCGGCGTCGCGTCGATGGCCTGAGCGAGCGTCATTCCACGCTCCCGGCCACCGCGGGGGCGCCGGCCGCCGTGTATGCGAGGGCTCCGCCGGCGACCGTCGCGAGCACCTCCCAGGCATCGTCCACGACCACGACATCGGCGTGTTGGCCGACCTCGACCCGTCCGCGGGATCCATCCAGGCCGAGGACTCGGGCCGGGTTGAGCGTCGCCAGCCGAACGGCGACCGCGGGCTCCAGGCCTGCCTTTTCTACCAGGTTGCGGATGGCTCGATTGAGCGGCAGCAGCGATCCGCAGAGCGTGCCATCAGGAAGCCGCCCGCACGTGCCGTCGGAGATGTACTCACGACCGGCGAGCCAGTACCCGCCCGGCGGCATGCCCAGCCCGGCCAGCGCATCGGTCACCAGGACGAGCTCGTCGGGCGCCTTTATCCGGGCAATCATCCGGATCGTCTCGAAGGCGATGTGGTTGCCGTCGGCAATGAAGCCGGCTGGTACGTGCGACGCGAGTACGTAGCCGGCGATGCCGGGATCGCGGTGCCGGATCGGCCGCATGGCGTTGAACAGATGAGTGGCCGTGGTTGCCCCAGCGTCTACCGCGGCGCCGGCCTCGTCCCAGGTCGCATCGGTGTGGCCCATCGACACTCGGACGCCGTTGCGGACGAGAAACTCGATGAGCGGCAGCGCGCCGGGAAGTTCGGGCGCAAGGGTGACCGATTCGATGTCGCCGGCCTCGAGCCAGGCCGCCGCTTCGTCGAGGTCCGGGTGGCGAAGCTGCGCCGGATCGTGAGTGCCGGCGTACCTGGGGCTGAGATACGGGCCCTCGATATGGACGCCCATGACGGCGGCCTCTCCAGGGGCCGACCTGCGGCGCAGGTTCGCCAGAGCGGGGCCGTAGGCGGCGGCCTGCGACGTCACGACGGTGGGCACGAAGCCGGTGACGCCGAATTGCGGCAAGTCGCGGCAGATGCGATCCATCGCGGCCGCCGGATCGGCAAAGTCGTCGCCGAAGGCGCCGTTGAGCTGAATGTCGAGGAGACCGGGAAGGATCCGAGCCGCCGGCCCGCCCAGACTCCCCGGAGCCTGGACTTCGGCCGGCTCGATCGCCGTGATGCCGGTCCCTTCCACGGTGACCAGGCAGAGGCCACGGTCTTGCGGTGCGTACAGGTGGCCGTAGAGTCGGATCACAGCGTCAGTGTCACTTTCGAAAGGTTGCGGGGGGCTTCCGTATCCATCCCGCGGGCGCGGGCGAGGTGGTAGGCGAAGAGCTGGGCCGGGACGATGGCCACGAGCGGCGAGAGCCACTCGGGCACGCTCGGGATCCGGACGCAGGCCCCGAGGTCGCCCAGCGCGGGTACGTCGGACAGGATCAGGAGCCGCGCCCTGGCCTTCTGCAGCCGGCCGAGCAGCTCGGTCATGCCCTCGAGCGCCGGCCCGCTGGTGGCCACGGCTAGAACCGGGAAGCCCTCGGTGATCAGGGCGATGGGACCGTGCTGGAAGTCCGCGGCGGAATACGGGTCCGCCAGGACGTAGGCCAGTTCCTTGAGCTTCAAGGCCCATTCCCGGGCCGTGGCGTAGTGGAACCCGCGAGCCAGAACAGCGCATCGGTTTTCCCTGGCCCAGGCCACCGCGAGCGGGATGACGACCTCCTCCTGTTCGAGAGCGGCCTGGAGTGCCGCAGGGATCGCCCACAGCTCATCCTGGGAGGCCTGGTCCCCGGAGAGAGCGGCCGAAAGCATGGCGATGACGGCGATCTCGGCGAGATACGTCTTGGTTGCGGCGACCGCACGTTCCTCGCCGGCCTCGAGTTCAACGAGGTACTCGGCCGCGGCGGCCAGCTCCGACGTGGGGTCGTTGGTGATGGCGACCGTCAGCGCCCCCTGGCGGCGGGACTCCGCCAGTACCGCAACCACGTCGGGCGATCTTCCCGACTGCGAGATCCCGATGACCAGCGCGTTGCAAAGCCTGGGCGGCGCTCCGTACAGGGACACGAGCGACGGCGCCGCCGGTGCGACGAGAAGGCCGTTGCGCGCGCCGAGGATGTATTGGGCGTAGAGGGCGGCATTGTCGGACGTTCCGCGGGCGGCGATGACGGCGAGGTCTATGTCGCGTGCGCGAACGGCGCGAGCGACCGCCTCTACATGTCCGGCTGCGCCGAGCAGCTGACCCACGATCCTGGGGCTTTCCCCGAGTTCCGAGCGCGTGCTCATGGTGCGGACTCCAGACTTACCGGCAGACGCCCAGCGAACGGGATCCCGCCGATCAGGGCATCGGCGAGGGCCTCGATCTGCGGCGGCTGTATGCCGTATGTGCATATTGACGCGACCGCGGCCGGGTAGAGCGCGACGTCGTACGGGCTGCGAAGAGCGACTGCCACGACATGCCGGCCGGCTCCCGCCGCGGGCTCACCCGAGGCCCCGCCCGCCGCGCCGCCGGCCAGCCGCGCGAAGAGCGCGGCCTGACCCGGCAGGCTGACGGCGTCGAACGTGCAGACAATGACGGTCGCGTGGCCTGCAACCGCCGAGGCGATCGCGGCCACGTCCGCGGGCCCCGGATCGAGTGGCGTCGTGAATTCATCGACCGCGAGCCCGCGCGCTCGCAGGGCCGCCGCGAGCCCGATCCGGAGGTATGACGAAGTCTCGGCCGGGGTCAGGTCGACGGGCGCCGGAGCCACAACGGCGACGCGACCGGCGGCCGCGCCGAGCGGCACGAGCCCGGCCGGATCCCGCACGAGGGTCACGGACGCCTCGGCGATCTCCCGTGCGAGAGCGCGGTGGTCCGCGCATCCCGCGACGTCGAGCGAGGGCTGGACGACGGCGGCCAGGTGCGAGCGCAGGGCCAGGATTCGGTCGCGCGACGCCTCGGTTCGCCCCCGGTCCACTGCGCCGGACTCGATAGCGACGCGGAGCGACTCGAAGGCGGCTTCTTCCGCGTCCGCCGGATGATTGAGGAGCAACAGGTCCATGCCCGCGTCCGCCGCCGCGCCGACCGTGCCTCCGAGGCCGCCGGCCTGGGATGCGCCGGCCATGTCCAGGGCATCGCTGATGGTCACCCCCCGGAAACCCAGCTCATCCCTGAGCAGCCCCTCGAGGATTGCCGGCGCGACCGTGGCGGGAATCGCCACGCCGCCGGTAAGGGCCGGCACGGCGAGGTGGCCCGGCAGGACGGCACGCGCGCCGGCCCCGATGCCTGCGACGAACGGCAGCAGCTCGCAGGCGCGCAGCTCGGCGAGGTCATGGCGCACAACCGGCAGTGCCTTGTGCGAGTCGGCGGCCGCGGACCCGTGGCCGGGGAAGTGCTTGAGCGTCGCCGCGATACCGGCTTCCTGCAGGCCGGCGGTCATCGCGGCCGCAAGCTTCGAAACGAGCTTCGGATCGTCGCCGAACGGACGCGTTCCCAGCGGCGTGGCCGAGCTTCGCTGTAGAACGTCGCACACCGGCGCGTAGACGAGCGTGCCTCCGAGTGCGGCTACCTCCGCCCCGATGGCCCGGCCGGCTCGGCGAGCCAGTTCCTCGGATCCGGTTGCGCCGAGGGCCAGGTTCCCCGGCCATGCAGTGACGCCGTCGCCGACGGCCTGGAGCTGCCCGCCCTCCTGATCGATGCCGATGACGAGCGGCGGGTCGCCGGCAGGTCGCTCGGCCTGGAGCGCCGCGCAGAGCGCGCGAACCTGCTCCGGCGTCGAGACGTTGCGAGCCCGGAAGAGCGTGACTCCGGAAATGCGCCTTTCCCGGATCGCGGCCAGGATGCCGGCGCTCGGCTCCAGGCCGTCGAACGAGCGCAGGAAGCGCACGCCGGCGAGCGCCGCGGCCGCAGCCGCTGCCGCGCCCGGAACCGCGGGCGAATCGGCGTCCGCGCCGATATCCGGGGACGTCGTCGAACTCATCCCTTTACGGCTCCCGCGGTCAGCCCACTGACCATCCGCTTCTGGATGAGGAGGAAGAAGACCAGGACCGGCAAGGTGAACAGCGTGGAAGCGGCCATCGTGGCGCCCCAGTCGGTCCCGAAGTTGGTACGGAACGAGCCGAGCCAGACCGGCAGCGTGTAGTTCTGGGCGTCGGTCATGAACACGAAGGCATAGAAGTATTCGTTCCAGGCCGTGATGAAGCAGAAGATCGAGGTGGCTACGAGCCCGGGTCCGAGCAGCGGCACCGTCACGCGCATGAACGCCCCGAAGCGGGAGCAGCCGTCGACCATGGCCGCCTCTTCGAGATCGACGGGGATGCCGGAGATGAACCCCCGCAGCGACCAGATGGTGAACGGCAGCGTGAAGATGAAGTAGATCAGGATCAGCGAGGGCAGTTGCCCGTACACCGGCGTGTCGCGCATGAACAGGAAGAACGGGATGAGCAGGGCCTCGAACGGCGCCATCTGGGCCACCGCGACGAGGAGCAGGAAGCTGGCCTTGCCGCGGAACTTCGTCCGGGCGACGGTGGCCGCAGCCAGGAAGCCGACCACGATCGCGAGTCCGACGGTTGCAAAGGTGACGACGACGCTGTTGCGCAGGAAGTCCGTGAAGTGCGGCTGCGCGATCGCCTTGGTGAAATTGTCGAGCGTCGGCGACGGGATGAAGACGGGCACATATGTCTGGATCTGGTCGGCTCCCTTGAACGCCGTGATCACCATCCAGTAGACGGGGAACGCGAACAGGAGGGCAACGATGAACCCGGTGCCGTTGACGACCGCGCGCCTGGCTCGGCGGCTCACTGCTCCACCTGACCCTTCGTCATGCTCCGAATGTAGGGAATGAGCACGACCATCAGGAGCATCACCATCACGACGGAGACCGCGGCCGCGATGCCGTACCGGCTTTCGCTCAGGCCCTTGATGTAGGCATAGATGGAGAGGGTGACGGTCTGGCCGTCGGGCCCGCCCTGGAGCATCGTGTAGATCTGAGTGAAGACCTTGAAGTCCCAGATGATCGACAGGAAGGTCAGGATCATCAGGAGCGGCCGGATCGCGGGCAACGTGATGTGCCGGAAAACCTGGCGCTCGGAGGCGCCATCCACTCGGGCCGCCTCGATCTGCTCCTTCGGGATGGCCAGGATCCCCGCGTACAGACTGAACGCCACGAACGGGATCGACTGCCACACGATCAGGAGCGTGATGATCGCGAACGTCGAAAGGCCGGTGTCGAACCAGGAGTGATTGAGCCAGTCGCCGAAAACGCCCATGCTGCTCAGGGCCCAGTTGACGATGCCGAGCTTGCTGTCGAAGAGCCACTGGAAGATGACGCTGCCGGTCAGCGCGGGCGTTGCCCAGGCCAGGACCATGGCGACGGACAGGAGCAGCCTGACCTTCGCGTTCAACCGCTCGAGCAGGATGGCGACGAGGGTTCCCAGGGCGATCGTGAGAGCCACGTTCGCTGCCATGAACACGAACGTCCTGACTACGACGGTGATGAATTCCGGGTCGCCGATGATCGTCTGGAAGTTGGCCAGGCCGACCCAGGTCTGGCCGCCGTTGATGAGCTCGCGCAGTCCGAAATGCTGGAGGCTCGTTTCGATCACGAGCACAACCGGAATGCCAAGCAGGATCACGAAGGTGACGACCGCCGGCAGGATCGCCAGGTACGGCAAGAGCTTGCCGGCGGTCTTCTGAATGCTTCGATGTCGACGGGGAGCGACGGAGCGTAGCGACTGGGTTCTGCGGTCGATGGCCGTCCGCTGCGTGTCCATTACGTCCCGTGCTCCCTGCCGACCTGCTTGCGCGCTACCTGAAGCTAAGCCTACTGGGCCGCGTTCAGG
>JBGQBD010000098.1:0-8108 GCA_041494645.1 Candidatus Limnocylindria bacterium
CTTGCCGGCGCCGTTGGGGCCCAGGAAGCCGAAGACCTCGCCGCGCGGCACGGTCATCGTCAGGCCCGCGAGGGCGACGATCCGCCCGAATTCCTTGCGCAGCTCTCGAGTCTCGATGGCGGGCTCGTCCGTAGCGGGAGCCCGCGTCGGGCCCTCGGCGCGCCCGACGGCAATGCCACTCATGCCCGGCTACTCGTCGATCCGCTCAACGACCGTGGCGATTCCCTGGCCCACGCCGATGCACATCGTGGCCAGCCCGTAGCGGCCGCCCGTGCGCCGCAGGGCGTGAACAAGGCTCGTGATCAGGCGCCCGCCGCTTGCTCCCAGAGGATGGCCCAGGGCGATGGCCCCGCCGTCCACGTTCACCCGATCGGGGTCCAGCCCAAGCTCCCTGACGCAGGCTACGGACTGGCTGGCAAAGGCCTCGTTCAACTCCACGAGGTCTAGATCCGCCACGGTCAAACCGGCTCGGCCAAGGGCCTTGCGTGTGGCCGGTATGGGGCCCAGGCCCATGACGGCGGGATCCACGCCGGCCACGGCCGTGGCCACGACGCGAGCCATGGGCCGCAGGCCGAGCCACCCGGCCCGGCCGGCTTCCACGACCAGCGTCGCCGAAGCCCCGTCGTTTATGCCACTGGAATTGCCCGCGGTGACCGTGCCGCCTTCACGGAACGCCGGCCGCAACCGGGCCAGGGCCTCGGCCGTCGTGTCCGGTCGCGGGTGCTCGTCGGCCTCCACGACGATCGGTTCGCCCTTTCGCTGGGGAATCGAGATCGGTACCAGCTGGTCCGCGTACCGACCCTCGGCCATCGCCGCCACCGCTCGCCGCTGGCTGGCCAGCGCAAATGCGTCCTGATCCTCGCGGCTGACGCCAAGGCGCTCGGCGACGTTCTCGCCCGTCTCGCCCATCGAGTACGGGTGGTGGCTCGCCGCCAGCGCCGGGTTGACGAAGCGCCAGCCCAGGGTGGTGTCGACGAGCTCGTGCGTGCCCCTCTCGAAGGCGGCCTCCGGCTTGAGCATCGCGTAAGGGGCGCGGCTCATCGACTCGACTCCGCCGGCCACGAAGACGTCGCCGTCGCCGGCCGCGATCGCGTGGGCGGCCGAGTTGACGGCCTGGAGGCCGCTGCCGCACAGCCTGTTGACGGTCAGTCCCGCAACCTCAACCGGCAGCCCGGCCAGCAGCGCCGCCATCCGGGCGACGTTGCGGTTGTCCTCGCCGGCCTGGTTGGCGCAGCCGAGGATCACGTCCTCGATCAGGGCCGGGTCGATTCCGGATCGTTCGACCAGAGCCCGGATGACGGCCGCGGCCAGGTCGTCCGGGCGGACCGTCGCGAGGGCCCCGCCGTACCGGCCGAACGGAGTCCGCAACGAGGCGACGATCCATGCCTCTCGAACGGGCCGGTCCAACTGGCGTGCCATGTCGGGTCGATTGTACGGCGATGCCGGGTGGCCGCCGCTCAGGGCAGGCTGGCCAGACCCTGGAGCAGCAGAGCCAGGTCGTCCGTAAGGACGACGTACAGGACGTTTCCGTTGGCGTAGACATAGCCGACGGCAATGGCGCCCGCCGTCGTGACAGTTGGGTCGGTTATCACGAGAACGGGCTTCGGCATGTCCGACCGAGCGCTCACCGGCCAGCCCACCGCCCGGGCCGCATCGGCGAAAGCCGAGGAGAGCGTCGCGGCATCCACGCCCGGGACTCTGATGGCGTGAACGACGAAGTTCTCGCGCTGCGTCAGATCGGCCGCGATCGCGATGTTGACGTCGTCGGGTGTCTTGCCGAACGTCACCAGCCAGGGCGCGTAAAGGAGCTTGTCACCGCCCGTGGACGAGGCGATGTAGCTGGACAGCGGCGTGCTGAACTTCTCGAGGTCGATGCCCCCGATGTTGGACGGGAGGAGGTCCTCCAGGGCCGCGTCGACGTGCGGCAGCCCGATCGTGGCCCCATCGGTGGCGGCGGCCGACGCCGAGGCGGAGGCGCCCGGCGACCCCGACGCCGCAGCGGAAGACGAAGGGCTAATCGCGGCCGACGCCGACGCCGCCAGGGTGGGTCCGGCCGGGCCAGTCGCCGAGGCCGTCGCGGATGTGCCGGCGCACCCCTCCGCCAGGATGGCGACCGCGATGGCGGCCCCGAGGAACGTCCGGATCGTGGCGCTGGAACGGCGGCTCATCGACTCCCCGATAGGCCCACGGCCGCCCCCGAATCCGCGGGCACGGCGAGAGTGGTCGAGCCGAGCATGCCGGTCGTCGCGTCCGCCTGTCAAACGCCGGCACCCTGTACCTCTGTTGATTCCCGACACCACCTGTAATCCCGGCCTCCCCGGCACGTTCTGTTGACGAGCGGAAAGGGTTTCCTTGCCGCCTGGACTCATCAGCCAAAGTCGAGTGGGAGCGAACGGAATGGACTACCAGAGACCAGGAACCGAGAACAGTCCATCGCCATCAGACGGCACCAGGATCGAAGAGGATCGCGTTCGGCCGCTCAAGCGGACGGCCGGATCCTCGCGGCCGCGCCTACCCGCCGCGTTGCCCTTCGCCATCGCGGGCATCCTCGTGGTGTCCAGCGTGGCGTTTGGCGCCACGTTCGTGCGGAGCATCGTCAGAGCTTCGCCCAGCGCCACGCCGGTCGTCGTCGGCGACGAGAACCCCACGGACTCCCCGAGCCTGGCTCCCAGCGAGGCCCCGAGCCTGGCTCCCAGCGAGGCCCCCGTCGACGCCCCCACCGAGCCCCCGACGGCCGCCCCAGCCTCCGGCGATCTCACGCTGACCGCCGGCGCTCTGCCCGGCAAGGTCCAGCTCACCTGGACCAAGTACGCCGGCGCCGACTTCGCCTACTACAAGGTAGTGCGCTCGACCGATGCCACGGCCAGCTGGCCGCTCGGCGCGGGCGACACGCTCGTGGCTGCGATCGACAACGTCGGCACGCTGGCCTACTTGGACTCCCCCGGGGCCGGCACCTTCACGTACGAGGTCTTCGCCGTGAAGTCGTCAGAGACGGGTTATGCCGTCCTCGCCTCCAGCAACGTCAAGACCGTAACCGTGAGCCCCGGCTCCACCAAGCCGCCGCAGCCGCCGGTGTCCAACCCAGCCGACCTCGGCGCATTGGCCGTCAAGGACAACGGCGACGGCACCTACACGTTCAGCTGGAACGCCTACAAGGGTGGCATCGAATTCAACTACTACAAGCTCTCCGGCGTGCCTTACCCCAGCACCCCCGGCTATGTCGAGACCGGCGCCTACTGGACGTATGTCAGTCCCGACTGCACCAGCGCGACGTACCGAGTCCCGTCGGGCACCTGGAACGTCAACGTCGAAGCGGTCTACTACCCCGCCGGCAAGGGTGCCGTCCTGGCCAAGACCAGCACGATCAAGCTGACGGTCGCGGCACGGCCCGCCCCCCCGGTTCTGGGTCTCACCCTGACAGTGACCGGAGACAACCCCTACAGCCTGAGCTGGACCAAGTACACCGGCGACTACTTCGGGTCCTACGAGGTCCTTCGCTCGGAGACCACGACCGAGCCGGCGTACCCGCCGAACGGCGATACCGTGGTCAGGTTCACGACCAAGGACATCAACAAGCTGACCTTCACCGACACCGCGAAGGCGGGCCACACCTACCACTATCGAGTGGTCGTATGGACTGACCAGACCTTTGCCAGCGTCGGCGGCCTGATCCCGGCCTGCGTCGTCGCCGGCACGCTTCTTGCGGCCTCGAACATCGAGACTCGCACCGCCCCGCCTCTGGCGACGCCGACGCCGACGTCGACACCGACCCCGACCCCAACCCCGACGCCGACCTCGACACCGCCGTCGGTCTAGATCTCCAAACGAGGGGCTCGCGACCTCGAGCCGACGAGCCCCTCGACCGCCCGGCAAGACGGCGCCGGGCGTGGCGAACCTCTCCGGCGAGAGCCGGACGGAAAGGGCGGGCTTCGGCCAGCGCCGGAGCCCATCCCTTCAGGAACTTCACCGAGGTAATCCCGCTTCTGCGGCCACCCTGAACCGCAACGGGCGACGCGATAGTGAGCGAAGAAGATGGAGAGCGGAAACGAGATGCAGCCGGAGGAGATCGATTCTCCGGCGTTCGATCGCCCCAGCGTTCAGCCTGCCGAAGACCCGGGCGTCTGGCGGTACCCGACAGTACGGGTGGCGGATTGCCCGTGCGGACCGCGCTCCGTACCGTTCGAGACTCTATGGACCGTGACGGAGCGTCTCGAATGGCGGCCGACCGCGAGCGTGGGCTCGTGGGCAGAGCGCGCCAGGATTCCGCAGCCTTCGCCGAGCTCTACGACTTCTACCTGCCGCGTGTCTATGGCTTCATCTACCGTCGCGTCCAGGACCGCTGCGTGGCGGAGGACCTCACTTCGATGACCTTCCAGCGAGCCCTCGAGAACGTGCGACGGCCGGACTTCCGGAACGAGTGTTTCGGAGGATGGCTGTACCGCGTCGCCTCGAATGCGGTCGTCGACCACGTGCGCCGGGCTGGCCGCTTCGTGGCCATGGGCGGCGCCAACGGCTGCGAGGAGCCCGGCGATCCGGCCCTCGACGCCCTCGCCGCTGCCCTGGATCGCGACCAGCTGCGCCGCGCCCTACTCAGCCTGTCCAACGGCCACCGCGAAGTCCTGGTCCTGCGCTTCTACGACGACATGGATACGCTCGAGATGTGCGCCGTGCTCGGCTGCTCTCGGGAGGCGCTCGCCGTCCGGATCCACCGCGCCCTGCGGGCGCTGCGCGCGGCGATTGCCAGGGAGTCGGCCGATGTCGCCTGACCAGCTGAGCGAGATGGAGCAGCTCGACGACCTTTCCCAGGAGCTGGCGGATGCCGGCCGGGCGGCGCATGCCGCCCTGGCTGGCCGGGAGCGGCCGGAGCCGGGCTTCGCGATGCGCCTGCGGGCGGAGCTGCTGCGCGAGCTTCCGTCCCCGCACGCGGTTCGGGGAGCCGCCGCCGCACAGGAAGGCGCTACCCGGGTGTCGCTGCCGCCGACCCGCCCGCTCGGCTCTCCGGACCGATTCGTCGAGCGGCGCCGCGAGAGCCGCCCGTTCACCGCGGAGCGCAGGGAGTGGGCCGGCACAACCGATCCCGACCTTCTCGCCCCAGGCGCCGGGAGACGCTGGGCCGCTCGCGCCGACGAGCGGGCGGACGGGGAGTTGCCGCTATCGACGGACGGCGTCGGAGAAGCCGGCCAGGCGGCGGCGGTCCACCCGTCGATGCGGTGGCGTATTCCGACTCGGGTGATGCCGTCTCGTTGGCTCGCGGCGGGCCTGGCCGCTTCGGTGGCCATCGCCACTCTCCTCTACGGCAGCGGCATCTTCTGGCCGGTGCGGGCTCAGGCCACCGCGGACGAGGCCGTCTCCGCGACGCTCGTGCGCGGCGGGACCGCCAGCGCCTTGAGCGCCGGCAGCGACCTGCGCGAGGGCGACGAGATTCGAGTCGCCTCGGGCGGAAGGGCGACGCTCACACTCGGCTCGAGCATCGTCCGGCTCGCTTCGGGGGCCGATCTGAAGCTGGACTCGCTCGATCCAGACCATGAGGCCGTGAGCCAGCTGGCCGGCCGGGTCTATCACCGGGTCAGCGTTCCCGCGGGCGGCGACTATCGCGTGGCCACCGCCTCCGTGACCTGGGAGGCCCGCGGAACCGCGTTCGACCTCGATCGCTACTTCGCGAGCGACGGTGCCGAGGAAGTCCGGGGCCTGGCGCTGCAACACAGCCTGGATCTGAGCGGGCCGAACATCCAGGCGAGTCTGCAGCAAGGAACCAGCGCTTCGATCCGGCTGAGTCCCGATGGCATGCCCGCCGGCTCACCGGTCATCGAGGCGATCGCGAGCCAGACGCTCGCAGATCAATGGCTGATCAGCAACGCGAGCCTCGACGCTCGGCTGGGCTTGCCTCTCGGGCTGCTGGCCGAAGCCGTGACGCCGGCTCCCACCGTGACTGGCGCTCCGCCGACCGAGCCGGCCGCACGGACTACGGATCAGCCCGCGGAGACTACGGCCCCAACCGACGCTCAAACGGCGGAGCCAACCCCGACTCCGACGCCGAAACCGACGCCGAAACCAACTCCCAAGCCAACTCCAGCTGGGCCGGCCAACCTGGGCCAGCTCAAGATCACCGACAACGGGGACGGGACCTACATGTTCCAGTGGCCCAAGTACACCGGCAGCGGCTTCCAGTACTACAAGCTCGTATACAGCCCCTGGGGCACGGAGCCCACCTACCCGGCCGCGCCCTACTGGGCCGCCAACGACACCCCGGACAACACCGTCTGGTCCGGAGCGGTGGATGTGGGCGACTACGCAGTTCGCGTTCAGGTTGTCGACCTATCGGGCGGCGGCACTATCATCCGCGCCCAATCGAACATCGTCCGTCTGACCGTCACGGCGCCGGCATCGCTGCCGCCGACGGTCGATCTGGGAGCGTTGACCTACACGGACAACGGCGACGGGACGTACACGTTCCACTGGACGCAGTACACGGGCGGCCCCTTCAACTACTACAAGCTCGTGTGGGGTTACTGGCCCGGCAGCCCCTCCTACCCATCGGGAAGCCCGTACTGGGCGGTGCCTCCCGTCGGCGCCGGTTCATCGGATCCGATAGCGGTCAGCCCCGGCGAGTACGCGGTCCGTGTCCAGGCTATCGGGTATCCGAACGGCCCCGCCTACGCCTACGCCCAGACGACGGTCCTGTACCTAGTCGTCCCCGCGCCGTCTCCTTCGCCGACCGTCTGCACCTCGGTCGTGGGCAGTCCGGCCGTCGTAAGCAGCTGCAGCTCGCCGTCCCCCACCGCTTGAGCTAGCCGAGATCGGCTTCCAGCTCCACCAGCTCGCCATCCACCAGCTCGAAGACGCGCTCGTCGATCGGCTCGTCGGCGCTGCCGGCTCGATCCGCGACATAGCCTGCGAACATCGACGCGAACTCGCCGTCGCCGTCGGCCAGCCCGGCGGCGATGAGCAGATCCCGTTCAGGCAGGCCGACGATGATCCGCCGGGCAGGTGCCAGTTTCGACACCAGAGTGTCGCGGACCTCCTCCAGCAGGATCCGTGCGGCGTCCATCCCATCGCCCCAATCGGACCAGACGATACGACGCCTGCCGTCGACCTCGCCCACCCAGGAAGCCTCGGTCGACCAGGCCGACAGGTTCGCCATCGCCGCGGCGTGGACCTGCTCGGGGCCGACTCCCCAGGCCAGCAGATGCTCCATGCCCACCAGTACGTCGAAGCCGTGGGCGGGAATGACGTACACGATCGGAAGGCCGGCCGGCCCGGCTGTCACCAGGGGCCTGCCGGGGGCGCTGTGGTACTCGGGCGCCCGTCTCTCTCGGCCGTCGATGCCGGCCGTGCCGAGAGGCCTCAGGGCGGGGTGTACGAGGCACGCCGCGGCGGCCCAATCGTGCTCTGGCGCGAGCGACGGAGCCAGGCGGGCTGCCAGGTCTCGCTCCATCGGAACCTCCAACTCGGATGGGCGCCCCAGGTCGCCCCGGGGATGACGATACACTCGGCACCTTGCGAGTCACATCTCAGGCATTGGCCCGGCAGGGGTGGCCCGATCGGCGGCACGGCCGCCCGCAAGCGAGCCCGACGGGCAGAAGGAAACCGGCGGGTCGGACGACCCGCCGGTCTCGCCATTCTCAGGTAGCCACCGATGCGGCCTCTGTGTCTCCGCTTAGCGGCGGATGGCCCGTCGCTGAGCTTCAACGGCTGCCAGTCCCAGCCCACCGAAGGCCAGGCAGATGAGCATGACCATGAGCGGCGTCGAGCTGTTGCCCGAAGAGCCACTTCCGGTGCTCGTGGGCGGCGGGGTGGCGGTCTTTGCCGGCGTGGCCGTCTCACCCTGGATGGACTCGATGGCAGATGCCGTCGGAGTCGGCGCCACGGTCGGCGTGGCCGTCTCACCCTGGAACGACTCGACGGCAGATGCCGTCGGAGTCGGCGCGACGGTCGGCGTCGCGGTCTGGCCCTCGAACGACTCAAATGGAGTAGGTGTCGCCGTGGGAGCCTCGGTCGGGGACGCCGTGGGAGCCTCGGTCGGGGTCGCCGTAGGAGCCTCGGTCGGGGACGCCGTGGGAGCCTCGGTCGGGGACGCCGTGGGAGCCTCGGTCGGGGACGGCGTGGAC
>JBGQBD010000099.1:0-7919 GCA_041494645.1 Candidatus Limnocylindria bacterium
CCACTCGGCACGAGGCCGCGCCTCTCCCCGCCGGACGAGGACGATCTCTGGCGGCTCGTCCAGGCTGGCTTCCGGGAGCGCCGCAAGAAGCTGCACAACGTCCTGTCGCGGCAGCTGCCCCTGTCCGGCGCGGCGGTGGCGCAGGCGCTGGCGGCCGTCTCGATAGACGGCGATAGGCGACCGCAGACTCTGTCCGTGGACGAGTGGCTGGCCCTTCACGCCGCGCTGGGGCCGCTGCCAGGGAGTGCGACGCCGTGACGCGGCCACCGCGAATCGTGCCTGGCGCTGCTCGCGACGCCGGATCCGGATCCGGGTCGGGGTCCGGGGCCGCGGCCGGTGGTGGCCGCCTCCACGTCGTCAGGTTTGCCCCGGCCAAGCTGAACCTGACGCTCGCCGTCCTCGGCCGGCGCGACGACGGCTACCACTCCCTTCACTCGATCATGGTGCCGCTCACGCTCGGCGACGCCCTCACCGTCGCGACCGCGCCGGCCGGGGCTACGCACGACTCGCTGCGAGTCTCGGGCCTCGCCGTCTCCGCCACGCCGGACAATCTGGTGCTGCGCGCCATCGCCGCGACGCGCGCCGCGGTCCTGGAGAGCAGCCCCGGGGCGGCACCGGAGACGCCGCCGCTGGCGGCCAGGCTGACAAAGGGGATCCCTGTTGCCGCGGGGCTGGGCGGCGGCAGCAGCGACGCGGCGGCGGCCATGGACGCCGCCCTCGCCGCCTGGCACGGGAGCCTCACCGAGTCGCAAGCCGCGACCGTGGCCGCCTCCCTGGGCTCGGACGTGCCGTTCTTCCTGGCCCGTGGCAACGCCCTTGTCACCGGTCGTGGCGAGTTTGTCGAGCCGTTGCCGCAGATGCGGGGCGAGCCGCCGGCCGTCCTCGTGGTTACGCCGCAGATCGCAATCTCCACCGCGGCGGTCTTCGCGGCGTTCGCCGCCGGTGCGCGGCCGCGGCCGGCCGAGGGATCCGCCCGAACGAGCCTCGACGTCTCGGAGGCCCTGGCCGCCGCCATGCGGGCCGGTCTCGCAGCTTCCGGGCTGCTCAAGCTGGCCGGGGCCCTGGTCGGGGCCAACGACCTCCTGCCGGCCTCTCAATCGGTGGCACCGCAGCTGCGCGCCTTCATTGCGGCCCTGCGTGGCTTGCTGGAGCGTCCGGTCGGTCTGTCGGGCTCGGGGCCCACGCTCTGGGTGCTCTACCCGTCGTTGCCCGAGGCCAGAAGGGCCGCCCGGCTCGTCCGGCTCGGGATGCTGGACGGCCGGCTCCCGCGGGTCGGTTCGGGCGGGGCGTTCGTTGGCGCCGCGTCACTGGCCGTCCGACCCGCCGGCGCGACGGGCGACGCGTCCGGCGCCGCGTCCGGCGCGATGGTCGGCCCGACCGCGGGCCAGGCCAGCCACGCCAACCGCTCGCGCACGGTCCACAATGAGGTCGGTGCTTCGGCCAATCGCCCAGGTGTTCCGGCGGCCGAGCCCCACGCACCGAAGGGAGATGATTCTCGATGAGTCGGAAGGCGGTCTCGACGACGGCTGCGCCCGCCGCCATCGGTCCCTACAGCCAGGCAATCGAGAGCGACGGCTTGCTGTTCTGCTCGGGCCAGGTGGGGCTCGATCCGGTGACCGGCCAGCTGGTGGGCGGCATCGAGGAGCAGGTCGAGCGGGCGCTTCTCAACCTGGAGGGTGTGCTGGCTGCAGCCGGCATGACGGCCGCGGACGTCGTCAAGACGACCATCTTCCTGGTGGACCTGGCCCACTTCTCGACGGTAAATGCGATCTACGCCAGGCATATGGTCGAGCCTGCCCCGGCGCGCAGCACCGTCCAGGTGGCCGCACTCCCGCGCAACGCCCTGGTAGAGATCGAGGCGATTGCGCGGCGGCCGAGCTGACGGCCGTGGCCGGCTACTCCACGGGAAGCACGCGCGGATCGACCGTTCCGTGCTACCGTCCGAAGCCATGAGCCAGCCCCCAGAAGGCGTCCTGCCGGTCGTCCTCGCGGCCGGCCTCGGGACGCGCATGAAATCGAGCAGACCCAAGGTGCTGCACGAGCTGTGCGGCCGCCCGATGCTCGCCTACGTCCTCGACGCGGCGCGCGAGGTCAGCGACCAGCGCCCGCTCGTCGTCTATTCCACGGCCTCGTCGGCGATCCCCGAGATCTTCGCCGGGCAGGCGGACTTCGCCCTCCAGGAAACGCCCCTGGGCACGGCCGACGCGTTGCGCGCCGCCCTGGCGGTGGCCCCGGAGACTGCGAGCGAGATCCTCGTTCTCCAGGCCGACCTGCCGCTGGTCCAGGCGGACCTGCTGGCCGAGATGATCGATCTGCGCCGGGCGCGCAATGCCGCCATGGCCCTGGTCGCCGTCCACGCCGCCGAGCCCGAAGGACTCGGTCGCGTCGTTCGCACTGAGGATGGCGGGCAGGTGCTCCGCATCGTGGAGGAGAAGGACGCGACGCCGGAGGAGCGCGAGATCGAGGAGATCAACGTCGGTGTGTACGCCTTCGACGGGGCCTGGTTGCGGCGCCGGATCGGCGACGTGAAGCCCTCGCCCGTTTCGGGCGAGTTCTACCTTCCGGCCCTGGTCGAGCTGGCCCGCGACGATCGGCGGCCGGTGGTTTCGCTGGAGGTCGACGACGACGGCACGCTGACGGGCATCAACGATCGCTCGCAGCTGGCGGCGGCCGAGCTCGAGCTGCGCATGATCATCAACGAGCGCCACATGCTCTCCGGCGTGACGTTCGTCGATCCCATCCGGACGTACGTGGACGCCTCGGTGGAGCTTGCCCCGGACGTCACCCTGGAGCCCGGCGTGATCCTCCGCGGCAGCACCCGAATCGGGGAGGGGACGCGGATCGGGGCGGGCAGCCAGATCATCGACACCGTCATCGGCCGCGGCTGCTTGGTTTGGGCCAGCGTGCTCGAATGCTCCGAGGTGGAGGACGAGGTCCAGATCGGGCCGTTCTCGCACCTGAGGGCGAAATCGTCGATCGGGCCCAAGGTCAGGCTGGGCAACTTCGCCGAGGTCAAGGCGAGCCGCCTGGAGGCAGGGGTTCAGCAGCACCACTTCAGCTACATCGGCGACGCCGAGCTGGGCGAGAAGACGAACGTCGGGGCGGGCACGATCACCTGCAACTTCGACGGCGTCCGCAAGCACAAGACGAAGATCGGCAAGGGCGTTTTCCTTGGCTCGGACACGATGCTGGTGGCTCCGGTGGAGCTGGGTGACGGCGCCCGAACCGGCGCCGGTTCGGTGGTGACGAAAGACGTGCCGGCGGGCATGCTTGCACTCGGCGTGCCGGCTCGCATCCGCAAGCCGCGCCAATCAGGCAGCGAGCCGCCCCCAGACAAGGCCAAATGAGCGACCTCGTAATCGAACTGCTGGTCATCCTCCTCCTCGTCGTCCTCGAGGCCGTCTTCGTCGCAGCCGAGATCGCCCTGATCACGATCCGGAGGAGCCGCGTCGAGCAGCTGATCGACGAAGGCCACCGGGGCGCGCGCCGGGTTCGCCGGGTGATCGAGGACCCGAGCCGGCTGCTGGCCGTCGTCCAGATCGCCGTCACCTTCGTTGGATTCCTCTCATCGGCCTACGCGGCGGTCAACCTCACGACGCGGCTGGAGAGCCTGTTCGTCAACGTGCCGGTTCTCAAGGAAGTGGCAGGTGGCGCTGCGCTGCTCGTGGTCACGACCCTGCTCGCCCTCTTCTTCATCGTCTTTGGCGAGCTGGTGCCCAAGACGCTGGCTCTGGCCCATACCGATCGCTACGCCATCGTTCTTGCCGGCCCGGTCGAAGTGCTGGGCCGGATCCTCGGCCCGGTCGTCTCGATCCTGACCGGGATCACCCGAGTGATCGCCGCCGGTTTCGGCACGGAGGTGGCGGCGCGGGCTCAGATCTCGACGGAAGAGTTGAAGCTGATCGTGGAGCGAGGCGGCGAGGAGGGGATCCTGGAGGCGGAGGAGGAGCAGATGATCAGCGCGGTCATCGAGCTCGGCGAGCGCCGCGTGCACGAGGTGATGGTCCCGCGTACGGACATAAGTGCCCTGCCGGTCACGGCCGGCCTGGACGAGGTGATCGACACGATCATCGGGGAGGGCCACAGCCGCATTCCCATCTACGAGAAGACGATCGACAAGGTCGTCGGGATCCTCTATGCGAAGGACCTGCTGCCGTTCCTCAAGGGCGAAGACAGACAACCCGACCTGCGGACGCTCCTGCGAATGCCGCTCTTCGTGCCCGAGTCGATGTCCATCGACGACCTGCTTCACCAGCTCCAGCGGCGCAAGGTCCACATAGCGATCGTGCTCGACGAGTACGGCGGCACGGCCGGCCTGGTGACGATCGAGGACCTGCTCGAGGAGATCGTCGGCGATATCCAGGACGAGTACGACGTCGAGGAACCGATGACGGAGCGACTCCCCGACGGCAGCGCACGCGTCGACGGGCGCGCCGCCGTGGACGACCTGGCCGAACTGTTCGACGTGGACTTGGGCGGCCTCGAAGACGTGGACGAGTACGACACGGTCGGCGGGCTGGTCTACCACCGCATCGGTGGCGTACCCCGTCCCGGTGACAAGGTCGAGCTGGAGGAGCAGGGCCTGACGTTGACGGTGGAGTCGACAGAGGGGCGTCGAGTCGCCAAGGTGCTCGCGGTTCGCGCGCGACTTGACGGTGGCGAGGGTGCGGACGAGGCAGAGCCCCTCGACGAGCGCTAGGCGCGACGGCCCCGGCGAGCGGGCGCGGTCCCCGGCGACCTAGGCCGTGATGACGCCCACGATGATGGACCGCAGCGACTCGAGAGCCTCGGCGTCGACCACGCCCGCGGCCTCCAGCTCGGCGAGGGCGCGGTCGCGGTGCTGGCGGGCCCGGTCGCGAGTGTAGTCCCGGCCGCCGAGCCTCTCGATAAGCGCAACCGCCTCGGCGACCTGGCCGTCCGCGGGGGCGTCGGTCCGCCAGATCGCCTCGAGACGCGACCGTTCCTGCGGTCCGGCGTGCTCGAATGCGTATATGACCGGCAGTGTCATCTTGTGCCGGGCCACGTCCGTCGGCTCCTTACCGGTCGTGGCCTGCTCGCCCCAGATGCCCAGCAGATCGTCGTTGAGCTGAAAGGCGATCCCCAGGGCCCAGCCGAAGGCGCGGTATCGGGCGATGATCGACTCGTCGTCGGTCGCGAGAAGCGCTCCGGACTCGACGGAGGCGGCGATGAGGGCCGCGGTCTTGCGGCCGATCATGTCGAAGTAGATCTCGACGGACATGGGCGCGGAGCGCTCGCTGGCCCAGATGTCCAGATACTGGCCCTCGCACAGCGCCAGGCAGGTGTCGTCGTAGAGGCGCATCAGGCGCAGGACCTTGGCGTCGGAGAAGCCCAGCTCGGTGAGGCGGTGGAGCGCCACGCGGCTCAGGGTGAAGAGCATGTCGCCGGCGTTGATCGCCTGGGGAATGCCGTGCCGCGCCCACAGCGTCGGCCGGTGGCGGCGCTCGGTGTCTCCGTCTTCGATGTCGTCGTGGACCAGGCTGAAGTTGTGGCCCAGCTCCACGGCCGCGGCCCCGGGCAGTGCCTTCCGGTAGTCGCCGGCGATCGAGGCGTAGGCGAGGAGCCCCAGCAACGGCCTCATCCGCTTGGCCGACGAGCCGCTTCCATCGAGGCCGAGGTGGTAGCGCATCATCTCGTACAGGCCAGCGGTCGAGGTGTCGCGGTCGGAGACGAGGCGCAGGATCTCCTGCTCGGTATCGGAGATCAGAGTCGGGAAGCTCGTGTGGGTCTGCACGGGCGGATCATAGCAATCCGTTTTCAGAATTCGGGGTGGCGAGTCTCCCGGGGGTTGCCGTTCGCAACTCGGTGGCCGGTCAGACGGGCCGGACGAAGGCCGACCCCGGGAAGTCGAGCTCGGCATCGTGGGGGCCCATCGGGCCGCCCTCGCGCATCTTGGCCGAGGCTTCGTCGATCTCGACGTCGGTCAGCTCCATGCCCGCCAGATCGTCGTCGGTCGCCGGCGCGTAGTCGTCAGGCGTGCTCCGTCCCGGGAAGTAGCGGGCGGTCATGGCGTCGAGCAGGCGCCGTTTCTCGCCGAGATCCGCGATCTGGCGGCCGTGGCCGTAGGCGACCACGCTGCGGTAGTTGGCCGAGTGGTCCGGCGCCGTCTTGGAGGCGATCAGGTCGTCGATGCGGGTCACGGCCACGGCAACCGGTCTGCCGTCGCGGAGCAGCTTGAGCGTGGCGCTGCCGGGCGAGCCGTGCAGGTACATGTGCCCGGCCTCGTAGTGGTAGAGGAACGGGATGAGCCGCGGCTCGCCGTCTTCCACGCAGGCCACGTGGGCGATCAGCCCGGCCCGGAGGAACTCCTCGACCCGATCCGGGACGGCCCGATCGGCGTGGCGGCGGATGCGGGTCCGGTCCGTGCGCGGAGCGGGAACGATATAGTCCTCACGGGCAGTCGTTTCGTCCATTGCGCCAGCTTAATGGGTCGGAGCGAAGCCGGCGGCCGAAGCGCGGCCGCGCTCACCAAGCGACATCGGGAGCAGCGTGAAGCGGCATCGTCGCGGGTCACGCGCCCCTGGCGTGGTAGCGTGGCCGCGTGCCGAATCCGCGCCTGTACGTGACCGACGCAATCGTCCTGACCCGCTTCGACTACGGCGAGGCGGACCGGATCATGACCCTCTTCACACCGGCCCACGGCAAGCTCAAGGCGATCGCCAAGGGCGTGCGCCGGACGAAGAGCCGGCTCGGCGGCTCTCTCGAACCGCTGGCCGAGCTGCGCGTGGCCCTGGCCCGCGGCCGGACGTTCGACGTGGTGACGCAGGTGCAGGTCACCCACGCCTGGCTGCGCCTGCGCGACTCGCTCGAGTCGGCGGCCACGGCCTGGTACCTGGCCGAGCTGGCGGACCGCTCCCTCGAGGAGCGCCACGAAGCCGAGGGGCTGTACGCGCTGCTCCGCCGCGCCTACGAGCTCCTGGACGCGGGGATGAATTCGGGCCGCGTGGCGCGCTGGTACGAGATGCATCTGGCCGACGAGCTGGGCGTCCGGCCCGAGGTGGACCGCTGCGTCGAATGCGATCGCATGCTGGAAGCGGACGAATCCTTCCGCTGGGTCCCGCCACTGGGCGGCGTCCTCTGCTCGCGCTGCCCGGGCCCGCCGGCCGATCGGGCAGGCCTCTCCCTGGAGGGGCTCAAGCTCCTGAAGGCGTACCAGCGCCTGGACGTCGAAGCGCTGGCGGGCTTGCGCCTGGCGGCCGCCGTCGAAAGCGAGGTCGAGCAGGCCATGCGCGATTTCCTGCGCTTCTCGCTCGAGCGCGAAGCCCGTTCGCTGCCCTTCCTGGACGAGGTCAGGCGCGGCTAGAGGCGGATCCGCCACCGAACCGGCACCCGGTTCCGCTGGCTCACCTCTTCGGTCACGGACGCTTCCTGCGCGCGGCGGCGGTCTTAGTCGCGCGCCCGGCAATGCGCGAGCATGCGAGAATTGCGCCTCGAGGGTTCGTGGCTCTTCGCCGTTCGACCGCCGCCCGTCAGAAACCAGCTCGCAGGAGACATTCCACGGCTCCTGCCCGAGGAGACCAGAGTGACCGCCGCCAATCCGACACCGCCGGCTGACGATCCGGGATCGTCCGTCGCCAACCTGGAGACGATCGTTTCTCTGTCGAAGCGGCGCGGCTTTGTCTTTCCGAGCTCGGAGATCTACGGCGGCATCAACGCCGTATGGGACTACGGGCCGTTGGGCGTGGAGCTCAAGAACAACGTCAAGCGGGCGTGGTGGCGGGCGATGGTCCAGGAGCGCGACGACATCGTCGGCCTGGACGCCGGCATCATCATGGCCCCTCAGGTCTGGGTAACGTCCGGCCACGTCGCCAGCTTCAGTGACCCGCTCGTCGAGTGCCAGACCTGCCGGCGGCGGTACCGGCTGGACGAGCTGCCCGGCGCCGAGGATCTGACGAACACGG
>JBGQBD010000100.1:0-7903 GCA_041494645.1 Candidatus Limnocylindria bacterium
GCACGGCGCCGCCGGGCCCGGCGGCGCCGTGCCGTGGCGGCCGTCGCAGCCATCATCGCAGCCGCCACGGCAGCCGCCGCCACCGTCGCCCCGGTCGCGGCTGCCACGCTAGACTCCGGGCCTACCCGGCTCATCGTTGGAGGCTGCTCTCCTTGACCCCCGCTGCGTCCCGTCCGTCGCCGTTCACCGCCCAGGAGATCGCGGCCGTTCGCCGGCCCTTCCGCGGCGCGCGCCTCCTGCCCGGTCGGGCGTACCACGATCCGGAGGTCCTCGAGTTCGAGTCGCGGGAGTGGTTCTTCCGGGACTGGATGTGCGTCGGCCGCGCCGAGGACGCGCCGGAGGTCGGGACGTACTTCCTGGTCGACTACCTGGGCGAGAACGTGGTCATCGTCCGCGGCCGCGATGACCGGCTCCGGGCGTTCTACAACGTCTGCCGCCACCGGGGCACCGCCGTGGTCGAGGAGCGGTGCGGCAAGGTGGTCCGCTTCCAGTGCCCCTACCACGCGTGGATCTACGACCTCGACGGCAGGCTCATCCGGGCCAAGCACACGGAGGACCTCGAGGACTTCAGCTTCGAGGGCTTCGGTCTCAGCCCGATCCGGCTCGAGGTCTGGGGCGGCTTCGTCTTCCTGTGCTTCTCGGAGGAGACGCCGGACCTGCAGGCTTACATGGACGACTGGTACGGCCACCACGCCGGCTTCGGGCGGGACTTCTCGAGCCTGCGGCGAGCGGCTCGGATGACGTACGACGTGGCCGCGAACTGGAAGATCGTCGCCGAGAACTACAGCGAGTGCTACCACTGCCCGGGGGTCCACCCGCTGCTCAACAAGCTCACCCCGTACGACCTGGGCGAGGACTTCTTCCCGACCGGCCCGTGGAAGGGCGGCTGGATGCCTTTCACCGAGGGCTGCGAGACGATGTCCATGGACGGGCTTCGCCACGGGCGCCCGCTCCTGTTCGCCCGCGACGAGGACGAGGCGCGCCGGATCTACTACTACATCCTCTGGCCGAACCTCATCGTTAGCGTGCATCCGGACTACGTCCTGACCCACCAGGCGTGGCCGGATGGCCCGAACCGCTCGATCATCCACTGCGACCTGTACGTGGACCGGGACGCGATCGGCAAGCTGGACGTCCAGGGTGCCCTCGACTTCTGGGACCTCACGAACAAGCAGGACTACCACGTGGTCGAGCTTCAGCAGCAGGGCACCCGCTCGCGGAGCTGGGTCGCCGGCCGCTATTCGAACCAGGAGGCGTCCGTCCACGCCTTCGACCTGATGGCCATGGACCGCTACGCGATGGACGGCGTCAGGACCG
This sequence comes from Candidatus Limnocylindria bacterium, assembly GCA_041494645.1. Lineage (GTDB taxonomy): Bacteria > Chloroflexota > Limnocylindria > Limnocylindrales > CSP1-4 > Fen-1039. The sequence goes on from JBGQBD010000100.1 coordinate 1,318, forward strand.
CCCGCGAGGCCCGAACCGAGCCGGCGCACGCCCGGGCGAGGACGGGAACGGGGCCGGGTCTCAGCGGCGTCAGGGGCGGCTGACGCTCGGCGGCAAGAGGACTCCGGACGCTGACGGCGCCCTGGCCGGAGACGTGCTCCAGGGCATCGAAGAGGCCACCTCGGCAGTGCCTGCGGAAGGCTTCCTGGAGAGCCGGTGGCAGGTCCCTGAGACCCCCCGCTCCACCAGGTCACCAACGCGCGAGGACTTCGAACCTATGGGTGTCGGCCGTCACCCCAATGGGTCATAGACCGGCTGGCTCCGCGGCCGAGACTTCGCTGCAAGACAGGTCGTGGCCGTCGTCCCTCTTGTCCGCGGCCTTGCCAGCGCCCCGAGCTGGGCCGAACGTCGGCCCGAGATGCTCGTCCATGGTGCGCCCCGGCGACGGATCGGTTGACCGGACCCCAACCGGAAGGTTCCGACCACGATGACCCGCCGACTCCTCTCTTTCGTAGCAGTGGCATTGCTGACGGTCGCGGCCTGCAACCCGACTGCCGCGGATTGGCCGCAGTTCCACGGCGGCCCGACACACCAGGGGAACAACACGCAGGAGACGATCCTGTCTCCCGCGACCGTGGCCGGCCTCGGGGTGGCCTGGACCAGCCACATCGGTCGATCCTTCTCCTCGCCTGCGGTTGCCGACGGCAGGGTCTACGTCACGAGCGAGGACGGCAAGATGTATGCCTATCCCGTGGGCTGCGCCAGCAACTGCGCTCCGCTCTGGTCGGCCACATTCGCCATGTCCGTCATCTTCTCCTCGCCCGCAGTCGCGGGCGGCGTCGTCTACATCGGGTCGTACGACGGCCGGCTGTATGCCTTCCCCGCCAGCTGCAGCGGGGCCTGCGCGCCGCTCTGGAGGTCCGCCGCCAGCGGCGACGACTTCGACCAGGGCTCCCTGACGGTCGCGAACGGCGTCGTCTACATCGGGTCCTACTACGGCAGGGTGTACGCGTATTCCGCCGGCTGCGCCAACAACTGCGCCCCGCTCTGGACGTCCGTTGGCATCGGTGGATCCCTCTCCTCACCCACGGTCGCGGGCGGGCGGGTCTACCTCGGGTCCGACAACGGCAAGTTCTATGTCTTCCCCGCCACTTGCAGCGGGACCTGCTGGCCGACCGCCTCGGTCGCCCTCGGTATCAGCTCCTCCTTCTCGCCCACGGTCGCGGTCGCGGGCGGCGTGGCCTATGTCGCGTCCAACAACGGCAAGATGTATGCCTTGCCCGCCACCTGCAGCGGGACCTGCGCGCCGCTCTGGGTCTCTGCCCCGTTCGGCGTCGTTGGCACGCCTGCGGTCGCGGGCGGCGTCGTCTACATCGGGTCCTCCAACGGCAAGCTGTATGCGTTCCCGGCCACCTGCAGCGGGACCTGCGCGCCGCTCTGGATGTCTGCCGCAACCGGTGGCGCGATCTCCGACTCGCCTGCGGTCGCCGACGGCGTCGTCTACGTCGGGTCCTTGGCCAAGCTCTATGCCTTCCCTGCGAGCTGCGCCAGCGGCTGCGCTCCCCTCTGGACGTCGGTCGGCACCGGCGGCGGCCTCTACTCCTCTCCCGCGGTCTCCAACGGCGCGGTCTACGTCGCCTCTTACGGGGGCAAGGTGTATGCCTTCGACCTGACGCCCGCCCCGACTCCGACTCCCACCCCGACCGCGGCGGCGTCGCTGGCCGTGGCACTCCCGGGCGTCGTGTGCATCACCAAGTTCAACGACCTCAATGGCGACGGCATCGATGCCGGTGAGCCACCGCTCGCGAACTGGGCCTTCACCATTAGCGGAGGGAACGGGATCACTTCGGTCACGACCGGGACCAGTGGCGGGCACGTCTGCCACACCTTGCCCGCTGGTCCCTATACGGTCTCCGAAGTCGGCCAGTCCGGCTGGGTCCAAACCGCACCCGTCCCTGTCGGCCCCCAGACGGTGTTGGTCGGCGCTGGGCAGACGGTCTCGATCCTCTTCGGCAATCACCGGGCAGACACTGCCGCCACCCCGTCGCCCACCCCGACTCCGAGGGCCGCTCCGACCTCGACCCCGACTCCAACGCCGACACCAACGCCGACCCCGAGCCCGACCCCGAAGCCCACGCCGAGCCCGACCGCTTCGCCAATAAGGACCGAGACGCCGACCGCTTCGCCGACGCCGTAGCCGACACGGAAGCCGACTCCGTAGCCGCTGCCAGCGGCGGTCGAGCGTTAGGGGCGGCTGAGCGCGCCCAGGAGCGGATCCCGGAACGCCGGCATGCCCAGCAGCTGCTCGACGAACTTCGGGGCACCCAGTCGGCTCAGATGCTTGACGTCCCGCGACATCGGAGCGCTCCACCACGACCCGAAGCGGAGCGGATCCACGATGGCGATCCCGGCCAGCGTCTCGAGCCCCTGGATCGCCGCCAGGCGCGAGGCCTCCCAGCCCGGGTGGCGGGCCTCGAGCGCGTCCTGGAGGAGTGGCGAATAGGGGATCGCCACCGCGACCACGGCCACGCCGTCTGCCCGCAGCGTCGCCACGAGGTCCACGAACGCCTGCGCGGCGTCGGCCCCGAGCGTCCGCGAGCCGGGCTCTCCCGGCAGCGCGAGCGGCAGTTGCGCGGCGAGGCTCTTGCTCGTCGCCGGCGGTCCCTCGCGGAAGCCGTCCCGGCGCAGCAGGAAGCCCTGGGTGCGGAGCGTCGTCGGTTGCCCGCGCAGCGCGCCGCTGGCGATCCGGACGGGCTGCCCGCGCCAGCGCCACAGGGCCGAGACCTCGCCGAAGCGACAATCGATGAGCGCGGACGCGCTGCTTGCCAGGGCACAGTCGTTGAAGATCTGCCCCAGCGACGTCTGGGCGAACACGTCTCGATAGGTGGTGTCGCTGGCGAGCGACACCGGCGAGACGCCCACGATGGCCACCTTGGGCAGCCGCCCCTCGCGGGCGAGCTGGAGGATCAACGCGCGGCTCACGCCGAACGAGCCGCCCGAGCTCGCCGCATCGAAGGCGACGACCGGACGCCCGAGATCGCGCCCGACCAGCGACCTCAGCGCCGCCGGGTCGATGCCCTGCTGGCTGAGCGAATCGCCCAGGACCAGGATGTCCGCCGAGCCCAGCCGGGCCAGGTTCGCCCAGGTCACCTCGAAGTCCTCCAGGTGCGCGGCGGCCACCGGCAGGCGTCCGGTCGCGATGAGCACCCGGACGCCTGCCTCCGCGAGGAGCAGCGGGGCCAGGACAAGCAGCGCGATCAGCGCCCAGTGGCGGACCTGTCGGGAGGTCACCCGGCGGCCGGCCTGCGCCGCGTGATCGTGCGGATGCGGCGGGGTGTCCCAGGGTGGCGCCTCCCGCGGCAGATCGCCGATCCGGAGGTGGTCCTGCGTGTCCGGACGGCCCATCAGAACTGGAAGTAGATGAACGCGACGGTCTGCGCCGGGACCAGCGCGACGGCGGCGACGAGGAGCAGGCCATAGGCTGCGTACCGCCGATACGTGCCATCGGGGGCGAGCCGCCGGAGGGTCTCCTGCAGGCGCGGCCACTGGCCGAGCGCGAACCCGAGCGCCAGCAGGCCAGCCAGCGCGAGCGCGAGCGACTGCGCCCCGCCGTGCGGGACGATCATCCGGGCGAGGATGGCCAGGGCGCCCTCGATCGACCCGGCCCGGAAGAAGACCCAGCCGACGACCACGAACAGGAAGGTCGTCGCCCAGGCCACCGGCGGGGGGATCCGGATGCGCCGCCCGGCGTGCGTGGACCAGTAGCGGTGGATGACCAGCCCGGCGCCGTGCCAGCCGCCCCACGCGATGAACGTGAGGTTGGCGCCGTGCCACAGCCCACCGATGAGCATGGTCAGGAAGAGGTTGACGTAGGTCCGGATGGTGCCTTGACGGTTCCCGCCGAGCGAGATGTAGACGTAGTCGCGCAGCCAGCGCGAGAGGGTCATGTGCCAGCGCCGCCAGAACTCCTGGATGCTGAGCGATCGGTAGGGCCAGTTGAAGTTGCGCGGCAGCTGGTAGCCCAGGAGCTGGGCCGACCCGAGCGCCATGTCCGTGTAGCCGGAGAAGTCGAGCAGGATCTGGAACGTGAACGCGAGGACCCCGACCCACAGCGCGGGGGTCGAGAAGCTCGCCGGATCGGCGAACACCCTGTCGGCGACGGGTGCCAGGCCGTCACCCACGGTCTTCTTGAGCAGGCCCACCACGAGGAGCGGCAGTGCCAGCCGGATGAACTCGACGCGGAAGGGCCGCGGGTGGCGGACCTGGGGCAGGAACTCGTGGCCGCGCATGATCGGACCGGCAATGAGGTGCGGAAAGAAGGTCACGAACAACGCGTAGCGCGAGAACTGCCGCTCGGGGCGTGCGCCGCGGGCCGTGTCGATGACATAGGCGAGCTGGGTGAACGTCACGAAGCTCACCGCGAGCGGCAGGATGATCCCGAGCGCTTCGAAGGGCGCGGGGCCGCCGGCCAGCCGCAGCCACAGGCTGGCGGCCGAGCCAACGACCCAGTCGGCGTACTTGAAGACGCACAGGATGCCCAGGTTCGCGAGGATCGCCAGGCTCACCGCGAGCCGCTCCCGACCCGGCCGTGCGGCGAGCAGCCCCAAGCCGAAGTTGGCCACTACCAGCGCCACGAACCCCGGCACGTAGATCCAGTTCCAGGTCCCGAAGAAGGCCAGGCTGGCCAGGATGAGGAACCAGCGTCGGAGGATGGTCCGGGGGAGGAGCCAGTGGATGACGATGACTGTCAGGAGGAACCCGGCGTAGGCCAGGGTGGCGAAGTTCATCGGCCCGTTGCCGGCTCAGTCCGCAAGATCGACCCAGATCGGGGCGTGGTCGGACGGCAGCGTGCCCTTTCGGGCGTCCCGGTCGCGCTCGGCGCCGGTGGCCCGCGCCGCGACGGGCGCGGTCGCGTAGAGGTGATCGATCCGCATCCCGAGGTTCTTGTGGAAGTTGCCGCCTCGGTAGTCCCACCAGGTGTAGAAGCCGGCCTCGGGGTGGAAGCGCCGGACGACATCCTCGAGCCCCCAGTCGAGCAGGCGGTCGAGTGCCGCGCGTTCGGGCGCCGACGTGTGGGTCGTCCCCACGAAGTCGGCGGGCTCGTAGACGTCGAGGTCTTCGGGGGCCACATTGAGGTCCCCGCCCAGGACCAGCGGCTCGGTCGGATCCCGGGTCTCCTCGAGCCAGCGGGAGAGTCGCCCGAACCAGGCCAGCTTGCCCGCGTAGAACGGCGTGTCGAGGGCCCGACCGTTCGGAGCGTAGAGGCTGACGACGCGGATCCCGCCGCACACGGCGCTCACCATGCGCGCCTCGTCGAGCGGATCGAAGTCCTCCTCCGCGGTCTGGCTCAACCCGGAACCCGGGCCGCTGTCCCGGACGGGCCCGTCGCCGAAGTTCGCGACCACGTCCGCGATCCCGACCCGGCTAGCGATCGCGACGCCGTTCCAGCGTCCCTCGCCGTGGTGGAACAGCTCGTAGCCGGCCATCCCGAACGCCATGAGCGGTGCGGCATCATCCGCCAGCTTCGTCTCCTGGAGCAGAAGCACGTCCGGCTGCCGGAGTTCCAGCCACTCGAGGACACGGTCCTGGCGGGCCTTGAGCGAGTTGACGTTCCAGGTCGCGATCCGCATCGGTCTCTCGTCCGTCGTGGGCACCCGGCTCAGTAGCGCCGGCCGCGCTGGCGCGCGATGTCGAACGCCGCGGTATCGGCAACCGCCATCACGGCCATCGTGCCGGCCTGGACCGGGTCGGAGACGACCAGGTCCACTGCCTCGGTGATCGAGCCGACCATGTTCAGGGCGATGATCGGGATGCCATGCTCGCGCAGCTCGCGGGCAGCGCGGGTGATGTCGCCGCCCATGATCGAGCCGGCGAGGACGAGCATCCGGGCGCGCGGCAGGTCGGCCACCGCGCGGACGGCCGCTGCGATGTTCTCCTCGCCGACGAGCGCGATGGTGTCGACGCTGATCCGCTCGCCGCGCAGGTTGTGGCGGTCCGCCTCGCTGACCGCGCCGAGCGCGACCTGCGCGACCTGCGCCCCGCCCCCGATGACGATGACCCGCTTGCCGAAGACTCGCTCCAGGCTCTTGGTGAAGCGCTGGGCTCGGAGGCCGGGGAGGCCGTGGATGGCACGGATGAGGCGCTCCTCGTCGATATCCTCGACTTCGATCTCGAGCTCGGCGCCGCCCGGGCTTGCCGGACCTGCCCGGCCTGCCGAGGCTGTCGAGGCTGTCGAGTCGACTGCGGGCGCCGAGCTGGCCTCGGGCGGCTCGGGCGCCGCGATGCGACGGACGGTGCTCAGGGTCCGGAGGGTGCCACCCGCCGCTCCGACCCGCGCGAGCAGGGCCGGGATCGCCCCGGGCGTGTCGTCCAGGGCGATCCGGAGCGCGACGGTCGTCGGTGCGGCGGGTCCGCGGCGGGGCATCGGGTGCCGCTAAGCGTTCGGGCTGACGTGGGACATGTCCGCGGCCGTCATCCGGTCCGGCTCGAGGCCGCCGGTCGGGTCGTGCTCCTCGAAGGCGAGATCGAGCGTCGCGAACGCCTCGCGAGTCGCGGCGGCGTCGCTGGTGGTGAGCATGAGCGCGCCGTCGGTGTCCTCGGCGACCCC
>JBGQBD010000101.1:0-7831 GCA_041494645.1 Candidatus Limnocylindria bacterium
CCGAAGTCGCCACCCAGCCCGGCGCGGCCGTCATGTAGACCGGCCGGCTGATTGCCACTCGCCCGGCGGACGGCTCGGGGATCGCCCTGTCCACGACGACGCCGCCCAGGACAACGCCGGCGACGATGACGGCGACCGCGATCGTTCCCGCCCAGCGGGGCCGGGGGGCTACACCGATGCCGGGCGCGGCCGGCGAGGCTGGAGGCCCGCCCCAGCCGTACGCGGATCCGGCCGGGGATAGATGAGCGCTCATCGGGTGACGGTCCTCAAGCGGGCCGAGGTTGCGCCACAAATCGTAAAGGGTGCGGCCCCGCGGAGCGAGAGTTCGAGCTGGCTCGTCCTAGACTGGTCTTGCATCAGCCGCTCGGAGGGAACCGGCATGAGCGCTCGCACCGCATCGAGAGTGGGGCTTGGAGTCGCAGCGGTCGTCGCCTTGTCGGCTGCAGTCGTCGCGTGCGGTCCAGGCCAGACCAGCCCGCCAGCCCCGACCAGCTCGGCCGGTCCAGGCCTGTCGGCAGCGTCGGAAGGATCGGAGCCGGCCCGCTCTCCCGTCGGGAGCAGCCCAACTCCAGCGCCTGCCGCAGGATGGCCCGTGTCCGCGCCCTGCGGCCTCGACGAAGGGACATGCCTGTTCGCGCCCGATGGGACGCTGTATGTGGCGCCGCCCGGCAGCGGTGGGCAGATCACGGCTTACAACCCGTCCGGGCATCTCCGCTCCGGATGGCCGGTCGACGCTCCGGATGGAGCCAACTACAACGGCGCGGTCGGGCAAGGTTGGGAGATAGCACCCGACGGCAGCCTGCTCGTGACCACCCCCACCGCGATCACAGACGTCGAGCAGTCGGGTCAGGTGCGCCCGGGTTGGCCCGTTGCGCTCGCCGATGGCAACAGCCAGATCCTCGTGGAGTCGTCCGGCACGATCGTCGTCGTCCGGGACAATTCCACGGTTGGCGAGACGTGGGTCTACGCATTGACCCTGGCCAACAGCACGCCTCTGCTCTGGTCGACCCGCATCGATGGGGACGTGTCGGCCGCCCTCGCGACTTCCGACGGAACCATCTTCCTCGGCGCCATCACACCAGTTGGCCCGGATGGCAAGGGCGGCGAGTCTGCCCTGACCACGATCGGCTCGGATGGCAGAGCGATCGCGAGTTGGACGACCTCGCTCGACGCCATAGCGGTGACGCCATCGGGCGATTTGGCGGTGGTGGCATACGACACCAAGGTGACCACGACCGGTATGGAGGAATACAACGTCCTTCGGACCCACGTCGCCGTGCTGGATCGGACCGGCAAGACGATGCCGGGCTGGCCGCGCGTGATCGAGGGCCCGGCTTCGGCGCCGGCGGTTGGACCGGACGGCTCGCTCTATTTCGTTCTGGGAGACACCGTCGCGACCGGGTCCATTCTGGCGCTCGACAGCTCGGGCAAGGTGAAGGCTGGTTGGCCGGCGAAGCTGCCGTCGGGATACGCGGGAGTCGCGGGCGACCAGCATGCCGGCCATACCAACGTGTCGCAGCACCCGATCGTTGCCAACGAGCTGGTCTATGTCGCGACCTCGTCCCACGCCACCGGCGGGCAGATGATCGCCGCCTTCAAGACATCTGCAGGCGATCATGGAGGTTGGGTCTACCAGGTGCCTGCGGGCAGCCAGCTCATCGGATTGCCGAGCGTGCCGCCCATCGGCTCTCCCACCGGGCCTCTCTACGTTCTGGAACAGACCACACAATCGACTGGGGCGGTGGTCGCGCTGGGAGCTGACGGGCAGGTCCTTCCGGGTTGGCCGTACGTCTTCGATCCGGGCCCAGCGGGACTAACCGTCCTGGCAGGGGGAGACGTGGGCGTCTACTCGCTGGACTTCGCGACCGTGCTCACGGCGACCGGAACTCCGGCTCACTAGGTCGAGGCCTCGACCAGGGCCTATGAGGTGTCGTTGGCGGGGCAGAGTAGTGGGCGGGTGACCTCCGACCTCCCAAGAGGGGCCATCTATACCTTCGATATATCAGCGGTGGGTGACACACTCCTCGCTGATATATCAGTGGAGGCACCCGATGGCCGCTGAATCACCGACCCTACCGGAACTCAGGCTCGCGCTGGCTCCGCCCGACGTCGAGGCCCCGCTCGCTGTCGCCGTCCTGCTCGCCGACCGCAATCGAGCCGCCCTCCTGGCGATCATGCGAGACGGGCCCCACTGCGTCTGCGAGCTGGCGGCGGCTCTCGACGAACACTCCAACAACGTCAGCAATCACCTGGCCCGTCTTCGGGAGGCCGGCCTCGTTCGGGCGTCCCGCCCGGCCGCCGACACCCGGCGCGTCTACTACGAGCGCAACGAGGCCGCCTGCAGGGCGGCACTTGCGCAGCTGGGAACCCTTCTCGAGCCACTGGGATGACCACCCTCAGCCTGCGCGCCGCCCGCCGGATTCGTTTCCCGCTCAAGCTCACCGTCGGCGTGTCGGTCGTTGCCTGGCTGGTCGCCTGGTTCACCGAAGCCCCACTCTCGGACTGGCTGGCCTTCACGGTCTTGGGGCTCGAGCACGGATCCCACTTTGGCGAGGCGGTAGCGTTCTTCCTGCTCGACGTGCCCAAGGTGCTGCTGCTCCTCCTGGGCATCATCACCGTGGTGACGCTGATCCGAGGCTTCTTCCCGCCCGAGCGTGTCCGGGCGGCACTCGCCGGCAGAGGGCGCATGGCCGGCACCGTGACGGCAGCCTCATTCGGGATCGTGACCCCGTTCTGCTCCTGCTCGGCGGTGCCGCTATTCATAGGCTTCGTGGAGGCCGGGATCCCGCTCGGGGTCACCTTCGCCTTTCTCATCAGCTCCCCGATGGTCAACGAAGTCGCCCTGGTCCTGCTGTGGGGCCTCTTTGGACCCGGCATCGCGCTCGTCTATATGGCCGCCGGACTCACCGTGGCGATCGTTGGCGGGCTTGTCATCGGCAAGCTCGGCATGGAGCGCTACGTGGAGGACTACGTCTGGGCCCTGCAGGGGACGGGCGCGGCAGCGGTCGAGATCCACCTGACCTGGGCCGACCGCATCCACGATGCCTGGGCCTACACGAAGGACCTGACTCGGCGGATCACGCCGTACCTGCTGATCGGCATCGGCATCGGGGCCCTGATCCACGGCTATGCCCCGACGGAGCTCGTGGCCGCCATCGGCGGTCGCTCCAACCCGCTCGCGGTGCCGCTCGTGGTGCTGATCGCGCTGCCGCTGTACTCGAACGCCGCGGGCACGATCCCGATCGTCCAGGCCCTGCTGGGCAAGGGCATGCCGCTCGGCACGACTCTGGCTTTCATGATGGCGATCACGGCCGTCAGCCTGCCCGAATTCATCATCTTGCGCCGCGTCATCCGCTGGCAGCTCATCGCCGTCTTCGCCGCCACGGTGACGATCGGCATCCTCCTCATCGGCTACCTGTTCAACCTCCTCATCGTCTGAGCCAAACCCCACGGAAGGAGTCCTCCCGGTGAAGAAGATCGAAGTTCTGGGCCCCGGTTGCGCCAACTGCAAGCGCCTGGAGGCCAATGCCCGCGAGGCGGTCGCGATGGCCGGCGTCGAGGCCGAAGTCGTCAAGGTCACCGACTACCGGCAAATCGCCGCGTACGGCGTCATGAGCACGCCAGGCCTGGTCATCGACGGCAAGGTGGTGAGCTACGGGCGCATTCCCCTGGCCGGCGACATCGCCCTCTGGCTGAGCGAGTAGCCGCCCCTGAGAGGGCGCTCGTTGCCGAGGTCCGCCTTCTGGAGGGGCTGGTAGAGAAGAGCAACCGGAATGCGAACCAGCCCGTGGGCGCGATCAGAAGATCCCTCACGCTGCGGTGCGGGTCTCGCATCTGAGCCGCAGCCCACCCGGCCCACATCGTCGGACGGTTGCGGCTCGCCCTGCCTTACTCTGATCGGACCCACGGCGGCTCGACATCATCCGGCGGCGGGTACTCATCGGGCGCCGGGCCAGCGTAGTGGACGATCTCCAACGTCTTGAGCCAGCCTTCGTCGAGGAACAGGATCAAGTCGTGGTAGCGGGTCGGATCCGATAGGTCGCGAGTGCCGGCCTCGGTAACGGGTGAGCCCAGGCCCGGCGCAGCGCTTGCATGGCTCCGATCCACGCCGAACTCGATCGTTGCGCAACACTCCCATTTGCCCGTGAGGTCGCGAACCTCGCCTGCTGGCGCAGCGGCTCCAGGCGGGGATCATCGGGCGACAGCATGAGCTGGAGCGCGGCGGCTTCCCGCTCGGTGAGCGGACGGGGAAACTCATGGGAAGGGGAGGCCATCTTCTGAAACCCCTGCCGTCGGGTGCAAGCTAGGATACGCCCACTCTCGGTGGGCCTCACCGACCTTCGCCCCGGCTTTAGTGGCTCGGCCTGGTCCGCCCGCGTTCCACCGGACTCCCCAACTCCGGGTGCTCCAGGACCTGCTGGAGAGCTTTGCCCTCCGATGCGAGGCGGGCTGCGTCGTATGCCGGAGGCCGATCCGCAGGATTGTCCACCAGTTCGAGTTCCGCTTCGGCGAACTCTCCTGCCCCATAGGTGAAGCCGTCTCCGCTGCCGTCACCGTGGGGGTGATCGAGGCGAATCATGTGGACGCGCGTCGGACCTTCGCGTCGACGCGTGATGCGCGGTGTGACTATGGCTGTCCAGGCACCTGGGTTCACAGTCCCCTGCTCTCCTTGCGCCCAATCCGCCGTCCCCCGCACGCGCACACGGTCTCCGGCCTTGAAGGCCGGCTCCGGCATCGACCGCACCAGCTCCAGCGCCTCTGCGCCATACCAATCGGCATCGAGCGTCTCGGCGGCGATATCGAAGTACACGCGATACTGCGGCCGTCCCCCTTCGTCGAACATTATCCAAGGATCGTGCGAAATGCCGATCGCATCGTAGATCGCGCCCTCGCGCCCGGCCTGAGGGCCTTGGCGCACTCGGACGATATCCCCCTGACCGAGTTCATGGCTCACGTAGCCGATTCTAGCTGGCCGTCACGGTTGGCAAGAAGACTCCGCGAGGGCCTGGCGCGAAATGGTAGAACAGCGCGGTCAGTATGCGAACCACCCTGGAGGCGCCATCCGGAAGTCGCTCTCGTTGGCTCGCGCGTCCCGCCACGTCTGACGCGGAGTCCCCAGTCCCGGATGTCTCCGTACGTCAGGCCGCGCTTGGCATTTCGGTCCTTCCGGTTGCCAAGCCGCCGTCACTTGGCCACGTCACCGCTGAAGACTTCGACTGCGTTGTTGCCGCGCGTGGCAACTACCACAAGGCCGTCAAAGCTGGCCATGTGGGTGTCGGGGTTCACTCCGAACCTCAAAGAAGAATCCTCGGCAAGCAGGCGCCAGGTCATTCCGTCGCCGGACGTCCATACGCTCTCAGGAGGCGTCGGCGGCGCCGTGCTTTCTGGGACGCCTGCGATCTGCAGCGAGGCGCCCATATGGCTCGATCCAATGGCCGCGAGGATGTCGCCGACGACCGTGACGTCATCGAACATGAAAGCCGGACCCCTGACGGACGCCGTCGATCCGACCCAGGTTCGACCATCGGTGGACGACCATGAGGCCGGCACCATTCCGAGCACGTCGTCGGGTGTCGATCCTACGGCGACGACTCGATCACCAATAGCGGCCATCGCGGCCGCCCCAAAACCGGCGAGAGCCGTCGGCGCCTTCTCCCACGTGCGTCCGTCTGTCGATGTCCACGCCGCTCCCTGTTGTCCGAGCGAAGCGTTGGCGACCGCCGCAAAGCCACCCTTCCAGGCCGTTATCGCGATCGCCTGGTAGTCCTTCGACTCGGGCAGGTCAACGTGGCTCCAGGTGGCTCCATCGGCCGAGTACCAGGCGTCCAGGCTGGAGAACATCAGACCGTCGTTGCTCAGGATGGTCGCGTGGTCGCCGAAGGCAACCATCCGGCCGGGCCGGGCCGCCACTGAGACGATCTCGGACGACGCCGTGACCTCGACCTGAGCCTTCGTGAAGGTCCGGCCGTCCGACGAGTGCCATACCGCGGGCGTTTGCGTCTCACCCACCAGGGTTTCGCCGGCTATCAGCAGGCCGTCCGCGCCATCGTCGGACATGTCTCGCAGCACGAAATTCGTCGCGATTGCTACGTCCCCGGGCTCTCGGCTCCAGGTCGCGCGGTCGGCCGAAGACCAGACCTCCGTCGTGGTGCCTTTGACAACCATGTACAGCCGGCCGCCGGCCGAAGTGAGGTGCGGCCCGAAATCGAAAGTGACTCCAGGCACCTGGGCGGTGAGCTGCCAGTTGATCCCGACGCCCGATGCCGGCCCATTCTTCTCCAGCCGGGTGACGACGACCGTCAGCAGGCCGACGGCCAGGACCAGCGTCGCCGCCAGCGCCATCAGCGCCCCGATGACGCGGCGGCCGCGGGGCAACCTTCCGGTCCGGCTCGGATCGGTGGGTGCCGCGAATTCGTCCATCCCCCGCTCCCTCTCCATGCTGCCCATCGCGACGGCCGTCACACCACGACTGGTCAGTATGCGAACGATGCCGGCCGTTTGGATCAGGCGCTCGCGAACGATGCCGGCCGTTTGGATCAGGCGCTCGCGAACGATGCCTCGCTCACTTCGACCACGAGATCAGGTCGGCCGCCGCCGCGGGCGGGTGGTAGGGGAGGGAGGATTCGAACCTCCAACCGAGGCTGTATAAGAGCCGTGCTCTGACCGTTGAGCTACTCCCCCGCCGGCCCGGATCGTACACCCCCGAGCCAAAGCGGCAACTCGTCAGTCCACGCCGCCGCGCAGCAGTTCGATCCTTGGGCGGTGAGGGATCGAATCCGGGGTGTGCGCCGCAACCAGGGCGACCCCGTCTCGGAAGCGTCGCAACTCCGCTTGCGTGTTGAAGAATCCAACGCTGATACGGATCGCATCCAGCGGCGGAATCGTCCTGGCAAGGCATAGGGTCCGCTGCTCCAGCTCGCGCAACGCGGCCCCGGCCTTCCAGCCGCCGATCCGGAAACTGACCAGCCCGGCCATGTTGTCGCGCGGCGTCAGCAGCTCCACGCCTGGAACCTCGACGAGCATGGCTGCCGCCTCGCCGGCGAGCCGGCCGATGCGCTCGTACATCCACGGCAGTCCCACGAACATCGACAGCCAGGCCGCGCTTCGGGCGAAGCCCAGGACCGACGGCCCGTGCAGGGTCGAGTTTTCGAAGCGGCGTGCGTCGGGCCACAGCTTGCCCTCCGCCGCAAGGTCGATCGACTCGAAGCTCGACCAGCCGGCGAATGCGAGTCGCGCCCGATCCATCGTGGAAGGGGCGCAGTAGAGCGCCCCGATTCCCTCCGGTCCAAGCAGCCACTTCTGACCGGGCACGGCGTAGAAGTCGACGCCCAACTCCTCCACCGACACGGGAATCGCACCGACCGCCTGCGCGCTGTCGACGGCGACGAGCGCCCCTCGCGCATGCGCAATCTCGGCGATCTCGCGGACCGGCAGTAGCGCGCCGGTGGCCCACGAGACGTGCGAAAACGAGACGAGCCGCGTCCCCGGCGCGATCGCCCGGTCCATCGCCGCAATGACCGCGGCCGGATCGGCGCCGGTCCCCAGATCGGTGACGGTCAGCTCCACTCCCCCTCGGTCGCGCAGCGCCCACAGCGGCCCGAGGCCGCCGGCATGCTCCAGTGACGTCGTCACGGCCCTATCCCCTGCCTGCCAGTCGACCGCCCAGGAGGCGATGTTCATTCCGTCCGTTGCGGCATGGGTCAGGGCGATCCTGCTCGGATCGGTACCCAGGACCGCGGCGACGGCGGCCCGAGCTTCAGCCCGCCGCTCCAATGCATCCTGCCAGAAGTTGCGATCGGCTCGGCCCGTCCGCAGCTCCCAGGCCTCCGCC
>JBGQBD010000102.1:0-7813 GCA_041494645.1 Candidatus Limnocylindria bacterium
CCAGCTCGACTCCATCGGCCTGCAGCCCGATCACTACGTCGACGTCTGAGGCCTGTGCTGCAACGGCCATTACGAACGGGATCGTCACGTGCTCCGGGTGGTCCGGGCCGTGAATGACCATGAAAACGAGTTTCTCGGCCATGGCTGCGTGCTTCCTCCTGGCAACTGGCGCTACCCGCGCGCTTCGACCGGCTCTCCGGCTTCCTGGATCTGGTTGGTGTAGGCGGCGGCCACGTCGCCCAGGCGGGCAATCCTTCGAATCAGAACCTGGCGCATCAAGCTGCACGCAGCCACGATTTCCGGGTCGGCCAGCCTGTAGCGGACTTCACGTCCGTCGCGAACTGCCTCCACCAGGCCGGCAGTGCGCAACGCGGCGAGGTGCTGGGAGATGGTCGGCTGGGGAAGTCCGAAATGATCGGCGATCTTCCTGACCTCGATCGGTCCGGTTTCACTGAGCAGATGAATCAGCTCGAGGCGGCGAGGGCTGGCCATCGTCTTGAGGAGCGAGGCCTGAAGGCCGTAGATACCGTCCTCTGGTCGCAGCATGTCAATCCTCCGAGTGACGAGCATGCCCGAGCAGCTTGCGAGGCTTCTGCGTGACCTGTAGCGGGCTCGGCATTTGGCGGCTCCCACCTTGTTGTATTCGTGTCATATGAATAGATCGTTCCTATGCATGCGCCCACGTGCCGCATGTCACGTCTCGTTCACCTTTTGGCCTTTAGTGGCTTGCTTAGATATGGGACTCGAGACGACGTGGGCCGCGCCATCACGCCCCGGACGATCCTCGTCAGCGTCATGCATGAGGTAGTTGTGCTACGCACGGCACGCTGAGGCATCATTGCGGAGAGGGCAGCGACACGGAGCCATTCGCGGATTCGATAGACGCCGGTGGTCTCTGGCGCGACGCTGGCCTACAACGCGAACCGCACCCCCGTGAGAGCGCCGGCCACCAGGCAATAGATGGCGAACGGCGTGAGAGTGCGAGTCGTGAAGTAGCGGGTGAGGAAGCGCACCGAGACGTATGCGGCGATGCCGGCTGCGAGGCTCCCCGCCAGAACCTGGCCGAGCACGCCGTCGCCGTTGGGTCCGAGCAGGTCGGGGAGCTTGTAGACACCGGCCGCAAGGATGATCGGGGTGGCGAGAAGGAACGAGAATCGGGCCGCATCCTCGTGGTCGAGGCCGCGGACGAGACCCGCGACCATGGTGATGCCCGAGCGACTGATCCCGGCGAGCAGCGCCCCGATCTGGGCGACGCCGACGACGCCCGCCTCGCGGAACTCCAGGGTGTCAAGGCGGCGTGCCCCCTCGGGATTGACGCCGTGCGCAACCGCGACGGCTCGCACCTGGGCACGCCGGCGGAACCACTCCCCCGCGAGCAGGATGAGCCCGTTCAGGAAGAGAAACCCGGCCGCGGCAAGCGGCTTGGCGAAGAGTGTCCGGAGGGGATGCTCGAAGACGAGGCCGATGAGACCGGCGGGGATCGTCGCAACGATGAGAAGCCAGCCCAAACGCGCGTCGGGGGTCTCGATCCGCCTGGTCCCTAGTGAGGCCAGGACGCCGCGGGCGATCCGGACCCAGTCGCGCCAGTAGAAGACGGCAAGGGCCAGGGCGGTTGCGACATGCAAGCCGACCAGGAACGCGAGGAAGAACGATTCCTGGGCCGACTGGGCGGCCACTACGTTGTCCCAGCCCAGCAGCTTTGGGAGGATGACCGAGTGGCCGAGGCTCGATACCGGGAACAGCTCGGTGACGCCCTGGATGAGGCCGAGGATGATTGCCTGGGCGTAGTCCACGCTCGTCCTTTCTAAGATCCTTGCCTCACGGCCGCGCCGGTCACGGACCCAGAATGTACGCGAAACGGCCTCTCGCCTGGTAAAGCGGGGTGGGTCGCTTCCGCTCAGGCGGAACGGCCAGACCGCCCCGCCGTCGCGTGGCCGGGAAGGATGCTCCGACGGCTACTTCACTCGGCGGGCGACCAGCTCGACCAGGTGGAAGTGGTGCGGCTCCCCGAGCGCGGTCTGACTCTCCTCCTCGCGATCGACCCAGTGCTCGATCTCGAAGGACGAGAGGCTCGCGCGGACCATCTGCGGCGGCGGGCACGTCATGGAGGAATCCGAGGCTGAACCGTCGCGGTCTCCGAATAGCAGCGCCGCGACTCGCCCGCCGGTGGGTACCGCTGCCAGTACCCGCTCCCATGCCCGCCAGAATGGCTCGGAAGCGAGGAAGGGAAGGCTGAGGCTGGCGTTGACGAGATCGCACGCCGGCACGTCTACGGTGGCGAGGTCGGCGACCCGGGTCTCGAGAGCCAAGCGGAGCTGCGGTGGTGTGGCGGCCTGGAGCGTCTCGATCGCGCCGGCCTCTCGATCTATCGCGAGAACGCGCCACCCTGCTCGCAGGAGCTCTCGCGCGTCTCTGCCCGCCCCGCAGCCGAGGTCCACGGCGAAACGCTCGCGCGGGTGTTCGGCGTCGTCTGCGGCGAACAGCTGCAGCGCCAGCTTCACCGTCTCCCAGGCTGGACGGTCGACGGTCACGGTGTAGTAGCGAGACCAATAGTCGGAGTCCACCACGGTCCGAGAGTAGCAGTTGGCGCGGCCGAGGATCGGACGACGAGGTGCGATCATGCAGTTTGGGCCGGCCGCCTGAAGAGGTTCGGTATCTATTTCGAGCGCCACCTCGTCCTTGGAGTAGAGCGGCCGATCGTCGGCCGCGACCCAAGGAGAAGACCCCATGAGACTTCAGATCAACGAGCATCCTTTCGACCGCCTCGTCCGGATCGTGCTGGCCGTCGCCCTCTTCACTCTCGTTGCCACGGGTTCCGTCGCTACGCCGTGGCTCTATCTTGCGGGGTTCGTCGGAGCGATCATGCTCGTGACCGGCGCCGTCGGGTTCTGCCCGCTCTACGCGATCCTTCGGATCTCGACCCTGGCGGCACGCCGATGAGGCAATGACAAGTCCATTCGCGAGGGTCGACACTGCAGACCGGGCCGGTGAGGGCGATGCCTTCGCGGCCCGGCTCATGGCCGAGCTCCCATGGCTCGTCCGCCTGGCAACCCGCCTGGTCACCGATTCCGACCAGGCAGAGGACTGCGCCCAGGAAACGATCGTCGGGGCCTGGCGCCGGCGCGATCAGCTCACGGACGAGTCGGCACTGCCGGCCTGGCTGCGGCGCAGCCTCGTCAATCGGATCATCGACCGCTCCCGTCGCCACCGCGACGAGCTCGACGTCGACGCCGTCGAGGCAGACTGGCAGGACGACTCGTACTCGGTCCAGCCGGACCGAGTGCTCGAGCGGGCCGAGCTGCGAGACGAACTCCAGGATGCCCTGGCTCGGCTGCCGGTCATCTACCGCGTCCCGGTCGTTCTCCACGACGCCATCGGTCGGACCGCCAACGAGATCGCCGACGCGATGGATATCGGCCTGTCGGCGGCGAAGCAGCGCCTACGCCGCGGAAGGATGATGCTCGTGAGTGCCCTCGCATCAGACGACGCCCGCCGGAGAGCCAGCCTGGCTCAGCCGATCCGCTGCTGGCAGGCCCGCCGCCACGTGTCGGCGTACCTGGACGGCGAGCTCGATGATCGGAGGAAGAGGCTCGTGGAGGGGCATCTGGCGAACTGCCCGACCTGTCCTCCGCTGTACGCGAGCTTGGTCGGCGTGAAGGCCACGATGGGCGAGCTGCGCGATCCCGACTCCGTCGTGGAAGATGAGATCGCGGGCAGGATCCGCGAGGAACTGTCGGCCGAACACGCGCCGGGGTTTGCCATCTGAGGCTTATCGGGCTGATGAGACAGGCGGGCGGTTCTTGTGGCGCGACCGTGACCGAGCTTGGGCCATCCAGAGCAGATCTACCCGTACACTGGAGCGACCTTGATTGACTGGACGCCCAACCCGATCGCGCTGTCGCTGGGGCCGCTTCAGGTCCACTGGTACGGCATTGCCTACGTCGCCGCCATCGCCGGCGGGACGTGGCTCGTCATGGGCCTCGCCAGACAACGAGGCCAGGACGAAAGCCTCGTGATAAACGCCATCATCCTTCTCGCGATCGCGGCGCTCATAGGGGGTCGGGCCTACCACGTCATCGATCAGTGGGCCTACTACTCCAGCAGCCCGCAGGCGTTCGCGCAGATCTTCCTGCCCCCGTACTCCGGTCTGGGCATCTACGGCGGTCTCGCGACGGGACTCCTGGCGATGATCTGGTACGTCCGTCGCCACCATCTCGACTTCTGGGCCTGGGCCGATATCGCGGCGCCGGCAATCCTGCTCGCCCAGGTCTTCGGTCGGATCGGCAACTTCTTCAACCAGGAGCTCTACGGCCCACCAACTAACTTGCCCTGGGGCATCGCCATCGACTGCAGTCACCGGGTATCCGAGTATGCCTGCCCTGCCACGCCGGCTAGCGCCCATTTCCATCCGATGTTCCTGTACGAGGGGCTGCTCAGCCTGCTCGGCGTGGCCGTGATGCTGTGGCTCTGGAGGCGCTTCACTTCCCGTGGCTGGGTGCTGCTGGTCGGCGACATCGGCCTTCTGTACTTCGCCTGGTACGGGCTCGAGCGGGCCGGCCTTGAGTTCCTTCGCATCGGTTACAACTGGACGTTCTTTGGCGTGCCGATGGCTCAGATCGTCGGTGTCGGTGCCGCACTCACGGCCGTGCTGGTCATCGTGCTGCGCCATCGCGCGGGAATCCTTCCGCCATCCCATCAGGTCGCGCTCGCGGCGCGGAGGGTTGACACAGGCGCGATGTCGACGGCTGTCCCCCACACTCAGACGGGAAGCTCGACCTAGACTCGCCGGCCAGGACCGCGACTCCGTCACTGGCGCTCGCAACGCTCGCGCATCCATCGAACCTGGCTCCCGGCTCCATCTCCCGTCCATTCGCGGACCTGATGCTCGTGAGGTCAGACCCCGGCCGCATCTCCGCCGGGCAACCAGAGCCCGCAAGGGCTGCATTGGAGGCAGCGACATGCGCAAGCTAATTGCCGCGATCGGCGGCACGGTGTTCGGCTCACTTCTCATAGTCGCGACCGTAGCCGCGGCGGACCCGACGCCGTCCCCGTCGTCCAGGCTGGCCGCATCGGGTGGCGCCGTGGCGACCGTTCTCGGCTTGAGCCAGGCTCAGGTCCAGGACCTTCGTCATGACGGATTGAGCCTCGCCCAAATCGCGGCTCAGCAAAAGGTCGAGGTTCAGAAGGTCATCGACGCGCTCGTGGCCCGATGGCGTGATCGGATCGAGGCGCGAGTGGCGACCGGAGCGCTTACCGAGACGGAGGCGACTCAGCTGCAGACGCAATTGATGGCCCAGGCACAATCGATGGTCGCGAGCACGGCGCCGGGCGGTATGCAGGGTGCGGCCGTCGGCGCCGGTCCTCGCGATGCGGCTGGCAGCGGTGACACGATGCGGGCCCGGGACGGCTCCGGGACTGGGACGGGCGACGGCCTCGGGCCGCGGGGCACCGGGGATGGTACGTGTGACGGAACCGGGCCGCACGGAGCCGGACAGCCTTAGTCCGCAGCCACGCACGAACGGGACGGTCGGGCCTTGCGCGGCCCGGCCGTCCCTCTATGGTGAGCCAATGAACGCTCGGATCCTCGTCGTTGACGACGAGGCACATATCCTGGAGTTCGTCCGCGGATACCTCGAGCGCGACGGATACGAAGTCTTGACCGCATCCGACGGCGAGGAGGCGCTCGAGCTGGCCAATCGAGCCCACCCGGACCTGCTCGTCCTCGACGTCATGTTGCCGCGCCGGTCCGGCTTCGACGTGCTCCGGTCGCTCCGCTCGGTAGGGTCGTCCATACCCGTGATCATGCTCACCGCACGCGACGACCTGATCGATCGGGTCGCCGGCCTCGAGTTGGGCGCGGACGATTACGTCGCCAAGCCGTTCGAGCCGCGTGAGCTTGTGGCTCGGGTGGGAGCGGTGCTGAGGCGGCTCGAGCGCCCAGTCCAGGGCGCCGTATTCAGGCACTTCGATCTGACTATCGACACGACCGCACGCGAGATACGCCGCCAGAACGAGCTCGTGCCGCTCACGCGGACGGAGTTCGATCTCCTCGCGACGCTCAGCTCGCAGCCGGGCCGCGTCTGGACGCGCGAGCAAATGGGAGAGCAAGTCTTCGGTGAGTCGTTCGAGTCGCTCGATCGAACGATCGACAGCCACGTCAAGAACATGCGCGTCAAGCTGGGGCAGCGGCCCGACGGGGGAGCGTATGTCGAGACGGTGCGCGGTGTCGGATATCGCGCGCCGCGTGCCGGGGACGTGGCATGAGTCTCCGGCTCAAGATCGCCCTCGGTTTCGCGGCCGTCGCTCTCACGACCGCTGCCGTCATCGCCATCACGGCTCCCCCGATCATCGGCCGGGGCTTCGCGCAGCTGCAGTCGGATGCCGCCAGCCAGGCGCCTGCTGGCGGGCACGGGCCCGGCAACGGCGCCGGAAATGGCTTGGGCCAGGGGCCACAGGCAGGAGCCCACGCGGCCCAGGTGCAGCAGGACACAACCGAGACGATCATTCTCGTCGCGCTTGCGGCCGCGCTTGCCGCATCGGTGGCGGGATTCGTAGCAGCCGGCCTGATGGCGCGACCCCTGACTCAACTCGCTCGGGCATCGCGTGGGGTCGCGGCCGGCGATCTTGGCCGCCGGTCTGGACTTGCGGGCCGCAGGGATGAGTTCGGTGAGGTGGGTCGTTCGTTCGACGAGATGGCGGCAGAGCTTCAGGGAGCCGATGAGCAGCGCCGCCGGTTCGTCCAGGATGTCGTCCACGAGCTGCGCACGCCGCTGACCGTGATCGAGGGCACGGCGGGGGCGGTCGAGGAGGGGATCTTTGCGTTCGAGCCGCGCTACATGCGAACGATCCGCGAGCAGACGCAGCTGCTCAGTCGGATCGTCGATGACCTGCGGACGATCGGCCTGGCCGAGGCAGGTGAGTTGCCGCTCAAGCGTGAGCGAGTCGACGCCGCCCAGATTGCCGCTGCCACCGTCGCCGCATTTGAGGCGAGGGCGAGCGCGGACGGCGTAGCCCTGTCGACCGACGTCGAGCCCGGTTGCACCGTCGACGCGGATGCGGACCGGCTCCGGCAGGTACTGGCGGCCCTGACCGACAACGCCCTCCGGCACACACCACGGGACGGGCGAGTGAGTCTGGTCGCCTACCGGATGGGCCGGCTGATTCGGATATCCGTCGAGGATTCCGGCGGCGGTATCGCGCCGGAGGACCTGCCGCACGTGTTCGATCGCTTCTATCAGTCCGATCCGTCACGGGACCGGCGCACTGGGACGAGCGGTCTCGGGCTGTCGATAGTGCGAGCGCTTGTAGAGGTCCATGGGGGTCGCGTAGGGGCGGAGAACCGTCCGACCGGGGGAGCGAGTGTCTGGATCGAGCTGCCGGCGGCGGGGCACCCCGTGTAAACCTCTGGCCCGGCCTCGTTCCTGGAATGGGGCCGCCAGAGCCCTCGACGACGCGCATCTGGGACGGCGGCGCGGCAGCAGGTCGAGGCTGCGCCTGCGGTGACTTGCGCGGCGCCGCCTACAATCGGCGCGTGAGTGCCACTGAACCTCCGACCGGACCCGCCGCCTCGTCCGGTCGCGTTTTCCAACGAGTCCTGGGCCGGGAGCTGCCCATCGCCACGCGGGCCGAGGGCTGCACCATCTGGGACGCGGACGGGCGGGCCTACCTGGATGCCGCGGGCGGAGCCGTCGTGGTGAACGTCGGCCATGGCCGCCAGTCGATCGTCGACGTCATGGAGCGCCAGGCGCGCGCCTTCACGTACGTTCACGGCACGACCTTCACGACCGAGGCGCTCGAGACCTACGCCAAGAAC
>JBGQBD010000103.1:0-7726 GCA_041494645.1 Candidatus Limnocylindria bacterium
GACTTCGACGGCCAGGCCGTCATCCTGCGGGTTCGCCGCGAGGCCACCACGCCGATCATCGTAGTCTCGGCCCGCGGCCGGGAGCAGGATCGGGTGGCCGCCCTGGATGCCGGCGCGGACGACTACCTGACCAAGCCGTTCGGGCTCTCCGAGCTGCACGCGCGAATACGGGCGGTGCTCAGGCGGGCGGCCGGGCCCGAGGCGGACACGGAAGGTCGCTTGCGGCTCGGACCGGTGGTCCTGGACGTGCCGCGCCACGAGGTCCGCGTCGGAGATGCGCCGGTGGAGCTGACGCCGCGCGAGTTCGAGCTGCTCAAAGTGCTTCTGTCCCAGCCCGGGCGCGTCGTGACGGCGGGCCGGCTGCTGCGCGCCGTCTGGGGCACGGCCTACTCTGACGAGGCTCACTACCTTCACGTCTACGTGTCGCGCCTGCGCCGCAAGCTCGCCGCCGCCGACCCGTCCGGGGTCGCGGCCAGGCTCATCGTCGCCGAGCCGGGGGTCGGATACCGCATCGTCGGGGAGTAGCGACCCGAGCCGCGCAGGTCGGGCGCTTGAGACGGCCCATCTCGCTCGATTGCCCCTATCGGAGCCCAAGGCGAGCGAGCGGCGTCGGGGCGCAACTCGTCGCGCCGGTCAGTGACCCGGCGGAGTCTCGCCGAGGAGGTGGACCTCCAGCCCGGGGATCTCATCCAGCAGGTGGTCCGCCAGCGAGCGGCGGCCCAGTCCCAACCCTCGTCGCGGCTCGTGGACCAGCACGACGTGGCTGATCCGGCGCTCGGCGATCACCTCGGCCAGGCCGCGAGCGAGGTCGGTAGCTTCACCGCGGACGATCTCCGCGCCCAGGTCCACGGCGTAATCCACGTTGGACTGGAGGTTCTGGCGGCGATCCCGCGACTGCTGGACCCCGGGCGTCTCCACAGCCACGGCTATCCAGGGCGCGCGCAGCACGCTGGCCAGAGCGCCCGCACGGCGTAGAGCGCGCCGGCAGCCGGGCGACTCGTCGACCACGGCCATGACGCGCTCGGTCACGGGGGGCAGGCCGATTCCCCGGCGGGCGACGATCCCCTCCAGCTCCTCGTCTACCTGACCGGCCACGAACCGCAGCGACAGGTCGCGCAGGGCCATCAGGTTGGGCTCGGTGAAGAACTTCTCTAGGGCGATCGCGGCCCGGTCCGGCGGGTAGACGTTGCCGTGGCGCATCCGCTGCCGGAGTGCGTGCGGGCTCATGTCCACCAGCTCGATCTCGTCGGCGGACCGGACCACCTCGTCGGGGACTCGCTCGCGGACGGGCACTCCCAGGATCGTCTCGACCGCGTCGGCGACCGACTCGATGTGCTGGACGTTGCAGGTGCTGATGACGTCTATCCCGGCGTCACGGATCGCGTCCACGTCCTGCCAGCGCTTCTCGCGCTG
Organism: Candidatus Limnocylindria bacterium; assembly: GCA_041494645.1. GTDB lineage: Bacteria > Chloroflexota > Limnocylindria > Limnocylindrales > CSP1-4 > Fen-1039. The sequence continues at coordinate 1,414 of JBGQBD010000103.1, forward strand.
CGAGCCCGGGACGTTTGTGTGGGCCAGCTCGTCGATCAGCGCCTCGGACGGGTGCCGGGCGACGATCGCGTCGGCGTCCATCTCTTCGACCACGACGCCGTGGTACTCGATGCGGTGCCGCGGTACGGCTTCCAGACCGTCCAGGAGGGCGATTGTGTGGGTGCGGCCGTACGTCTCCACGAACCCAACGACCACGTCGGTGCCGCGGTCGTGGCGCCGGTGCGCTTCCTCGAGCATCGAGTAGGTCTTGCCCACGCCGGGGGCCATGCCGAGGTAGAGCCGCAGCCGGCCGCGCGGGGCATGCTGTTCTGCCTGCAGTCGGGCTAGCATCTGTTCGCCGGTGGGACGCTGAGGCTCTTGATCGGCCTGAGTCATGGCGTTGCTCCGGGGCGCGGCCTCATTGCAGCAGTCCGTCGAGATCGAGGTTGAGCTCGAGCACGTTCACGGTAGCGGCCCCGAGGAACCAGAGAATCGGCTGGCTCGTGTGCTTGGCGACCAGCGCTCGCACCGCATCCTCGCTCATACCACGCGCCCGCGCCACCCGGGTAATCTGGTATGCGGCTGCGTCGGGGCTGATGTCCGGATCGAGCCCGGAGGCCGACGTCGTGATCAGGTCCATCGGGATGGGCGCATCGCCGTTGGCCTTGCGCATCGCGTCGACCTGCGCCGTGATGCGATCGATGAGGGCCTTGGAAGTCGGGCCCAGGTTCGAGCCCCCCGATGCCGTGCCGTCGTAGCCGGCGCCGGCCGCGGGGGGTCGGCCCCAGAAGTACTTGGCGTCGTCGAAGGCCTGGCCGATGAGGCTGGAGCCGACGGTCTTGCCGTCGACGACGATCTGCGAGCCGTTGGCCTGATTCGGGAAGGCGACCTGGGCTACGGCCGTGACGGTCAGCGGGTAGACGAGGCCGGTCAGGATCGTCAGGACCGCGAGCAGCGCGATTGCCGGCCAGAGCTGGGTTCGCACGAAAGTGCGCATCGGTGACTCCTACGCCAGGTGGATCGCCGTGACGATCACGTCGATCAGCTTGAAGCCGAGAAATGGGGCGATGATCCCGCCGACCCCGTAGATGAGCAGGTTCCGTCGCAGCAGCTCGGCCGCCGGCGCAGCCCGGTAGGCGACGCCGCGGATCGAGAGTGGGACCAGGGCGATGATGATCAGGGCGTTGAAGATGACCGCAGAGAGGATCGCGCTCTGCGGGGTGGAGAGACCCATGATGTTGAGCTGGTTCAGCTCGGGATAGGCGACCACGAACATCGCGGGCAGGATGGCGAAGTACTTCGCGACGTCGTTCGCGATCGAGAAGGTCGTGATCGCGCCGCGGGTGATCAGCAGCTGCTTGCCGATGGCGATGACCTCGATGAGCTTGGTCGGGTCCGAGTCGAGGTCGACCATGTTGGCCGCTTCCTTGCAGGCGGAGGTGCCGCTGTTCATGGCCAGGCCCACGTCCGCCTGCGCCACGGCCGGGGCGTCGTTCGTGCCGTCGCCGGTCATGGCCACCAGGTGACCCTCGGCCTGCTCGGCCCGGATGCGGGCGATCTTCTGTTCGGGGTTGGCTTGGGCGATGAAGTCGTCGACTCCCGCCTCCTCGGCGATCGTCTTGGCCGTGAGCGGGTTGTCGCCGGTGACCATGACGGTCCGGATCCCCATCCGGCGCAGCTCGTCGAAGCGCTGGCGCAGGCCGGGCTTGACGGTGTCCTTGAGCTCGATGACGCCGAGGGCTCGACCATTGCGGCGTATGGCCAGAGGCGTTGCGCCCAGACCGGCGATCTCGTCGCTGAGTTTCCCGAGCTCGGACGGCGCCTCGCCGTCGAGGGCGGCCACGATAGCGTCCACGGCGCCCTTGAGGACGACCGTGCCGTCGGTCAGGATCACGCCGCTCGTCCGCGACTGGGCCGAGAACGGGACGACCTCGCTGATCTCGGGGGGCTCCGGTCGAGCCGGGGCAGCGGCGCCAGTTCCTTCCGGGAGCTCCTTCAGCCGGCCGTTGCACAGCTCCACGATCGATCGCCCCTCGGGCGTATCGTCGTGGATCGAGGTGAGGAGCGCGGCGTCGAGCGCCTCACGCTCGCCGACGCCTGGCATCGGCACGATCCGGGATGCGAGCCGGTTGCCGAACGTGATCGTGCCGGTCTTGTCGAGCAGGATGAGGTCGACGTCGCCGGCCGCTTCGACGGCCCGTCCGCTCATCGCCAGCACGTTGAAGCGGGCGACGCGGTCCATGCCGGCGATGCCGATGGCCGACAGCAGCCCGCCGATCGTCGTCGGGATGAGGCAGACCAGCAGAGCGACCAGGACGACGATCCCGAGCTGGGCGCCGGCATACACGCCATACGGCCGCAGGGTAGCGGTCGCCAGAAGGAAGACGATCGTCAGGCCGGAGAGGAGGATGAAGAGAGCGATCTCGTTCGGCGTGCGCTGACGCTTGGCCCCTTCGACCAGGGCGATCATTCGATCGAGGAACGTCTCGCCAGGATTCGCGGTGACGCGGATCGTGAGCGTGTCGCTCGTGAGGGTCGTGCCGCCGGTGACTGAACTCCGTATGTCGGTGCCGGGCTCCTTCAGGACCGGCGCGGACTCCCCGGTGATGACGGCCTCGTTCACGTAGCCGACGCCTGCGATGACGTCGCCGTCGCCCGGGATCGTCTCGCCTTCGGTGACCACGATGATGTCGCCGGAGCGGAGCGCCGACGAGCCGACGTCCTCGAGCTTGCCGTCGGGCAGCTGGCGGTGGGCGACCGACTCCGAGCGCGTCTTGCGCAGCGTGGCTGCCTGGGCCTTGCCGCGCGCCTCGGCCAGCGACTCGGCGTACGTGGCGAAGTACACGGTGAACCAGAGCCAGACCGCGATCTGGAACTCGAAGCCCGGCGCCCGCCCCACCTCGCCAGTGGTCGCGTGCGTGACGCCGAACAGGTCCGCCAGCCAGACGAGCGTCACGAGCGCCGCCGTCACCTCGACGACGAACATGACGGGGTTCTTGTACAGCTGGCGTGGGCTGAGCTTGCGCACGGCGGGCCCGAGAGACGAGCGCAGGAGCGCGGGGTCGAAGATGCCCCTGGGGGCCCGTGGCGCCCCCGGCGCGCCGCTTACGGCCTGGCGCCACTCGCGCGCGATACGCCGGGTGCCGCGGCTCGTGTCGACGACGGAACGGACGACTGACAAGCTCATGGCTAGAAGGCCTGTCCTGCGGCCATCTTGAGTTGCTCGATGATCGGACCCAGCGCGAGGGCCGGGAAGAACGTCAGAGCACCGACGATGACGATGGTTCCCAGGAGCAGCGCCACCCAGATCGGGCCTGTCGTCGGGAACGTGCCGAGCGATGGGGCGACGCGCCGCTTCCTGGCCATGGAGCCCGCGATGGCGAGCGCCGGGATGATCTCAGCGAAGCGGCCGATGAGCATGGCGAACGCGCCCGTCAGGTTGTAGAAGAGCGTGTTGCCCGAGAGGCCCCCGAAGGCGGAGCCGTTGTTGCCCGTCTGGCTCGCGAACGCGTAGAGCATCTCGCTGAAACCGTGCGGCCCGGAGTTGAGGATGCTGGATGTGCCGGCCTGGGTGACCGAGGCGATGGCCGTGAAGACGAGGATGCTGGCCGCCATGGCGAGGACCGCCAGCATGGCCATCTTCACCTCGTAGCTCTCAATCTTCTTGCCCAGGTACTCGGGCGTCCGGCCGACCATGAGCCCGGCGATGAAGACGGCGAGGATTGCGCCGAAGACGATGTGGCCGTACAGGCCGGCACCGATGCCGCCGGGCGTTATCTCGCCTAGCATGATCAGGGTCATCGGGACCATGCCACCGAGCGGCAGGTACGAGTCGTGCATGGCGTTGACCGCGCCCGTGCTCGTGCCGGTCGTGACCGCCGTGAACAGGGCGCTCGCGTCCGCGCCGAAGCGCACCTCCTTGCCCTCCATGTTGCCGAGGGCCGTGTTGATGCCGGCCGGGTAGAGCGGGTTGCCCTGCTGCTCGGACCAGGTCACTACGCCGATGGCAACCACGAGGATGACCATCATCGCCGCGAAGAGCGCCCAGCCCTGCTTCTGGTTGCCGGCCATCCGCCCAAAGGTGTTCGTCAGGGCGAACGGGATGAGCAGGATGAGGAACATCTCGACCCAGTTGGTGAGTGCGTTCGGGTTCTCGAACGGGTGGGCCGAGTTGGCGTTGAGGGGCCCGCCGCCGTTGTTGCCCAGCTCCTTGATCGCTTCTTGCGAGGCGAACGGACCGACTGATATCAGCTGCTGCGCGCCCTGGACGGTGTGAGCCACGATGGTTCCCGCGAGCGATTGGATGGCCCCCTGGGAGACCAAGAACACGGCCGCGACGAACGAAATCGGGATGAGGACGTAGAGCGTGCCCCTGGTCACGTCCGCCCAGAAGTTGCCGATGGTCTGCGACTCACGTCGAACCAGGCCCCGGGCGAGCGCGATCGCCACTACCAGGCCCATCGCCGCCGACGTGAAGTTGCGGACGGCCAGTCCCGTCATCTGAGTCAGGTAGCTCATCGTGGTCTCACCGGCGTAGTTCTGCCAGTTCGTGTTGGTCTCGAAGCTGACGGCGGTGTTGAACGAGAGGCCCTGAGGCACCGCGCCGGCACCGGTCGGATTGAGCGGCAGGTAGCCCTGCAGGCGCTCCTGCAGATAGAGCGCCACGATGCCGACGAAGGCGAACATAAGCAGCGAGACCGCGTAGCTCGTCCAGGGCTGCTCCACAGTCGGATCCACTCGAAGAATGCGGTATGTCAGCCGCTCGAAGGGTTGCATCACCGGCGAGAGGAAGGTCCGCTCGCCATCCATGACCTTCTTGATGTAGCCCCCCAGCCGCGGCGTCACCAGGACGATGGCGCCGAGCAAAGTGACTATCTGGATGAAGCCGGCGAGAGGCATGGCTCAGAAGTCCTCAGGCCGAAGCAGGGTCCAGAAGAGGTAGAGGCCCAGAAGAAGCACGATCACTCCGCCCAGCAGGTCCTGAGCGTTCATCGCGCAAGCCGCCCGCAGAGCCAGATGAAGCCGAGGAAGAGGAGCAGCCACGCCGCCATCAGCACGAACATGGCCAGATCAAAGAGCATCGAGACCTCCTTCGGACGGGGACCCCTGGGCTGCGTCAGCCTCGCCGCGGTGGCGTTCGACGATCTCGATTAGGGTTGGCAGCGCGAACGGTTTGGGCAGGAAGCCGGCGATGCCGAATTCGCGCAGGCGCGCCGCCGCCACGGTCGTGGCACTCACGACGTAGACCGGCGGCGACCCCGCGGCCCGCAGGCCGCCCGTCCGGAGCAGGTCCCAGCCCGAGGCGCCCGGCAGGTTGATGTCCAGCAGGACGATGGTCGGCCGATAGCCCGCGCCGACCAGCTCCACCGCCTCCTCTGCCGAGATGACGGAGCGAGCATCGTGGCCGCGGGCACGCAGATGGCGGACGACGACGCCGGCCAGGCCGGTGTCGTCCTCGATGAAGAGGACGCGCGCCGACGGATCAGCCACGACCGGCTCCCTCCCCGGTGGGAGTGCCGGCCGTCCGCGTCGCTCTGCTTATGTGGAGGTCGCCGACAGCGTCCTCGGGCCAGAATGTGGCCTCGAGCTCGACGCCCTGCCTCGCGGCCTCCGCTGCCAGACGCTCGGCCACCTGTTGGCCGAAGAGCAGGCCGGTGAGGGTGATGCGGTCGGCGGCGCCCGAAGCGACCATGGTGATCGAGGCCTTGACGTCGGCAACCTCGCTGGCAAGTCGCTCGGCGGCCGGATCCGGCTGGGTTCCCTTGATCGATTCCATGGACCCATCGTCGGTCGAGGGCCCAAGAGGCCGGGCCGCCAGAGGGGCGTGCGGGCCTAAAACCGGTCTAAACGATTCGGGTGGACGGAGCGGTCCGAGCTGCGGCCGAGCCGGCGCGAGAGGTCAGGCCTCGGGCTCGGTGAGCGACTCCGTGTCGGCGACGCGATAGCCGATCCCAGTTTCCGTGGTGAAGAGCCGTTCCGCCAGGGGGCCTGCGCCCGCGTCGGCGAGCTTGCGGCGGAGGCGGCTGACGTAGACGTGTACGTACTGGCTGGCGTCCGTATAGGCCAGACCCCAGACCGCGCGCAGCAGCCGCTCGCGGGTCACGACCCGGCCCGGGTTGCCGAGCAGCACCTTGAGCAGCTCATACTCGTGCGGCGTCAGTCGAACCAGGTTGCCGGCGACCCGGACCTCGTGACGAAATGGGTCGAGCTCGACAGGGCCGAGCCGCAACCGGCCGTTGGGCGCGGCGGCCGGACCTCCCGCCCGCCGCAGCACGGCGCGAATGCGCGCGTTCAGCTCGTCTACGGCGAAGGGCTTGCCCAGGTAGTCGTCCGC
>JBGQBD010000104.1:0-7705 GCA_041494645.1 Candidatus Limnocylindria bacterium
AACTCCACCCAGACCGCACAATCGGAAAAAGCGGCATAGTCACAGCTATCCGACGCCAAACCCCATCCTTTTGGGGGCGATTGACGTCCACTCCGATGTCCATGAGAATACCGGGCCTCGCGGCGCCATCGCTCGGCCCGCGCAGCTAATTGTAGAGGGTTCCGGCGTTGACCACCGGCTGGGTCTCGTGCTCGCTGCAGAGGACGACCAGCAGGTTGCTGACCATCGCCGCCTTGCGCTCCTCGTCGAGGTTGACGATGTGCTTCTCGCTGAGTTGAGCGAGGGCCATCTCGACCATGCTCACGGCGCCTTCCACGATCCGAGTCCGGGCCGCGATGACGGCGTTGGCCTGCTGTCGGCGGAGCATCGCGTTGGCGATCTCGGGCGCGTACGCCAGATGGCTCAGGCGCGCGTCGGTGACCTCGATGCCGGCCAGCGTGAGGCGGCTCTGGATCTCGGTCGAAACCTTCTCGCCGATCTCGTGCGGATTGCCTCGAAGCGAGATCTCGCCGTCGACGTGGGAGTCGTACGGATAAGAGGTGGCGACGGTCCGGATCGCGGCTTCGGTCTGGACCTTCAGGAACTGCTCGTAGTCGTCGACCTGGAACAGCGCCTCGGCCGTCTCGACGATCTTCCAGACCACGACCGCCGCGATCTCGATCGGGTTGCCGTCGCGGTCGTTGACCTTCAGACGGGCGCTTTCGAAGTTGCGAACCTTGATCGAGATCTTCTTGCGCGGGAAGGCGAACGGATTGACCCACCACAAGCCCTGGGAGCGGAGGGTGCCCTTGTAACGCCCCACAAGAACGATGGCGCGGGCCTCATTGGGCGCCACGGCCGTGAAGCCAGCGTACAGGATCCAGTGGAGCACGTACACGATCACCATCACGGTGAAGAGGACCCATTGCTCCACGATGAACGTGGGATCCAGCACCGCCAGCGCGACGAAACCGACGGTCATGGCGACGGACGCAAAGATCAGCGCAAACAGAGCTAGCCAGCCCGGCAGAGCGAACGCCGGCCGTTCCTTGATCATCTGAGTTGAGCCTCCTTTCAGGTTCACGACGATATGATATCACATAGATATCGTCGTGATAGCCCAGCTGGCATGGATTGGGCGGGCCGTACGACGCCGACGGGGTCGACCGATGGCCCGCGATGGACGGGACCTTCGGACCGAACGGATGCCGGAGGAGCGCGGGTCCACCCTTGAGGCCCGCCTCGGCGTGGTCGCCACGCGGGTCGGCCATTCGCTCGGACCGGGGGCTCTCGCGTGCTAACCTTCGGGCTGCAACTGACCGCCCGCCGCGCCCGCGGCCAGCCGGGGCGCCTCTGGAGAACAATGACCAGCATTCTCGACGACCCGCAGTACCTGTTCACGTCCGAATCGGTGACCGAGGGGCACCCGGACAAGATGTGCGACCAGATTTCGGACGCGATCCTGGACGCCATCATCGCCGAGGACCCGGATGCTCGAGTGGCATGTGAGACCGCGACAACCACCGGCCTCGTGCTTGTGCTCGGCGAGATCACCACGTCCACATACGTGGACTTCCAGTGCGTGGTCCGCGACACCGTCCGGGACATCGGGTACACGAACGCCGAGTACGGCTTCGACTACATGACCTGCGGCACGCTGGTCAGCGTCAAGGAACAGTCGCCCGATATCGCCATGGGCGTCGACGATGCCCTCGAGACGCGCGGCGACAGGCACTCCCGGTCGGCCAAGCGCGAGCTGGGTGCGGGCGACCAGGGCATGATGATCGGCTTCGCCTGCCGCGAGACGCCCGAACTGATGCCGCTGCCGATCGCCCTGGCCCACCGCCTCGCCCGACGGCTGGCCGAGGTCCGCAAGAGCGGCCAGCTGCCGTATCTCCGGCCCGACGGCAAGACCCAGGTGACCGTCGAGTACGAGCGCGGCGTCCCCAAGCGTGTGACCAACGTGGTCGTTGCCGCGCAGCACGATCCCGACGCGCGGATCGAGAGGCTGCGCTCGGACATCACCGAGGCGGTGATCATGCCGATCATCCCGGCCGAGCTGCGGGCCAAGGATCCGGTCATGCACGTCAACGCCACGGGCCGGTTCGTCATCGGCGGCCCGATGGGCGACGCGGGCTTGACGGGCCGCAAGATCGTCGTCGACACGTACGGCGGAATGGCCCGCCACGGTGGGGGCGCCTTCTCCGGCAAGGATCCGACGAAGGTCGACCGTTCGGCCAGCTACGCCGCGCGCTGGGTGGCCAAGAACGTCGTTGCCGCCGGCCTGGCCGACCGCTTCGAGATCGAGATCGCCTACACGATCGGCGTCGCGCATCCGGTGTCGGTCTCGATCGAGACCTTCGGCACCCAGAAGGTGCCGGACGAGAAGATCATGGCCGCCATCGACAAGCACTTCGATCTGCGTCCATCGCGGATCATCGAAGCCCTCGACCTGCGCCGGCCGATCTACCAGGCGACCGCCGCCTACGGGCATTTCGGTCGCATCGATCACGACTTCCCGTGGGAACGGACGAACAAGGCAGCGGCTCTGGCCGACGAGTGCGGCCTGGCCCTGCCGGCAGTGCCCGGGCATTAGGCCTTCGTGTACGCCGTCGTTCTTGCGGGTGGGAGCGGGACGCGACTCTGGCCATTGAGCCGGCCCGAATGCCCCAAGCCGTTTCTCCGGCTGCTCGGCGACGAGACGCTCATCCAGCGCACCGTCGCGCGGCTTGCGCCGCTCGTCGCGCCGGAGGACGTCTACGTCATCGCCGAGCGGCGCCACATCGGACTCGTGGCGGAGCAGCTGCCTGCCGTCCCGGCGGCGAACCTGATCGCCGAGCCGGTCGGCCGCAACACCGCCGCGGCCGTGGCCCTGGCCGCCGAGGCAGTGGCTCGACCGGAGGACGAGGTGATGCTCGTCCTGCCGGCGGACGCGTATGTAGCGGACGAGGTGGGCTTCCGCGCGGCCCTGTCAGCGGCAGCGGAGCTGGCGGCGGCCGGGAATGCGACCGTGGCCGCGATCGGAGGGCGGGCCTCTGGCCGTGGCGGCCCGCTGGTGACACTTGGCGTGACGCCGGACCGCCCCGAGACGGGCTATGGGTACGTCGTCGCGAAGCCGCCGGCCCGCCTGGTGGCGGGGCGACCGACATTCGACGTGGAGCGGTTCGTCGAGAAGCCCACGGCGGAGTATGCGGCCCAGCTCATCGCCACGGGCCTGGCCAGCTGGAACGCCGGCACCTTCGCCTGGACCCGGGCCACCATCCGCGACCGTCTGGCCCGTCACGCGTCGGAGATCCTGGGGCCGATCCGGGCCATCTTCGCCTCCGGCACGCCCGCGGATCTGGACGCCGCCTATCCCTCGATCCGGGTCACGTCCATCGACTACGCGGTCATGGAGCCGGCATCCCTGGAGGGCGGCGTCGCCGTGGTGCCGATGGCCGTGGGTTGGAGCGACATCGGCAGCTGGGCGGCCTTGCGGGATCTGTGGCAGGCGGCCGCCGCTTCGGCCCGGACGGCCGAGTCGGCCGCCGGCGCCGTGGGGCGGGGCAACCGCCGCGACCTGGGCTCCACGCAGACTCTCGTCCTGGCAGGGGATCGCCTGGTCGTCACCATCGGCCTGAGCGACACGATCGTGATCGACACGCCGGAGGCCCTCCTCGTCTGCTCCGCCGAGCGTTCGCAGGAAGTCCGGGGGATCGCTCAGGAACTGATGAACTCGAGCCGGACGCCGGCTCCCGGGGAGGAGAAGCCGTGAGCCCCACCTCAGCCGCCGCCGAGCCGACACACATCGTCTTTGGCACCGACGGCTGGCGGGCCAGGATAGCGGACGACTTCAACTTCACGAACGTCCGCCGCTGCGCCCAGGCCGTGGCCGAATACGTGGTGGATCGCGGCGACCAGAACCGCGGCATCGTCTTCGCCTACGACCGCCGATTCGCCAGCGAGCATTTTGCGACGGCCGCCGCCGAGGTGGTCCTGGCCCACGGCATCCCGATCGTCTTTGCCAACCAGGCGGTCCCGACGCAGATGTCCTCGTTCGAGGTCGTCCAGCGGCGGTCCGCGGCCGGGATAGTCATCACCGCCAGCCACAACCCGTGGACCGACAACGGCTTCAAGATCAAGTCGCCCACCGGTGCCGCGGCCGGGCCCGAGATGCTCGCCGACATCGAAGCCCGGATCGCCGCCGGCGCCGCGAATGCCATCGAAACCCGTCCTTTCGCGGACGCCGAGGAAGCCGGGCTGGTCGAGAGGTACGACCCCTTCGACGCCTACCGGGAGTTCATCGGCCGGAACCTCGACCTGGACCGCCTCCGGGCTGCCGAGATGGACCTTCTCGTCGACCCGCTCTTCGGCCCGGGATCTACGTGGATCCCGCGCCTCCTGGCCGGCGGCCGCATTCGCGTCAGGGAGATCCACTCCGAACGCAACCCGTACTTCGGCGGCCTCAACCCGGAGCCCATCCCGCCGAACGTGAACGAGGCCCTGGCGGCTATCGTGGACGGTCATGCGGACCTGGGGCTGCTCCTGGACGGCGACGCGGACCGGTCCGGGGCAGCCGACGAGCGGGGCGTCTTCGTCACCACTCTGCAGGTCTTCGCGCTGCTCATGTACTACCTCGTCGAGCACCGCGGCCTGCGCGAGCCGGTGGTGAAGACGGTCAACGAAACCTCGATGGCCGAGCGGCTGGGTGAGCGATACGGCGTCGTCGTGCACGAGGTCCCCGTCGGGTTCAAGTACGTCGGGCCCAAGATGATCGAGACCGGGGCGATGATGGGCGGCGAGGAATCGGGCGGCTTCGGCTTCGGCATGCACCTGCCGGAGCGGGACGGCATCTTCGCCGACCTGATGCTGCTGGACCTCTTCCTGCGCGAGAAGGAGGCCGGTCGATGGCCGGTTTCGAAGGCCATCGCCCACCTGCACGAGATCGCCGGTCCGTCGAGCTATCGCCGGCTGGACCTCCATTTCGATCGAGCCGTCTACCCGGCGCTCAAGGATCGCCTCCTCGTCGAGCTGCCGCAGAAGGCGCCGGCCGAGCTGGACGGCAGTCCGGTCGTTCGCACGCAGTCGCTCTCGACGAACGACGGCTTCAAGTTCTTCGCCGCCGACGAATCCTGGCTGCTCGTCCGATTCAGCGGCACGGAGCCGCTCGTCCGGGTCTACACGGAGGCCGTCTCTCCCGCCGCCGTGGACGCGAATCTGGCGGCTGGGGAGAGGATCGTCGCCGGCGCGTAGTCGGTTTCGTCTCCCGACCCAAACCGCAACCTAAACCCTCCCTCCGCCGTCTCGCAGGGCAGTCCGGGCGGCCGTCGTTTCTTGGCTCGCAGCTGTACAGTGAGCGCCTAGAGTCGAAGGCCGTGGCCACGCGGCCGGACGGCGACCTCTTCGGGGCAGGCAGGGCGACGGAGGGTTCCAGCGATGCACAGTTCTCTCATCGGGAAGGTCGAGAAGGCGAACCGCTACGCCCGCGAGCTGGATCGGATCTCGTTCGAACAGTTCGCGGTCACGTTCAAAGGTGACAACGACACGCACACGGTTCGACTCGATGGCGAAGCCTGGCACTGCACCTGCCACTTCTTCGAGAGTTGGGGATCCTGCGTCCACGTCCTCGCCCTGCAGAAGATCCTGGGCGTGATGCTCCCCGAAAGCGCCCAGATATCGATCTTCACCGCACAGCCGGCCGTCCCTGCCTGAAGCCGGTACGATCCGAATTGGCGTTCTGGCCTTGGGCGAACCGCGCGCCGGCGCCGCATCTCGAAACTGGGGGGAGACGTGAACTACCGAGGATTGCCCGTGAAGTCCCGACGCCTGCGCGCCTCCTCTCTGCTGGCCTCGGCCATCGCTCTCGTCTTCATCGCGGCGGCTTGCAGCAGCGCGACGGTGACGCCGATCACGATCTTCACGACCCCCACGCCGGCGCCCACCGGCACGCGGACCCCGACTCCGACTCCGACGCCCACTGCCACGCCGACGCCGGCGCCGACGCCGACCCCCGGGCCGAGCGGCTCGCCGGCCCCGACCCCAACCCCAGCGCCCACGCCGACCCCCACGCCGGGGCCGACGATTGGCCCAGGGGCCTGCTCTGCTGATCCGACGAAGCCGGCCGATGGGCTGGCATTCTGGACCACGGCGGCCAACAGGCTAACCTTCGCGGTCTACTGCGCGGTCGTGCCTTCGGGCTGGTGGTTCACGGCGTCCCAGCTCAACTACCAGCAGCCCACCGCCGGCTGGGTCTGGGCGACCTATAAGAACGCGAAGGGCGCCCAGATCTTGATCCAGGAAGGTGCCTATTGCACGTCCGACTGCACGCCCGGCACCTACAGCGTAGAGGCCAACTTCAGCGATCAAGCGGGTAAGCTCTACACCCTGGCCGGTGGCGGCTTCGCGATCTACGTCGACGCCGGCACCGCCCACGCCTACACAGCCACCGGCACGAACGTCACCCAGGCGACCTTCGCCAGCTTCGTCGAGAACAACCTGCAGAAGGTCGGCCAGACGACCTGACTTGGCCCCACCTGATGAAGCGGTAAGATTCGAATAGGCGTTCTGGCCGAGGGCGCACCGCCCCCTCCCGGAGCCGTACCTCGAAACTGGGGGAAGACCTGAACTACCGAGGATTGCCCGTGAATTCCCGACGCCTGCGCGCCTCCTCTCTGCTGGCCTCGGCCATCGCCCTCGTCTTCATCGCGGCCGCTTGCAGCAGCGCGACGGTGACGCCGATCATCATCTACACGACCCCCACGCCGGCGCCCACCGGCACGCCGACCCCGACTCCGACTCCGACGCCGACCGCCACGCCGACGCCGGCTCCCACTCCGACGCCCGGTCCCACCAGCTCGGCGGCCCCGACCCCAACCCCAGCGCCCACGCCGACCCCCACGCCGGGGCCCACGGGCGTGGCGGGGGGCTGTTCGGGCGCGAGCAAGCCCGACAACCAGACCTTCTGGGCGAACACGGCAAAGAACGAGCCGTTCGCGGTGTACTGCGGCGTGGTGCCCAGCCCCTGGTTCTTCAACGGCGCGAACAGCACCTGGGGGACCAGCGGAGTCGTGACCGCCCAGTACAAGACGACGGCCGGCGCCCAGATCGACATTCAGGAAGGCGCGACGAGCTCGACCTTCTGCACCCCACACATCGCGCCGCTGGGGACGGCTCATTTCGGCTCGACGCTCATCGGGAACCTCTATTCGGTCACCGGTGGCTTTGCATTGTGCGTCGCCGGCACCTCACGCTACGAGGCGAAGGGCACCAGCGTCACGCAGACGACGTTCGTCAACATCGCCGCGGCGATGATGAAGGTCCCCAAGTCCTGACCGGCGCGAGCGTCCGAAGTCGTTGACCGGCTCCGGTAGAGCTGGAACTCGTTGGTCTCCACGGCCGGCGCCCCGGTAAAGGTCGCCAGGTCCTGACCGGCGCGCCGGCCGTCCGGCTACGGCGCCGGCTCGGGCGACTTGTCGGGCGGGCCGACCTTCTGGGCCTGGGCCGTCGGGGCGATGGCGGACCGGGCCCTGCGGCGGACCGTGGTTGCGACCAGGGAAGAATCTACCGGCTCCACTTCCTCGTCCTCGCCCGCCTGGGGCAGCCGCGGCACCCTGATCGGGCGCCCTTCGCGCTCCTCGACGCGGCGCGCGGCTCGCAGAGCCACGGAACCCTCGTCGGTGCGGTTGCGGCCAAGGTAGAAGAAGAAGAACGAGGCGATCACAGCGGTCACGGGGATGCCAAAGATGGC
>JBGQBD010000105.1:0-7625 GCA_041494645.1 Candidatus Limnocylindria bacterium
ACGCCGACCACGACGTTGTAGCCCTGGTCGATGAAGCCCTGGATGTTCTTGTCGTAGTCCGACGCGTCCTTGGGCACGACGTAGTTCGAGGTGGCGCCCAGGGCGTCGGCCGCCTGCTTGGCGCCTTCCCACGAGAACTGGTTGAAGTTCTTGTCGTCGACGCGGCCAACGTCGAGAGCGACACCGATCTTCAGGTTGGAGCCAGTGGGCGCCGTCGTGGCGCTCGAGCTCGTGCACGCGGAAAACGCGAGCACGCTGGCCGCCAGGAGTGCGAACACGTTCCGGAATTTACCGGTCATAGAGCCCTCCCTATCCCCGCAAAACATGAGGTTCTGAGGCGAACCTCCCTATGCAGATTGTATATGCCGCTGCCGCGGTCGTCCCCTCTTTCGGCACAAAGGCGGAGGCGGAGGCGACCCTCTTGGCGATCAGCCGGGCCCGATTTCCGCTGCCTGATCGTCGTGGCAGAACCCGGCGTCGACCGGCGTTCCGGGCGAGACGCGAGCCGAAAGGAGATCCCGGGTTCTGCCGCGGTACCAGCCGGGCGAGCCGCCAGTCAGGGCCGATCGTACAGCTCGCGGCGGCCGAGGCCGGTATCGGCCGCTACCCGGCGGACGGCATCCGAACGCTTGATTCCGGACGCGACGAGGCGCGCGACCTCGGCCCGAGCCTCGGCCATCGATGGCGCGGCCGCGGCAGCGCGAGAGGCGGATCCGGCGGCGGTCATCGCCTCCACCACGATCGCGAACTCGCCGCGCAACGTGAGCCCGCCGGCCGCCGCACGCGCGGCCAGCTCGCCCAGCGGCCCCCGCAAGACCTCCTCGTGGAGCTTGGTGAGCTCGCGACAGACGGCGGCTCGCCGGTCCTGCCCGGCAGCGTCCGCCAGGTCGGCGAGCGTTGCGGGAACGCGGGATGGAGCCTCGTAGATGACGCAGGCCCGTTCGTCGGCGGCGATCCGAGCCAGCCGATCTCTCCGCTGCCGGCCGCTGCGGGGCAGGAACCCCTCGAACGCCCAGCGGGCCGTGGCCAGACCGCTCGCCACGAGCGAGGCCAGGGCCGCCGACGCCCCGGGGATCGGTACCACCGTGCCGCCCTCCGCGGCCCAGGCCGAAACCAGCTCCGCGCCCGGGTCGCTGACGAGTGGCGTGCCTGCGTCCGTTACCAGGGCCAGGTCCCGGCCGGAACGCAGGTGGGCCAGCAACTCGAGCTCTCGGCCGTGCCCGCTCCGGGCGTGGTAGCTCACCAGGTGAGTGGCGATCTCGTAGCGGGCGAAGAGCCGCCGAGTCAGGCGAGTGTCCTCGGCCGCGACCAGAGGCACGGCCTTGAGGACCTCCACCGCACGGAACGTCACGTCGCCCAGGTTGCCGATGGGCGTGGCCACGACGTACAGCTGCCCCACGGTCGCGCTTCCCCGCGCGGCCGAGTCCCCCACCGTCTCGCTCACCGGCGGGCCGAGCCCGGTCGCCGGCGCGGATAGAGGTAGTCCACGCCCGTGGTCCGCGGCCCAAGCTTAGCTACGGGCGGCACCTGCCGCTTGAACTCGGACGCCGCGACCAGCCGCTTGACCCGCTCCACGGTCGCCGGCGGGAAGCCCATCGCCGCCAGCTCCTCGTCGGTGCGGCGCTTGTCGATCATCCAGAAGAGGAGCCGATCGAGCTCCGGGTAGGTGAAGCCAGCCTCGGCCTCATCGGTCTGGCCGGGCCAGAGGTCGGCCGAGGGCGCCTTGCGGATGATCTGCTCCGGCACGCCGATCGCCGCCGCGACCTGGCGGACCTGGCTCTTGTACAGGTCGCCGATGGGATTGAAGGCGCAGGCCGAGTCGCCGAACAGGGTCGTGTAGCCGATCAGCGCCTCGGTCTTGTTGCCTGTGCCAACGACCAGCCCGCCCCAAGTGACCGACAGGTCGTACAGGACGCACATCCGCTGGCGAGCCATGAGGTTGCCCCGGCGCAGTTGGCTGGCTTCCAGGCCGTCGATCCCGGCCGCCCCGGGCTCCGGCTCGCGCCCGAAATAGCCGTCGACCATCGGGCTGATGTCGACCATCTCGCTGGGGCAGCCGAGCCTCTCGACCACCGCCCGGGCGTCGTCGACGGAGCCGGCCGAGGAAGTCCTGTATGGCATCAGGACGCACAAGAGGCGCTCGGGCCCTACAGCCTCGGCGGCAAGGAACGCCACCAGGGCCGAGTCGATGCCGCCCGACAGCCCCAGCAGGGCTCGCTCGAAGCCGGCCTGTCGTAGCTGATTCCGAATGAAGTCGACGGTCACCCGGCGGGCGACGTCGGTATCGATCGCCAGCTCGGGCGGCAGCTCGAAGAGCTGGCTCGACGCCGGCGCCGACCGGCTGGACTCGCCCTTCGCGTCGGGGGTCATCGTGCCTTGGGCTTTCGGCCCTGAGCCTTCGGCTTCGCGGCTCGAGCCTTAGACTTCGGTGGCGGCCCGACCGGCCGTTCGCTGGCCTGGTCGAGCGTCATCTCCGTCCGTTCGGCCAGGATGCGGCGCAGCTCGCGCAGATGCAGCTCGGGCCTTTCGTCGCGCAGCAGCGGCAGCCCGATGCGCTCGCGTCTCACATCGCCGAGCTCGATGTCGACGAAGTACAGGCCCTCGTCGAAAAGGGGCGCGCTGAAGAGCGCCTCACCGCTCGGGGAGATGACCTCCGACCCGCCCCAGAAGCTGATCGTCTCGTCCATGCCGACACGGTTGCAGAAGATCGTGAAGCTCGTGGTCAGCTGGGCATAGGTCCGCATCAGCGTCCGCCACGAGGCTGCCGTCCCCAGCCCTACCTCGTGGATCGCGGCCAGGTCGCGGCCCGGCGACGAGGAGACGTTGATCAGCACCTGCGCACCGTCGAGGGCCAGCGTCTCCGGGACGGCCATATGCCAGAAATCCTCGCAGATGGCTATCCCGAGCCGGACGCCGAGGCGCGACTCCACCGTCCGCAGACGATCCCCGGCGGCGAAGAACCGGCGCTCGTCGAAGAGGCCGTACGTCGGCAGGAAGAGCTTGCGGTGCACGAACCGGACGTCGCCGTCCTCCAGCAGAGCTGCGGCGATGAACAGTCGATGATCGTCCGCCTCCTCCACGAACGAGACGGCCGCCGACAGGTCCCTCGTCTCCGCTGCCAGGCCGAGAAGGCGCGGGTCGTCGCGGTGCATCGCCACCTCGGCGGCCAGGTCCTGCAGCTGGTAGCCCGTGAGGCCGAGCTCGGGGAAGACGACCAGGCCGGCGCCGGCCGCCCTGGCTTCGGCGAGCAGGACGCTGTGGCGGGCGAGGTTCTCCTCGAGCTCGCCGAGTCGCGGCGCCAGCTGAGCGAGGGCGATGCGGAGCGGCTGCACCAGTTGAGTCTAGCCTCGCTCCCGCCTTCGCGGCGCCCGCGATTGGGGCGCGCTTGGGATCGATGCGGACGAGGGTGCCGCAGCAGCCGGGGCAGCCGCTCCCGAGCTTCCTCCCGAGATCTGGAGAGCCTGCTCGGGGGACCCTTCCACCTCTTCGGCGAAGTGGCAGGAAACCGCGTGGCCGGTGCCCATCTCGCGGAGTACCGGCGCCTCGGCCACACACCGCTCGGGGTTGCCGAGCCGCGTGCGCAGCCAGCAGCGAGTGTGGAAGTGGCAGCCGGCCGGCGGGTTCGAAGGGCTCGGCACGTCGCCGATCAGGATGATCCGCTTGCGTCGGCCCTCAACGGCCGGATCCGGGATCGGTACCGCCGAAAGCAGGGCCACCGTGTAGGGGTGGAGCGGCCCGTCGTACAGCTCGCGCGAGGTCGTCGTCTCGACGAGACGGCCCAGGTACATCACCGCGATGCGGTCACTGATGTGGCGGACGACCGAGAGGTCGTGGGCGATGAAGAGATAGGTCAGCCCGAACTCGCTCTGTAGATGTTCGAGGAGGTTGATGATCTGGGCCTGGATGGAAACGTCCAGGGCGCTGATCGGCTCGTCCGCGACTATGAGGTCCGGGTGGAGCGCCAGGGCTCGGGCCACGCCGATGCGCTGGCGCTGGCCGCCGCTGAACTCGTGGGGGTAGCGGTCGCCGTAGTCCGGATCGAGACCGACCGTGGCCAGCAGGTCCCGAACTCGCTCCCGGCGCTCGCGACCCGTTCCCACGCCGTGGATCTCGAGCGGCTCGGAGACTATGCCGGCGGCGGTCATCCGTGGATTCAGGCTGGCATACGGGTCCTGGAAGATCATCTGCATCCGCCGCCTGACGGCCCGCATAGCGGCGCCGCCCGCGGTCGTGATCTCCTGGCCGTCGAAGATGATGCGGCCGCTCGTCGGGCGGTACAGGCGCAGGACCGTACGTCCCACGGTACTCTTGCCACAGCCGGACTCGCCGACCAGGCCAACCGTCTCGCCCCGCTGGATTGCCAGAGAGATGCCGTCGACCGCCCGGACGTCGCCGACATGGCGGCTGATCAGGATGCCCCTGGTGATCGGGAAGAACATCCGCAGGTCGGTGACCTCGACCAGCGGGCGCTCCGGCGCCTCGGTGGGGCGCGCCGAGCCGGCGGCGGGCGAAGCCGGAACTGCCTGCTGGCCCATCTGAGACTTCACGAGACGGCCTCGTTCGGGGGTGCCGCCGGCTCGAAGCCGGGACGGATGGGCTGCGCCGCCACGGCCTCGTCGGGAGTGGCCGGATTCCAGCAGGCGATCCGGTGCGTCGCGTTCGGCCCGGTGGTCACGATCTCGGGGGTCGGGTCGATCGGCTCGAGGAGCGGCATGGCGGTCCAGCACTGCTCCACGCGCCACGCGCAGCGGGGCGCGAACGGGCAGCCGAGCGGAGCACGGCGAAGATCCGGCGGAACCCCCTCGATGGGAATGAGCGGCTCGCCGGGCTGGGCATCCAGGCGCGGAATCGAGTGCATCAGACCGACCGTGTAGGGGTGCCGCGGCCGGGCGAAGAGGTCGGCCGTGGAAGCGCTCTCGACTACGAAGCCCGCGTACATGACGTTGACCCGCCTGGTCATCCCGGCCACCACGCCCAGGTCGTGGGTGATCAGGATCACGGCCGTGCTGCGATCCGCGGCCAGGCGCTGCAGGAGGTCGAGGACCTGGGCCTGGATCGTCACGTCCAGGGCCGTCGTGGGCTCGTCGGCGATGAGCAGCTTGGGTTCGAGGGCGAGGGCCATGGCGATCATCACGCGCTGGCGCATCCCGCCGCTGAACTGGTGGGGGTAGTTGCGCAGCCGCGTCTCGGCCTCGGGAATGCCCACCGTCCCAAGGAGTTCCAGCGTCCGGGCGCGCGCCCCCGACTTGGAGATGCGACGGTGCGCCCGGATCGTCTCGACCATCTGCTCCTCGATCGTGAGGACCGGGTTGAGGCTGGTCATCGGGTCCTGGAAGATCATCGCGATCTCCTTGCCCCGCAGATCGCGCATCTCGGATTCGTCGAGCGCCAGCAGGTCCTGCCCATCGAAGAAGACCTCGCCGCCCTCGATCTTCCCAGCCGGAGATGGCAGCAGGCGCATGACGGCCAGGTTCGTGACGCTCTTGCCACAGCCGGACTCGCCCACCAGCCCGAGCGTCTCGCCCTCGTCAAGGTCGAAGGAGACGCCGTTGACGGCGTGAACGGTCCCGTCGTGGGTCCGGAACTTGACAACCAGGTCGCGGATGGAGAGAAGGTGCATGGCCGACCCTAGCGCCTCAGGCGCGGGTCGAGCGCCTCGCGCAGCCCGTCGCCCACGAGGTTGAAGCCGACGGCGCTGATGACGATCGCGGCGCCCGGGAAGAAGATCAGGTACGGCGCGTTCTGAAGGAAGCGCGACGAGTCGGTCAGCATCTCGCCCCACTCGGCGATCCTGGGGTCGCCCGGCCCGAGGCCCAGGAAGCCCAGCCCCGCAACGTCGATGATGGCCGTGGCCGCCGCCAGCGTTGCCTGCACGATCAGCGGTGTGAGCGCGTTCGGCAGCATGTGGCGAAGCAGGATGCGGACCGGCGACGCGCCCATGGAGCGGGCGGCGATCACGTAGTCGGACTCGCGCAGGGCCAGCAAACTGCCCCGCAGCAGACGGGCAAACATCGGCGAGTAGGAGATGCCCACCGCCAGCATTATCTGGATCTCGCCGTGGCCAAGCCAGGCCACGATGCCGATGGCCAACAGTATTCCGGGCACGGCCAGCAGGACGTCGACCACGCGCATGAGGACGCCGTCCACGACTCCGGCGGTCGCGCCGGCGATGGCACCCACGAAGGTTCCGCCGATCAACCCGAAGAGAACGGCGACTACGCCAACGGTAAGGCTGATCCGGGCGCCGTAGAGAACGCGGCTGAACTCGTCTCGGCCTAGAAGGTCGGTGCCCATCAGGTGGGCCAGGCTGGGCCCCTGGCGGCCGTCGGCAAGGACACCGATCGTGGGGTCGTACGGCGATATGTATGGCGCCAGAAGGGCACCGACGACGAAGATGGCGATGCAGACCATGCCCACGATCGCCGGACCGTTGCGCATGAGGCGCCTGAGGGCATCATGCCACAGGCCACGGCTGACCCGGGCGGTCGGCACGATTGCCACTGCAGGGTAGGTCGCCATCTCAGCTGTACCTGATGCGCGGATTGAGGAACGCGTAGCCGATGTCCACGATCAGGTTCACGGTCATGAAGATCGCGGCGAAGATCAGGATCAGCGACTGGACGACGATGTAGTCGTGGTTCTGGATCGAGGTCACCACCCAGGAGCCCACGCCGTTCCAGGTGAAGACGGTCTCGGTCAGAACGGCGCCGGCCAGCAGCGCTCCGACCTCGAGCCCGATGACTGTGGTGACCGGCAGCCAGGCGTTACGCATGATGTGGCGGCTGTTGACCCGCCGTTCGGTCAGCCCCTTGGCCCGAGCCGTGCGGACGTAGTCCTCGTTGCTGACGTCGATGACCGAGGCCCGCGTGATCCTGGTGAAGACGGCCAGCGGGATGGAGCCCAGCGCGATCGACGGCAGGATCAGGTGGGCCACCGCATCGACAACGTGCCAATGGCCGGCCAGGATCGCGTCGATGATCGCGAAGTGGGTCACCGGGTCCACGTCGAGGCGCGGGTCGATCTGGCCGAATGCCGGCAGCCAGTGCAGCTCGACGCCGAACACGAAGACCAGGGTGTAGCCCAGGACGAAGACCGGGATCGAGATGCCCAACAGCGAGATCACGGTCACCACGCCGTCGATCCAGCTGTTGGGGTGCCGGGCGGCAAGCCGGCCCAGGGGGATGCCCAGGCCGACCGCGAAGATCAGGGCTCCGATCGTGAGCTCCACCGTGCCCGGGAAGCGGATCAGGAATGTGTCGGCAACCTGGCGGCCGTCGATGAAGCTCGACCCGAAGTCGCCTTGCAGAAGCCGGCCGATGTAGCTGAAGTACTGGACGTAGAGGGGTCTATCGAAACCCTGGTTCGCGCTGATCTGGGCGACCAGCTCGGGCGTGGCGTGCTGCCCGAGAATGGCCTCCGCCGGGCCCCCGCCGGGCAGGAGACGAAGGAACAGGAACAGGATTATCGAGAGCCCGAGGAGTACCGGCACTGCCACGAGCACGCGCCGGACGATGAACCTCAACACGCTCGGTGGAGATTCCTCCGCTGATAGCAGCCCCCCGGGGTCTTGACCGACCCCGGGGGGCCCCTGTTCACCGAATGTTACAGCCCCGCCGCGCGGCGTC
>JBGQBD010000106.1:0-7573 GCA_041494645.1 Candidatus Limnocylindria bacterium
AGGTAGTTCCGGAGTGGGTGATCGCCAGATCTCCCGAAATCAACGCCCTCGGTGGGCCCTACAAGCTGGAGGTGCAAGGGCATGGATGCCGCATCGGCTTTAGCGATCGTCCTGGTCATCCTTGCGGGAATCGCAATCTTCGTAGCCGTAGTTTCCTTCCGCGTCGTCGCTCAGTGGGAGCGCATGGTCGTCAAGCGCTGGGGCCAGACCAACCAGAGTCTGGTTCGCGATCCGGGTCTCCGCTTCCTGATCCCGATCGTCGACCAGGGAATCAAAGTCGATCTGCGCGAACAGTTCATCGAGGTCCCGCGGCAGACCGCGATCACCAAGGACAACGCCCCGCTCAGCGTGGACTTCCTGATCTACTGGAAGATCGCGGATGCGCTCATGAGCATCGTCAACGTGGCCAACTTCCCGGGCGCGCTCCAGGGCGTAGCCGCAACGTCCCTTCGTTCTGTCATCGGCGACATCCCGCTCGACGACGTCCTGTCGCAACGCGAACGCATCAACGAAACGCTGCGTCTCAAGCTCGACGAAGTGACTGAGCGCTGGGGCGGCACGGTCACCACGGTCGAGATCCGCGAGATCCTGCCCCCGCCCGCCGTCCAGGAGGCGATGAACCGGCAGCTCTCGGCCGAACGAACCCGCCGCGCGGTGATCACCGAATCCGAAGGCACCCGTCAGGCCACGATCAACGTCGCCGAGGGCGACAAGCAGTCGGCCATTCTTCGCGCCGAAGGCGACAGGCAGGCGGCCATCCTTCGAGCCCAGGGCTTCAGCGAAGCCCTGCAAACCATCTTTAAGGCGGCGCACGGGATCGACCAGAAGACGATGACGCTGCAGTACTTCGACGCTCTCAAGGCGTTGGGCGCGGGTCCCGCCACCAAGTTCGTCATTCCGCTGGAATTCACCCAGCTGCTCGGCCCGGTCAGTTCGATGATTCAATCCGGAATGGGCAAGGGTGCCGAGGGCACATCCTCTTAGGCCGGGTTCGGCCTGCGTGAACGCGTAGAGGGCGCGAACGTCCGGGGCGAGAACCAGTGCATCCCCCGGGAGACTGGCCTGGAGGCAGCTGTCAGTGAGGCGATGCCTCCAGCACGGCAGGCTGCCTATAATCAGGCTGTCGGTCTCAGGTTGTCTTCCTCGGCGGGGCGGCCGTACGCCGCCTGGACTCCTCAGCGGTTGAGCCGCGCAATCAGGTGTAGCGATGGCCGTCAAGATACTCGTGGTCGACGTCGACCCGACCGTGCAGCGGGCGGTGGGCCCCGCGCTCGTGCAGGCCGGATTCGAGGTCATCGTCTCGGGCGAAGGAGTGGATGCGCTCCGCCTGGTGCGAACGGACAAACCCGCCCTCGTCCTGGTTGCGGCCAACCTGCCGGACATCGACGGGTTCACCGTGGTGACCCGCCTGCGCATGGAGGACGGCCCGTCCACGCATACTCCGGCCATCCTGCTTCTAGCCGAGAACGAGGCCGAGGCGCGCGGCAAGGCCCTTCGCTCGGGTGCCGACGACTACCTGATCAAGCCGTTCCATCCGGCGGAGCTCATGGCCCGGATGCGCAGCCTGCTGGCCCGCTACCAACCCGCCGAGCAGTACACGCCGCCGAGCCGCGGGGCAATCGCTCCCACGCCCTTGGCGCCCAAGAAGAGCGAGGCGGCCAAGGTCGCTCTGTTCTACGGAGCCAAGGGCGGAGCGGGGACGACTACGATCGCCATCAATGCCGCGATTGCGCTTCACAAGGAACTCGGTCGCCGGGTGTGCCTGATCGACGCCAATCTGCAGTTTGGAGACCATCGCGTTTTCCTGGATCTCGGCCTCGACCGCCTGAGCGTGGTGGACCTGGCCACGGCGCCGGCGAGGGACGCGGACCTGGTGCGCCAGATCCTTGTCAAGCACGAGTCCGGGATCGATCTGCTGCTGGCACCGCCGTCGCCGGAGCTGGCCGAGCACGTGACCAGCGACCACCTCCCGGAAATCGTCGGGCTGATGGCCAATGACTTCGACTACATCATCATCGACCTCGACAAGCGTCTCGACGAGGTCAATCTGCGCCTGATGGACGTCGCCCACACCATCTACGTCGTAATGACGGCCGACCTCTCAAGCATGAAGAACGTCCGGCTGGTTCTCGAGACGATCAAGCACCTCGGCTACTCGTACGACAAGGTGAAGCTCATCCTCAATCGGTCGAACGCGGTCGCCGGCATCAACGTGAAGAACGCGGAGAGCGCCTTGAAGCGCCGAATCGACTACCAGATCGTGAACGAGTACCGCTCGGCGATCGGCGGGTTGAACAGTGGCGCGCCGTTCATGTACACGAAGGCGGACTCCGCCCTGGGGCGCAACATTCTCGACTTCGTCAAGGCCCTGGAGAAGGATCTCGGGCAACGCCCCGCGCTGGTCAGATAGGATCGGTGGTCGGGTCCGGGCTGCCCTTTCCGCCAGGCGGCCAAGCGGCGGATAAGCCCGAGGAGATCGGCGTGGCCTAGGGTCGCGTCGTGCTCGCATCTCTTCTCTCGGCCACCCTGCAGGGTCTGGATGGACGCCCGATTCGGGTTGAGGTGGACGTGGCGCCGGGTTTGCCCGGGTTCACAATCGTCGGGCTCGCGGACACGGCCTTGCAGGAAGCCCGCGAGCGAGTTCGGGGCGCCATCAGGAACAGCGGCTACGAATACCCGCCGCGGCGGATCACGGTCAATCTGGCACCGGCGGACATGCGCAAGAGCGGCGCCTCTCTGGACCTTGCCATCGCGCTTGGCATTCTGGTCGGATCCGAGCAAGTGCACGCCTGCGGCCGCTGGGCGCTCCTGGGGGAGTTGTCCCTTGGAGGCGAGGTGCGCCCCATCCCTGGCCTTCTGCCGATGGTGGCGGCTCTTGCCCGCCGCCGCGTCAAGCGGGTCGTGGTTCCTGTCGAAGGCGCGGATGAAGCGCGCCTCGCGGATGGAATAGACGTCGTTCCGGCTGCGACCCTAGCGGAGGCCGCGCTGCTCGTCCGCGAGAGCAAGCTTGGGCGAGCTCGCGGCCGGCCCCCTCGAATCGAGATGGCGGCCGAGGTCGGCGATGAACCGCAAATCGCCCGGCCGGGAGTCGCGGGCGGAGGCGGCGGACCCGATCTGGCCGAGGTGCGCGGGCAGATCGAGGCTCGGAGAGCTCTGGAGCTGGCTCTCGCCGGCGGGCATTGCCTGATCATGGCCGGCCCTCCCGGTTCGGGCAAGACGCTTCTCGCCCGGACCGTGCCCGGTCTCCTTCCGCCCCTGGACGACGAAGAGGCCCGCGTGGCCACGATCATCGCCTCCGTAGCCGGCTCGACGCCAATTCGCGGACTGGTCCGCGGCCGGCCGTTCCGGTCGCCACACCACACCATCTCCTATGCCGCCATGGTCGGGGGTGGCCCGCACATGTCGCCTGGTGAGGTGACTCTCGCGAACGACGGCGTCCTGTTTCTGGACGAGTTGCCCGAGTTCGACCGGGCTACCCTTGAGGCGCTCCGGCAGCCGCTCGAAGACGGGCAGGTCTCGATCGCGAGGGTCGGGCGAGCGGCCGTCTTCCCGTCTCGATTCCAGCTCATCGCCGCCATGAACCCCTGCCCGTGCGGCCATGCTGGTGAGGGTGACGGGCGGTGTCGCTGCCAGACGGCCGTGGTGGAGAGGTATGCGGCCCGGATCTCAGGACCGCTCCGCGACCGCATCGATCTGTGGGTTCACATGCCGCGCGTCCGGCCCGAGGAGTACATCGGAGCGGCGGCCCCGGAGGACTCGGCTACGGTAGCTCGCCGGATCGCCGAGTCGCGACGCAGGCAGATCGAACGCGGCGGATGCTCCAACTCGCGGCTCACCGGGCGGGCACTCAGAGCCGCCTGCGCGTTGAGCCCGGCCGAGCAGGGTCACGCGATGCGGCTGGCCGAGATGGAGGGCTGGTCCGCGCGAGGCATCGAAAGGTTGCTCCGGGTGGCTCGGACCGCTGCCGACCTGGACGGCTCTGGGCGGGTCGAAGCCTCGCACCTGGATGAATCAGCCCGGTTCCGCTCCCAATCGGGGCGCCGTCTCGGCTTCCCGGCCGCGGTCTGAGTGATGCTGGGCGTTCAGAGCCTGGGTCCACTCGTGCCGCGACGGGTGGCCGAGGGGGCCGTGAGGGAAGCCTCACGAGTTCCGGATGACCACTCGCGGCCCGTCGAGGATCCAAGGGCCGGTTCCGAGCGCGACGCATGGGTGACCTTGCTCGGGGTACCGGGCCTGGGGCCGGTCACGTTCGCGTCTTTGCTGGCAGCCTTCGGGTCGGCCCGCGCAGTCCTGGATGTGGCGGCCGGGCCGGCCGGGCCGTCCCGGTTGCGCGAGGCACTTGCGCAAGCCGCAGCGGACGCCCCGGATCATACAAGCGACAGCCTGGAGGCGGCGACGGCCTGCCTCCGTGGGACAGCAGAGGTCGAGACGGCGGCGGCGAACGGCCTTGCTCCTCCTGCCGTGCGATCATGGCACGGTCGCCGGGCGAGCCTCGGCACCGACCTCGCCCGCCGCATCTGCGAGTCGGTCGGTGCCGCTGAGCTTGCCGTGGAACGCGTGAGGGCCCTCGGGCTGGCCGTGGTCACTCTGGACGACACCGCCTACCCGGAACGGCTGCGGCAAGTCGACATGCCTCCGCCCCTGCTGTTCGTGAAGGGGTCGATCGAGTGTCTGCGAACTCGCCATTCGATCGCCGTGGTCGGGACGCGCAGGCCGACGGACAAGGGGCGGCTCATCGCCGGCTGGATCGGCTCCAGCCTGGCCCGCGCCGGGGCCGTGGTCGTGTCAGGGCTCGCCGTAGGAATAGACGGGGCGGCGCACGCCGCCGTCGTTGGAGAGGGACTGGCCACGGTGGCAGTTCTGGGAGGCGGCCACGCCCGGCTGTTCCCACGGGCTCATGAACGGCTGGCCGATGCGATCGTAGCGGCAGGAGGCGCGGTGGTCGCGGAACTGGTGCCAGATACACCGGCCAGTCGCGGCAGCTTTCCTCGTCGCAACAGGCTCGTGAGCGGGCTCTCGGACGCGACGGTCGTGGTCGAGGCGGGCCTTCGAAGCGGCGCCCTCATCACCGCCGGCTGGGCACTCGAGCAGGGTCGGGACTGCTACCTGGTGCCGGGTCCGATCGATTCGCCGACCAGCGCGGGGTGCAACGCTTTCCTGCGAAACTTCCCCGGCCAGGCCCGGGTGGTGAGCGGAGTGCCGGAGCTGATCGAGGATCTCGAACTGGCCGGCGCCGAGGCCGCGGATGGCGTGGGCGATCCGACCCCAGCAGGCCGGTCTCACGGGCCCGCCGGCGCCAATCGGGCCCCTTCGGCGATGCCGGGAGGGGCCGGATTGCCGGCTGTCATGGCCTCGCTCGGGCCAGTGGAACGGCAGCTGGCGGAGTCCCTTGTGCACGGCCCGGCCACGGCCGACGATCTCGCCGCACGCACTTCGTTGCCTGGGGCATCCATCCTGAGCGCGTTGACGCTCCTCGAATTGAGGGGGCTTGTGAGCGGTTCCTACGGTCGGTATATCCCCGCGGGACTTCTTGCCCGGTGCCCGGATGGCCATTCGAAAAGGCCCGCCCGGGGATCTGAGGAACTGCCGTGAACGCCCGCGCAGCTGCTGTCGCGAGCCGCAACGACCGCCGGCGCGAGCCCTGGCCCGTTTGCCCGATTGCGCCGGGCGGTGTTACCCTGCCTCCGAGACGTAGTCAGGGGCAGTGATCCCCACCACCACAGGAGACGAGCCTCTTGCGGAAAGTTGCGGCCACTGCGATGGCCTCGCCACGCCGGCGGCCTACCGCCGCGATCCACAAGCGACGTCGATTCTCGTTGGCCTACCCTCTGATGGTCGGAGCCATGGTGGCCACCGTGGCGAGCCTCTTGCTCCTGGCCCTGCCAACCAAGCAGGTTGCGGGCGAGCAGCTGCCGACCTTCGCCCCTCTGGCTCCCCAGGCCGACGCCCATCCCTCCCAGAGCAGTCTCGCCCTCGACGCGCCGTTCGAGGTCCAGTTCACCAAGCCGATGAACGAGGCCTCGGTCGAGGCGGCCCTGAAGATCCAGCCGGCCGTGGACGTGAAGCTGCAGTGGGATGCGACCTCGCAGGCTCTCTCGATCGTGCCCGTCTCGCACTGGGAGCCCTACACCAACTACCTGGTCGACATCTCGAACGCGGCCACCGACCAGGAGGGCTTGAGCCTGGCGACGGAGATCCACACGTCGTTCCAATCGGGCTCGCCCACGGCGGGCACCCTGTCCGCGACACTGGTCGTCGATGACCAGATCGCTCCCACCACCGCCTTCCAGCTGACCTTCACCAGGCCGGTCAAGCTCTCGACGGTCATGACCCGCCTTGGCATCAGCCCCCAGGTCGACGTCTCGATCGTCGGCGACGACCCCACCGATGCCGCGTCCCAGGTCTTCACCATGACCCCCAAGCAGCCCCTGGCCTCCAAGATGACCTACCTCGTGAGCATGGCCGATGGCGGCGCGGACTCAACGGGCACGGTCCTGCAGCCCGTGGCGCCTCTCCAGGTCCAGACCATGGAGACTCCCAAGGTCGTGCGCTTCCGGCCGCAGGGCGGCACGATCACCTACGACACCAACCAGCCGGTCTCGGTCCGCTTCACCGTGCCGATGGACACCAAGGCGACCGCGGCCGCCTTCTCGGTCACGGTCGGTGGCCGGGCCGTGGCCGGCAGCCTGTACTGGGCCGAGGGCGATACCGTCCTGGTCCTGACGCCGCGCTACTCGTTCAAGGTTGGCACCACGGTCGTGGCCAGGGTCTCCACCGCGGCCAGATCGGCCGGGGGTCTACATGTCTCGGCGGCCGCCAGCGCTACGTTCACCGTGTCGAAGCCGAGGGCGACGGCTCTCCCCTGGACCGGTGGCATCGCCTCCTCTACGTCGCCCTGGTACCGCTCCGAGGTCTACTACCTGAGTCTGATGAACTGCACACGGACCGGTGGCTGGGTAACGGGCGGCGCCACCTGCAGCACCCAGACCCATCACACCCTCCCGGCGCAGGGAAGGCTCTACATCGATGCGGGCATATCGAACAAGGTCGCCCGGCCGTACGCCAAGTACATGGCGGACAACCGAGTGCTGAACCACTATATGAACGGCACCACGCCACATTCAAGGCTTTGCGCTCAGGGCTATTGCGGTGGGTCGTGGGGCGAGAACATCGCCTCGCCCGGGAATTCGGGCCAGGGCGGCATGATCGACATCGAGGTCTTCTTCCAGAACGAGTACTGGTGCCGCTGCGAGCACTACGCGAACATCATGAGTCCCTATTACAACCGAGCCGGAATCGGCGTCTGGGCGTCCAAGAGCGTCCGGGTGGTCATCGACTTCTACGGCTAGTGTTCGCCGACCACGGCGCTGGCACCAGAGGAAGGCACACTTGCGGAACGCGCTGGCTACCGGCCTGGCGAAGCCGTTGAGGGCTGTCGCGCGAGTCCGGTCACTCGTGCGCCCCTCAGCGTTGGCCTACCCTCTGATGGTCGGAGCCATGGTGGCCACCGTGGCGAGCCTCTTGCTCCTGGCCCTGCCAACCAAGCAGGTTGCGGGCGAGCAGCTGCCGACCT
>JBGQBD010000107.1:0-7036 GCA_041494645.1 Candidatus Limnocylindria bacterium
AGAGCACTCGCAGGCCTTGCTCCGCGAGGGCGCCAGCCAGATTGATCGCGGTGGTCGTCTTGCCGACCCCGCCCTTCTGGTTTGCGATCGCGATGACGTTGGCCACCCTGCTTTCACCTCGCTCCGCGTCAGGTCTCGTCGCACACGGCCAACTCTGACGGCGCTGCCACGCAATGCGGACCTCAGAAGCGGCCGTGTCGAGCTCGTTGCGGTTCTCCGAAGATGCTACCGCACGGGCCTCGGCCGGCGGTTCAGGCTTATCCACAGAATCGCGAAGTTGTTCACCGATTCTGTGGACAACGTGCGCCCTAGCCGCTGTACAAGAGCGGGCCGTATCCACACCTGCACTGGTGTGACGCCGAAATCGACTCAGAAACGCCGGGTCCGAGTTGCGGCGTCTTTGCGCAAAGACGACCTCAACCTGGGGAGGACGCCTGGCGGCCTGCCACGAGGGGAGGTGCGGCTCTCGGGCACGCCGGTTGGCAATTCGGGGCGCGTCCGTGTAATCATCCTCTGACGCGCCTGCGCGATGGCGGCGCGGTTGGCTAGAGGAAGCGGCACGTGACTCAGGACCGGGGCGGAACTCATGATGGTCGATCCGGGAGCTCGGCACCCGATCCGGGCAGGGAGCGCTGGCGGGCCTCCACTCGGGCCAAGGCGGTCTCCCGCTCGCCTGAGCGCCAGAAGCACTTCCTGACCACGTCCGGGGTCGAGATCGCCGACCTGTACACGGCGGCAGATGTGGCCAGCCTGGATGAGGATACGGACCTGGGCCGTCCGGGCGAGTACCCATACACGCGCGGCGTCCAGCCCACCATGTACCGTGGTCGACTCTGGACGATGCGCCAGTACGCCGGGTTCTCAACGGCCGAAGACACGAATCGCCGCTTCCGCTACCTCCTCGAGCAGGGCCAGACCGGGCTCTCGGTCGCGTTCGATCTGCCGACCCAGATGGGCTACGACTCCGATGCGCCGCAGGCCGAGGGGGAGGTGGGCCGGGTCGGCGTGCCGATCAGCTCGCTGGCCGACATGGAGGTCCTCCTCCACGATCTGCCGCTCGACACGGTCAGCACCTCCATGACCATCAACGCGTCGGCCGCTGCTCTGTTGGCCCTCTATGTCGCCGTGGCCGAGAAGCAGGGCGTGGCACGGAGCCGGGTCAGCGGCACCACCCAGAACGACATCCTCAAGGAGTACATCGCCCGCGGCACCTACATCTTCCCGCCGCGCCCGTCCATGCGTCTGGTCACCGACATCTTCGAGTTCTGCTCCAAGGAGCTGCCCCGCTGGAACACGATCAGCATCAGCGGCTACCACATGCGTGAGGCCGGGGCCACGGCCGCGCAGGAGCTGGCCTTCACGCTCGCAGACGGCATCGCCTACGTTGAGGCGGCCTTGGGCCGCGGGCTCGACATCGACGACTTTGCCGACCGATTGAGTTTCTTCTTCGCCGCCTGGAGCGAGCTGTTCGAAGAGGTGGCCAAGTTCAGGGCCGCCCGCCGCATGTGGGCCCGCATCGTCAAGGAGCGCTTTGGCGCCGTCAGTACACGCTCCATGGCCTGCCGCTTCCACGTCCAGACCGCCGGTTCGTCCCTTACGGCTCAGTCGATCGACAACAACGTGGTTCGGACGACGGTCCAGGCCCTGGCTGCTGTGCTGGGCGGAGCCCAGAGCCTCCACACCAACTCGCGTGATGAGGCCCTTGCGCTGCCCACCGCTGAGGCGGCCCGGCTCGCCCTCCGGACCCAGCAGATCCTGGCCTACGAATCCGGAGTGACGGAGACTCCCGATCCGCTGGCCGGCAGCTACTACGTCGAGTCGCTTACGAACGCCCTCGAGGGCGCCGCGAACGACTACCTGGCCGAGATCGAGGCGCTGGGCGGAACCCTCGCGGCAATCGAAGCGGGCTACCAGCAGCGCCAGATCCAGGAATCCTCGTATCAGGTCCAGCGAGCCATCGAGAACGGCTCGAAGGTGGTCGTGGGCGTCAACAAGTTCCGCGACGAGGAAACCTCCACGCCTCGGCTGCAGCGCATCGATCCTCAGGGCGAGCGACGTCAGGTGGAGCGTGTCCAGAAGGTGAGGGCAGAGCGGGACGCCGCTGCTTGGGAGGCCGCCCTGCGTCGACTCGAGGAGTGCGCCCGGGGCGAGGAGAACCTGCTGCCACCGATGATCGAGGCCGTCAAGGCCTACGCCACGGTGGGCGAGATCTGCGACCGCCTGCGGGACGTGTGGGGTGAGCACCGTGAGTTGATAACGGTCTAGGCCGGACCGGGAAGCCGCTGCTCCCGTCGGCCGGGTCGATAGCTGCGAGCAGCTGCCAGTCGGTAGCTGCCGGCAGCTGCCAGGACCTTGTCCACTCGGACACCGCGTGGGGCCTTGAAGCCGTCCGCGTTCGCGGCGAGATCTCCGTTCTCATAACATGTGGCCGAGCCGGGTGGTCGAGCTGCTCGATCGCGTCGAACGCCTGTCCGGTCCGGCAGCCAATTCGCCAAGCCGCAGGAGAGTCATGGATCAGCTCAAGTCCGCACTGCCCCAGGGCCTCGGCATCGGGAAGATCCACCACGTGGCCGTCATCGTGCGCGAACTGGAGGCAGCGCTCGGGCTGTACCGGGACAAGCTCGGCCTCCGGGTCGACGCGGTGATGAACATGGAGTACGACCACGTGATAATCGGCTTTCTACCGGTGGGTGACGTCAAGATCGAGCTGGTCGCGCCCACGGACAGCACGACCGGCTCCGCGCGCTTCCTCGAAACGAAGGGCGAAGGCTTCCACCACGTCTGCTTCGAAGTCCCGGACATCCAGGCCGCCCTGGACAAGCTGGCCGCCGATGGCCTGGTGCTGATCGATACGGAAGCCCGAAAGGGCGGCGAGGGTCCAGTGGCGTTCCTTCATCCCAAGAGCTGCCACGGGGTGCTGGTCGAGCTGATCGAAGCGCCCGGCGGACCTGCCTGGGCGAAGCTCGGCTACTGAGCGGCTCCACGCGGCGCTGGCGGCCTAGAGGGACCCGGCGAAGAGCCCGTCTTCGGCGCCTTCGGCGCGGCGACAGAAGTCGACAGATCGCCGGTCAGCTCGCGCAGCATCGGCTTGTCCTCGGGATCGACGTTGCAGCCCTCGCAGTCCAGCAGCTCGATCCAGCGCGCGGCGATTCGGTCGACGCCGTTTCCGGGTATTCGCGCGACGTGGTCGATCCAGTGCGGATCCACGCCTTCGACCGTCCGCTCGGAGACGTCGGCGAGGCGGCTCCTCATGGAATGCGTGGCCAGGCTGAACGGCCCGGGCGCCTGGTCGGCGGTCGTCTCACGCGCCGCCAGCGCGAAGAGGTCGAGCCAGCCCAGGTCCAACCCACCGCCGAGGGAGATGTGGGCGGGGAAGCGAGAGCGATCGCGGAGACCGTCCCAGTCGTCGACGCCGATCGCCAGCAGTATCTCGCGCGCGTCTCCGGCGATCAGATCCATCAGAACACCCACGATCGCCTCCAGCGGCCCATCTCGCGATCGGCGCCGGCCGACACGCCACGGCTGCGAGTATGCGACGCGGGCGTGGCTTTCCAGCGTCCGAGGCGTTCGCTACGGCCTGAAACCGGTCTCGAGGAGCAGCTTCGGCAGCTGAGTGGGGGAGTCCGCCACACGGACTCCAGCCGCCTCGAGCGCGGCGATCTTCTCCGCGGCCGTCCCCGAACCGCCGGAGATGATCGCTCCGGCGTGGCCCATCCGACGGCCCGGCGGCGCCGTCCGGCCGGCGATGAACGCCGCCATGGGAACGCCGCGCAGGTTCTCGGTGGCGTAGGCGGCGGCTTCCTCCTCGGCGGATCCGCCGATCTCGCCGATCATGACGATCGCCTCGGTCTCCGAGTCGTCGTGGAAGAGCCTGAGAACGTCGAGGAAGGTCGTGCCGATGATCGGGTCGCCGCCGATACCGACGCACGTGGACTGCCCGATGCCGGCGTCGGTCATCGCCTGAACCGCCTCGTAGGTCAGCGTCCCGGAGCGTGATACCACGCCCACGCGGCCGGGCTTGTGGATCGAGGCGGGCATGATGCCGACCTTTGCCCGGCCGGGCGACGTGACGCCGGGGCAGTTGGGGCCGATGAGCCTGGCCCCGGCCCGCCGTACCGCCTCGACCACTGGAATCATGTCCAGCGCCGGGATCCCCTCGGTGATGCAAACGATGGTTCCGATGCCGGCGTCGACCGCCTCGAGGATCGCGTCCGGCGCGCCCGAGGCCGGAATATAGATGACCGAGGTGTTGGCCCCGGCTCCGGCCACCGCCTGAGCGACCGTATCGAAGATCGGCACCGTGCCGTCTATCGCGGTCTGACCGCCCTTGCCCGGACGCGTTCCGGCGACGACCTTCGTGCCGTAGGCGATCGAGGCGCGAGTGTGGAACTCGCCCTCACGACCGGTGATGCCCTGGACCACAAGCCGGGTGTCGTGTCCGACGAGGATGCTCATCGTGCTGCCCCCTTCGCCATCGCGACGGCCTTCTCGGCTGCCTCGTCGAGCGAGGACGCCGTCTCGAATCGGGCCTCCCGTAGCAGGCGGGCCGCCTCCTCGGCGTTCGTGCCGACGATTCGAACGACCATCGGCACCTCGCGGGATTGCTTCGCCCGGGCCTCGATCAGCCCCTCCGCGACCTCGTCGCCGCGGGTGATGCCTCCGAAGATGTTGACCAGGATGGCCCGCACCTTGGGATCGGCGAGGATGAGATCCATCGCCCCGCGGACGGTCTCGTGGCGAGCGCCACCGCCCACGTCCAGGAAGTTGGCCGGCTCTCCACCGAAGTGCTTGACGAGGTCCATGGTCGTCATGGCCAGGCCGGCGCCGTTGACCATGCAGCCGATCGAGCCGTCGAGGTGGATGAAGTTGATGCCCAGCTTCCGGGCCTGCGCCTCCGTCGGGTCCTCCTCGTCCAGATCGCGAAGCGCCTCCAGTCCGCTATGGCGCTCGAGGCCAGAGTCATCGAGCGTGATCTTGGCGTCCAGGCAGACCAGCCGCTCCTGGCGCGTCCCGTCCGCGGCCGTCTCAGATACCACCGCCAGCGGGTTGACCTCGACGAGATCGGCGTCGTTGGCCTTCATCGTCGCGTAGAGCCCCTGCGCGATGGTCACGAACTGATTCAGCAGGGGATCTCGCAGACCGACAGCCAGGCCCAGGCCGCGAGCCTGGAAGGCGAGCAGGCCGAGCTGCGGATCGGCGGAGACTCGGTGGATGGCGGCCGGGTTCTGGCGGGCAACCTCCTCGATCTCCACGCCGCCCTCGGCTGAGGCCATCAGCACGATCCGGCGGCTGGCCCGGTCGATGATGGCACCGAGGTAGAACTCCTTGGCGATGTCCGCGGCGGCGCCCACGAGAACCTTACGAACGGTGATCCCCTTGATATCCATGCCGAGGATGCGGCCGCCCACTTCCGCCGCCTCCTGCGCCGTCGAGGCGAGCTTGACGCCGCCCGCCTTGCCCCGGCCACCGACCAGGACCTGGGCCTTGATCACCACGCGGCCCGCCCCCGCGTCGAGGAATCTCTGAGCCGCGGCCTTCACTTCGTCCGCGCTGCGAGCCACCTCCCAGGGGGGGACGGGTAATCCCTGGGCGAGCAAGAGCGACTTCGCGTCGGCTTCCTGGATCTTCACGCCGGCCACTCCCCATGTCTGGAAGAACGCCGGGCGGTACCGGATCTGCGGCGGCCCCCGGTTGCGAATGGACCGATCGTAGCAGGAGGCAGCCGAGATGGTGCTCGCGGGCGCTGTCCCGGAGGCGCTACTCGATCTGGTAGCCGGCCGTGCTCAGGTCCACCTCGTGGATATCGACGCCGCTCTTCGTGAACGATGCCCAGACCACGACACTTCCCCGGACGCCGTACCACTCGGGCCAGGCGTCGGCCAACCAGACGTCACGGCCCAGGAGAGGGTAGCTGATGCCCAGCCAGCGACCGCCCAACGCGTCGATGGCCCAGATAATGATCGGCGAACCGCGCCAGGTGTCGACCCGAGGGGACGAGAAGACGGGAAACGACCCCTTCTGGAATGGCTGTGGGCACGCCCGTCTCACGAGAAGGCCCTCCAGGGTAGAGACGCACCCGGAGCCGTCCCAGGCCACGTTCTGGCCATCCGAACTGATCGAGATGTCCCAGGCCGCGTTCGCGACCGTCACCGGGCGCGGATCCGAGCTGTCCGCCAGGGCAACGGACCTTGCCCCGCCTTCGCCGGGCTCCAGGAGGGCGGCGGCCAGGCGCGATCCGCCGAGCGCCAGCGATATCACCTCGGCGCTCGTGACCGTGGACCACAGCAGCCGGCCTGAATCTGAATGCACCTCGATAGCCGTCTCTCCTGCGTGTCCGGCGCGAAGGTCTGGGCGGCTCAGGGCCCACAGTCCGTCCGTTGCCGCGAGCCGCGGCGTGTCGGTGGGATCGGCACCATCGCTCGTGACGAACTCCTCGGCGACCCGCCCGTCACTGCCGTCCGGAGCGAGCAGCAGCACATCCCAATCCAGAGTGGAGGTCGTCGGGCAGCTGACAACGACGCAGGTTCCGCCGGCCCAATCCGGCCGCCGCAGCGCGAGGACGATCACCTTCTCCCCAGTGGTCGCCAGGGAATCGACCGTGTACCCGGCGTCCATCGAAGCGATCAGTTGACTCTCGCCAGACCCGTCGAGTTCGGTCCGGGTTACCTCGCCGCCACTGCCGACGTAGACCTGGTGCCCGAAGAAGGCGACCGAAGGATTCCCGTACGCGTCTACCCGGGCGGCATGGATCGAGGCGGCGCTCATCTGCATGCGGGCGAGGCCGACATTCGGGACGACCTCGGTGGGCTGAGGAGTCGCAACTGGCTCCGCCGGCGTCCGAAGGGACAGCGCAATCGTCGGCGTTACGGCCGCCGAGGCCAGGACGATCCTCGCCGCAACGCTCGAATCCGCGGTGCCGGTCGCTCCGCCGGCCAGGGGGCGCGCGCCGGACAAGGATTTCGGTCCGAGCAGGCCGATGCCGACGACGATCGCCAGGGCCGCGGCTGGCAGCACGCCTGCGAGATATGGTCTCTTG
>JBGQBD010000108.1:0-6937 GCA_041494645.1 Candidatus Limnocylindria bacterium
CACGAGGAAATCGCCGAGGGTGATGCCACGTTCGGCGGCTGGAAGTCGGTGCAATTGCGGAGTCGCGAGCATGCGTCGAGTTCCTTGAGACGACGGCGCGGCTGTGACCTGGACTCGTCCTCCTAGCCAGGCCGCACGAGTGTAGCAAACCAAACGGCCGGTGCGAGAAGAAGGTGCAGGTCCGAGGGCGCGCCCAGACGGGCCCGGCGTGCGGCCGGGCCGTTCGAGCTACTCGTGCTGGAGCGCCCTGACGATCGAAAGGCGGCTGGCCAGGCCGGCCGGGTAGATCGATGCGGCGATGCTGATCAGGACGCCGAAAACGACCGCCAGGGCGATCGACGCCCACGGTGGCTCGAAGACGAGCCCGAATCCGGCGCTGGACCAGGCCACCAACAGCGCCCCCACTATCAACCCGACGACGGCTCCGACTATGGCTCCGAAGATGCCGAGCAGACCAGCTTCCACGACGACCATGCCCCACACCTGCCGGCTGGTCATTCCGGTGGCGCGAAGGACGCCGATCTCGCGGACTCGCTCGAGGACGCTCATCGAGTACGTGTTTGCCATGCCCAGGCCGGCCACCAGGACCGCGATCAGGGCCAGCGCATCGAGGAGGCGGAAGATGCGGTCGAGGGCATCGCCGACGGTTCCCTGCACGCGGCTCACGTCGTTGGGGTCCAGGGCGTACTGCGTCGCCGCGGCGTCGAGCGCGTCTCGTGACGCCGCCTCCTGCCCGGGCGCATACCGAACCGCGTAGAAGTCGGCCCCGGTGGCGCCGAACGGGCCGAGCGCGTCCGACCAGCCCATGAGGATCGCCTCCTGTGCGCCGGCCGGGATCGAATGGGCCACGATGCCTACCACTCGCAGCCGGGTCGGCGTCGGGCCGGTGGCGAAGTTCAGCGTGTCGCCCAGGCGAATGCCGACCTGGTCCGCCAGGGACCTGGGCACGATGACCGAGCCGCCGGCGTCGAGCGCGGTGAGGGCCGCGGTCCGATCGCCCCCATCCGCCACGAAGACCAGCCGCCCGTCGGCCAGGTAGTCGCGGCCCACGACCGCGGCTGCCTCCTGGCGCAGGCCCTGATACGGAACGCCAAACAGGCCGATCGGAGAGATCGACTTCACGCCCGTCATCCCGGCCAGCTGATCGCGAATCGGGTCCGTCGTGGAGACCGGACGTATCGACGTCAGCAGCTCACTCCCCGGTATTGTCTCGGCGAGCCAGCTGGTGCCGATCTTGTGCACGTCCTGGGCCGCGGTTCCCAGGGCCACGACCATGGCCAGGCCCACGACGAGCGCGCCGGCGGTCAGGGCCGTGCGACTCGGGTCGCGCTCCAGGGAGCTGCGCGCCAGGCGCTCCTCGTTGCGGAAGATCCGGAATGGGATGCCCGCAAATCGCAGCAACGGACCCAACAGGCGGGGCACGAGCAGCACGGCCACGAGCAGCAAACCGTAGATGGCGAGCGGCCCCCACATGCCCGATCCGCCGCCCGCGGCCACGCCGCCGGTCGCGACATCCGCGCCGCTGCCACGGGGCCAGATCGCCAGGGCCGCCACGGCGAGGACTCCGAAGACCAGGACGAGCCAGCGCAGCCGCGCCCCCCCGGCCGCCACCCCGGCTGGACCGCGCCGGAGGGCTTCCACGGGTGGGATGCGGCCGGCTCGCCAGGCCGGCTCGAGCGACGCGGCCAGGGTGACCACGACACCGATGATCACGGCCATGGCCACGGAGCCGGCCGAAGGAGTCGGCGCAGCCAGCGCAATCGGGCCGGAGGATCGAACCCAGGACAGGGCCAACGCGGCCAGACCCACACCGCCCAGGACACCCAACAGAGAACCCGCGACGCCCAGGACCAGAGCCTGCAGCAGGACGAAGCTCATGACCTGCGAGCGAGTGGTACCCGCAACGCGCAGCAGGCCAATCTCCCGGGTCCGCTCCGCGACTGTCATCGAGAGCGTGTTGAAGATCAGGAAGGCGCCCGCGAAAAGGACGACAGCGGCAACCAGCAGCAGGGCGCTCCGAAAATCGGCCATCTCGGTCCGGAGCGAGTCGGCCAGGTCGGATTGCTTGGACAGCAGGTACGGCTCGCTGTTGATGGTCGCCTCGAGCTGGCCGATGAGCTCGTCGGCGGACGTGCCGGCCTTGACGCCCAGGTCCACGCGGCTCACACCAGTCGTCCCGAAGAGCGTCTGGGCCGACCCGAGCGGGACGAAGACCAGGCGGCCGGCGGCGTCGGGGAGCGGCCCGTCCCCCTGGACGATGCCCACGATGCGGTAGGCCTGCGGGCCCGCGGCAACCGTCCCGTTGAGCGAGATCGAGTCCCCCACCCCGAGCTTCTCCTGGGCCGCCAGCGTCTCGGTGATCAACGCGGACTGGGCGTCTGTGTCGGAGAGGAGCCGGCCGGAGGCCAGCGGCGTGTCGTGCAGCGCGGGCTCGCGTGCAGGGTCGATCCCCAACACGGTCACCGGGGCCGGCAGCTTGGCCGTGGCGGTCTGGTTCGGGCTCGCGGCCAGGTACGTCTTGCGTTCCAGGGCTGGCGCGGCTACCGAGACTCCCGCTTCCTGCTCCGCGACCTGGACCGCCACCGGACTCAGGCCGCGCTCCTCGAGCGCCTGGACGCGCAGAACGGCCCGGCCCATCTCGTCGGACGCGGCCCGGTCCACGGCCGCATCCATCGTCGCCCCGGCGGAGAGCGAGGCGAACAGCACGGCCACCCCCAGGGCCACACCCACGATGGTCAGGAAGCTCCGCAGCTTTCGGGCACCGAGGCTCCGCCACGCCAACGACGAGAGGCGCCTCACGGGCTACAGGCCCAGTTGGGCGAGCCGATCGATGAGCGGTCGGGCATCCCTATCTGTCCGGCGGCCCAGCTCGATCTCGTCCCGGATCTTGCCGTCACCCACGACCAGGACGCGGTCGGCATTAGCCGCCGCTCGGGCGTCGTGGGTTACCAGAACGATCGTCTGACCCAGCTCGTCGCACGAACGCCACAGCTCGTCAAGGATCTCGCCGCCCGTGGAGTAGTCCAGGTTGCCCGTGGGCTCGTCGGCAAGCAGGATCGCGGGCCGTGTAACGAGCGCCCGGGCCAGCGCCACTCGCTGTTGCTCACCGGCCGAGAGCTGGTCCGGCCGGTTCCGCTCGCGGCCGAGCAGGTCCACGAGCTCCAGGACTTCTCTGATCCGGGCCGCCGCGTCTCCGTGCCGCGGATCGACGCCGGCGATCGTGAAGGGCAGGGCCACGTTCTCGTAGACGTCGAGAAGCGGGATGAGGTTGAAGAACTGGAACACGAAGCCGGTCTTCTCGCGTCGAAGGCGGGTCGCCTGCGCGTCGTTCAGGTGGCTGACCACCTCGCCGTCGAGCACGACCTCGCCGCTGGTGGGCCTGTCCAGGCCACCGAGTAGCTGGAGCAACGTGCTCTTGCCGGATCCGGAGGGTCCCATCAGGGCTACGAACTCCCCCCGCCGGACCTGGAGCGACACCCCCTGCAAGGCCTGAACGGCGCGGTTGCCGAGGTGATAGGTCTTGGTCAGGTTTCGGGCCTCGAGGATCGTGCCGTCCGGTCTCGACGGAAGGCGCGCCCCCGCGACAGACCCCGCCTGGGACTGCGATGGCGCGGGCAGTTGGCTGTGCACGTTCCGCAGTGTAGTCAATCGCCGGCCGGCGGGCGGAAGCTCGTCAGCCGAAGCGAGGCGGCGCTACCAGCCGAAGAGGCCGCCGAACAGCCAGCGGAAGAGCGCGTCTAGCGGACCCTCGGGTGCCGGCTTCTCGCGGACTCGAAGGCTCGTGACCGTGTCGGCCGGCGGCAACCCGGCAGTCGGGTTAGCGTGCGAGGGGGACGGCACGGCGGCGGCGGAGCTGGCGGTCGGAACCGGCAGCGGCGTTGGGGTCGGGGTCACGGTGACGGTCGGGACCGGTGTTTCGGTGGGCGTCAGGGTTGGGGCCACCGTCACGACCGGCTTCGCGGTCGGCCTGGGAGTCGGCTTAGGCGCCGGAGGCAGGGTCGGCGTCGGAGCCGGGGGCAGGGTCGGCGTCGGAGCCGGGCCCTCGGTCGGCGGGGGCGTCGTCACCGGCGTCGGGGTGGGAACCGTCACGCCGCACGGGATCGAGAAGAGAACCGTGTACAGCTTGCGGCCGTCGGCAGCCTTGTATGCCCCGACTCCCATGTGCGCCCACGTCCCCAGAATGTTGGCGCGGTGACTCACGGATCCCATGAAGGCCGTTTCCATTCGGTTCGTGGCCACGTCGTCGCCGTACGTGCTCAGGCCGATGTTCTCGCCGGCAACCTTGTAGCAGTACCCGTCTCGCTGCATGTAGTTGAACACCGTGAGGTTGTCCGGCGGGATCTGGTGAGAGAAGTAGTTCCGGTCCCCCATGTCCTTGGATCGCCATTCGGCCTTGGTGTGGAGATACGAATCGTTCACCAGCGCGTTGAGGCCGGCCGAGGCTCGATCCTGGTTGGTGAGCGAGAAGAGGAGCTGTTCGTCACCGGGACTGAAGGACGAGACGCTCCAGGCGAAGGCGGGACCGGCGGTCGTGACGATCGCGAGTGCGGCGAACACGAGAGCGAGGCCGGCGACGCGGAGTCTTCGCAGCGACCCGTGGGCGGCGGAGGCAGGTGGGGCGATGGCGCCCGGCATGATGTGGCGGTCCCATCCTAGCTAGCGCTTGATTGGCACCACCGTAGGTCCTGAGGACGCGTCCTGAACCCCCGCTGCTGGTCCTCCCCGGCCTCATGCCGAGGTACCACGCCGGCCTGCGGATCGTGAGGGGGGAGTTGCGCGGATGCACCACGGTAGGCGCTCTGAGCGGTCCGTGGAGAGACGTCGGGCACAAGACCCCATGGCGCGCCTCGCGGCCTTCGGTCCGTACCCGTGGCGGCGCGCAGCCGCTATACTCCCCGTCGCCCCATCGCTGGGGCGCGACCCGCCAGGACGCCGCGCCCCGCTGGGACCGCGACGGTGGCCTTAGCTCAACCGGCAGAGCAGCGGACTGTGGATCCGCAGGTTACGGGTTCGACCCCCGTAGGCCACCCCAATTCCACGCCATAGCCGCGCTCCCGAGCCGGATTCGGCGTCTCGCTACGGGATCGACAGATCGATGTGGACCCAGTGGATGCCCACTTCGGTCTGAGCCTGGGCCAGCGTCATCGTGCCGGCGCAGACCTCATGCTTCAGCCTGGTCTCGAAGGAATCCTTGACGTGTGCCCCGACCGAGCGGCCATCCGGCAGGCTGATCGTGTAGGGCTCCGGCCACAGGTTTCTCGGGTCAGTGGGGTTGCCGCCCAGCTCCAGCGAGATCAGATGGTCCTCCTCGTACGAAGCCATCGACCTGTCCGCGTAGCCGTATTCGCCGATCTGCTGGACCTTCAGCGCGTTGGTGTACGAGGTGGGCGGGCGAATCGTGTCCGTCCAGCCCGTCACGCAGA
Source organism: Candidatus Limnocylindria bacterium (assembly GCA_041494645.1). GTDB lineage: Bacteria > Chloroflexota > Limnocylindria > Limnocylindrales > CSP1-4 > Fen-1039. The sequence goes on from JBGQBD010000108.1 coordinate 5,424, forward strand.
TGGTCAAGCCGATCGTGGCCTGGGTCACAGCAGGATTCAGCACACCTGGGGTCAGGACCGGATCGGGCTCGCCCGGCAGCCTGGCCATCGACGCCGAGGGAGTGGGTGCGGGAATGCCGCTGGGACCGGGGGTGAAGCCGGCCGCCGGCGTCTCGCTGCCGGACGGCTCATCGCCCGGGTCGCCCGTTTCGCCGGTGATGGCGCCCGACGTCCCGCTCGCCGAAGCCGTGAGCGAAGCCGTCGGCGAAGCCGTCGGCGCGGCCGTGGGCGAGGCCGTGGATACCGCGGCGGGTGGCGCCGTGGCGATGAGCGTCGGCGTTGCGGCGGCGCCGCCGCATGAGGCAAGCAGGCCCGCCGCGAGCAGCAACACCAGCCGACGAACCGAGAGGTTTCGAGTGCGGATCCTGGCGTCCTCCCCGATTTCCAGTTCCCCAGACGGAAGCGCTCGGTCCAGACTAGCCGGCCCAAGGGTCGATCACCAAGTGTTCCGGCAGATCGACCAGGCGGCTACAGGGCGGGCCGGGCGGGCCAGGCCGGGCAAGGCCAGGCAAGGCCAGGCGGGCCCGGCCGCAAACCGTGGCGTCGGCTACGATCGGCCGGTGAGAAGCCCCGGGTCCCTCGCCTCCCGCCCAGCGGTCGCCCGATGACGCCGTTCGAAGCGGCCGCCATTCTTGCCGCCGGTCTGGCGGCCGGGACGATCAACACGATCGTGGGCTCCGGCTCGCTCATCACGTTCCCCACGCTGCTCGCTTTCGGCTTCGCACCGCTCGACGCCAACGTCTCGAACACCGTGGGCCTGGTACCCGGCTCGGCGAGCGGCTCGATCGGCTACCGTCGGGAGCTTGTCGGTCAGCAAGGACGCGCGGTTCGCCTGGGCATCATCTCGGGCGCCGGCGGCCTGACGGGGGCGGTCCTGTTGCTGGCCTTCCCCGGGGCATTCGCGGCCATCGTCCCCGTGCTGATCGGGGTCGCGCTGGTCCTGGTCGCGATCGGGCCGCGCCTTTCGCAGGCCCTGGCGGAGCACCGCCACCCCGAGGCGCATCGATCCTGGCCGCTCGGGGTGTTGTTCTACGGCACGGCGATCTACGGCGGCTACTTCGGAGCCGGGATGGGAATCATCATGATCGCCCTGCTGATGATCTTCGTGCCCGACGACATCCAGCGCCTCAACGGCCTCAAGAACGTGCTGGCGGTACTGATCAACGGCGTGGCCGCCATCCTGTTCATCTGGCTCGCTCCGGTCTCGGTCCACTGGGACGTGGCGCTGCTGATCGCCGCCGGTTCGATCGTCGGTGGCCAGGTGGGGGCCCGGGTCGGACGCCGGCTGCCGGCTCCCGTGCTTCGTCTGACGATCATCTGCGTCGGGCTCCTGGCCGAGGCCAGGTTGCTGATCGGCTAGGAGACCAGGCCGTCGCCCGGGCCCGGAGTCCAACTCGGCGGTTCGACCGCCGGCGCCGCGGCATCGGGAGCGGACGCCGATCCCGGCGCCACGTAGCCCGGCGCCACGTAGCCCG
>JBGQBD010000109.1:0-6652 GCA_041494645.1 Candidatus Limnocylindria bacterium
CGACGACCCGCTCGGCGAACTCCACCTCGCCGTCGGGGTTCGGCTCGAGCTCGATCCAGACGTGGCCGAACATGCCGTGGCCGCCGGTCTGCTTCTTGTAGCGGCCGTGGGACTGCGTCTTGCCCCGAATCGTCTCCTTGTAGGGGACCTTGGGGATCGAGGTGACAATCGCGGCCCCGAACTTTCGCTTGAGGCGCTCCCCAAGGACGGCGATATGGGCATCGCCCATCGCCACCAGCAGCTGCTCGCCGGTCTCGCTGCGAATGACGCGGGCGGACGGCTCCTCTTCCAGCATGCGCTGGAGGGCCGAGCCCATCTTGTCCAGGTCCGCCTTGGTCTGCGGCTCGATCGCCACCTGCAGCGTCGGCACGGGGAACTCGAGCCGAGGCAGGGCGTAGGGGGTCTCCCGCGAGGAAGTCAGGGTGTCGCCCGTGCCGGTGACCGTCAGCTTCGCCACCGCGCCGATCTCGCCGGCGTGGAGCTGGCCGACCGTCTCCTGGTCCTTGCCGTGGAGCAGGAGGAGCTGGCCCAGGCGCTCATCTTCGCCACGGGTCGAGTTCCAGGCATGGGCCTGGCCCTGAAGCGTTCCGGAGAGCACGCGCAGGTAGGTCAGGCGGCCGACGAACGGATCGGCCGTGGTCTTGAAGACCCGGGCCACGAGCGGACCGGCCGCGTCGGGCACGATCCGCGTTTCCTTGCCGCTCTTGGGATCGGCAGCCACGATCTCGCCCAGGTCCGCCGGCGAGGGCAGGTAGCGCACGATCGCGTCGGTCAACGCCCGAACGCCGACATCCTTCGACGCGCTACCGACGAGCACCGGCGCCACCATGCCGGCCCGGACGGCCTTCTTGACGCACGCCTCCAGCTCGGCGTCGGCGATCTCCTCACCCTCGAGGTACTTGGCCATCACGTCGTCGTCCGCTTCCGACGCCGCCTCGATGAGCTGGTCTCGGCGGGTGGCCACCTCGTCCGCCAGGTTGGCCGGAACCGGGACCTCGACCTCCTTCCCGCCCTGGGCCTGGTAGGCCTTGCGGCGGATCACGTCCACGTAACCGGTGAACGCGCCCGCCGCGCCGATGGCGACGTGCATGGGAGCGATCTTCTGGCCGAACGCGGCCCGCAGCTTGTCTATCGCGCTGCCGGGGTTGGCGTTCTCGCGATCGCACTTGTTGATGAAGAAGAGGGCCGGCCGGGCGTTCTTCCGCGCGACCGCCACGACCGATTCCAGGCCCGCCTCGACGTTGCCGGAGGCGTCCATCAGCAGGACCGCGGCGTCGGCGGCCGCGAACCCCTCCGCGACTTCGGCGGCGAAGTCCGCGTACCCGGGAGTGTCGACCAGCTGAATCCGCGTTCCTTCGTGGTCCAGCTCGGCGACGGCCAGGCTCAGCGACTGCCGTCGCTTCTGCTCCTCCGGCTCGTAGTCCAGGCTGGCCGATCCGTCGTCGACGCGGCCGAGCCGGGTGATCGCTCCGGCATCGAAAAGGAGGCGCTCGGCCAGCGTCGTCTTGCCGGCACCGGAGTGCGAGGCGATGACGACGCTGCGGAGGTGGGGGAGGTCGACACTCTTGGTTGTCATCTGCGCAATCGATCCTCTGATGGCGTTGGAGCGCGTCGGATGAGCGGCGTGATGAGCGGAGGCCGCGGTCAGGCCATGATAGCCGGGCGCGCCGTTGGGGACGAGCGGCCGCGACATGGACGGCGCTCGCCGGGAGGCCGACCCGGGCCGGCTCGGGCAGGGTCCGGGGCGGTATACTCGGGCCGATGTCAGGTCATTCGAAATGGTCCCAGATCAAGCGCCAGAAGGGCGCGAACGACGTCAAGCGCGGAGCCGTCTTCACGAAGATGGGCCGCGAGGTCAGCGTCGCCGCACGCGCCGGCGGGGCCGACCCTGACGGGAACTTCCGGCTTCGTCTGGCGATCGAGCGGGCCCGGGCGATCAACATGCCGCTCGACACGATCAAGCGCGCCATCGAGAAGGCGACCGGCGGCGGCGAGGGCGAGCAGTTTGAAGAGATCATGTACGAGGGCTACGGCCCTGGTGGCGTCGCCATCATCGTCGAGGCGGCCACCGACAACCGCAACCGGACCGCCGCGGACGTGCGCTCCGTGTTTGCCAAGGCCGGCGGGCAGCTGGCCGGGGCGGGGAGCGTGGCCTGGCAGTTCGAGCAGCGCGGCGTCATCCTCCTGGCCCCGGGCGGCAATCAGGAAGAGCTGGAGCTGCTGGCCATCGACGCCGGGGCCGATGACGTGGACACCAGCGGCGACCAGGTCGAGGTCTACACCAGGCCTCACGACCTGGAAGCCGTGCGCCGATCGCTCGAGGCCGCCGGCGTGAAGATCGAGTCGGCGGAGCTGTCGATGACCGCCAAGAACACGATCGAGCTGGACGCGGCCAGGGCGCGACAGGCGCTCCGCCTGGTCGAGATCCTCGAAGAGCACGACGACATCCAGCGCGTCACCGCCAACTTCGAGATCCCGGAAGCACTTCTCGCCGAGGTCGGCGCGTGATCATCCTGGGGATAGACCCGGGTACGGCGATGCTCGGCTACGGCGTCATCGAGCGGACGGGACCGAGGCTGCGCGCCATCGACTACGGCGTCATTACCACCCCGTCAGAGCTGCCCCTGCCGGAGCGGCTGGAGTCCATCTACCTGGCCCTGACCGACCTGATCGAGCTGCATGCCCCGGCGATCATGGGCGTCGAGCGACTCTTCTTCACCAAGAACGCCCAGACGGCCTTCGCCGTCGGCCAGGCTCGGGGCGTGATCCTGCTGGCCGCCGCGATGCACGACCTGGAGATCCGCGAGGCGACTCCCAACGAGGTCAAGGTCGCGACCGCCGGCCACGGCTCGGCCGCCAAGGAGCAGGTCCAGCGCATGGTCCAGGCGATCCTGGGCCTGGCCGAGCTGCCAACCCCGAACGACGCCGCCGACGCGCTCGCGATAGCAATCTGCGTCGCCAATCGCGAGCGCTCGGTCAGCCGTATCCCGGCCGGCGCCCTCGACAGATCGGCTATCACGCCGGCGGCGGCCGGAGCCACTCCCTACGAGAAGGCCGTCCGTGAAGCGCTTCGCCGCGAACGCCTCGGGATAGGGCCGAACGGGCACACCTCGCGCGTTCCCGAACCCAAGACCGCCTCCTAGCCGGGCGCGAGAGGCCGGCCGTGATCGCATCCCTGGATGGACTGGTCAGCGCCGTCTTCGCCGATTCGCTCATCCTGGAGGTCGGCGGAGTTGGGTACCGGGTCTTCTGCGCCCCGTCCGTGCTCGCCTCGGCTCCGACGGGAGAGCGCGCGAAGCTTTTCACGCACCATCTCGTCCGCGAGGACGCCCAAGCGCTGTACGGCTTCCGAACGCCCGAGGAGCTGGGCTTCTTCGGCCTGCTGCTGACCGTGACCGGCGTCGGCCCGAAGGTGGCCCTGGGAGTCGTCGGGTCGCGGGCGATCGGCGACCTGCAGCTGGCCATCCTGTCGGACGACCTGGCGCTGCTCACGGCCGTGCCCGGGGTCGGCAGGAAACTGGCCGCTCGCATCGTCCTGGAGCTCAAGGAGAAGGTCGCCGCCGCCGGCGTGGCGGCCGGGGCCGCTGCCGGTGGCGGGGCGGCCGCCGGTGAGTCGGAGGTGGTGGCCGCGCTGCTGGCCCTGGGTTACTCGGCCGGCGAGGCGCGGCAGGCATCCCGCGACGCCCTGGCGGACCTCACGGTCGGCTCGGGGCTGGAGGAGCGGGTCAAGGCGGCGCTGCGGACATTGCTCAGGGGATAGTGGGGTTCTGGCCGGCCCTGCCGGCGTCCCTTGGCTTAGAACGCGCGTTCCATCTGGTACACTTCACGCATGAGCGAGAGCGCCCGTGACTGACATCTCGCGAATACTCGACGCGGACGCGCAGGACGAGGTCGAGGTCGCCGTCGATCGGACGCTGCGGCCGAAGACCCTGGACGAGTACATCGGCCAGCGCGAGCTCAAGGCGAACCTGTCGATCCTGCTGGGCGCCGCCCGCCAGAGAGGGGACGCCGCGGATCACGTCCTGCTCCACGGCCCGCCAGGCCTCGGCAAGACGACGCTCGCCAGCATCATCGCCCGAGAGCTGGGCGCGAACATCCGGTACGCCAGCGGTCCCGCCATCGAGCGGGCAGGGGACCTGGCCGCGATCCTGACTTCACTCGACGAGGGCGACGTCCTCTTCATCGACGAGATCCACCGCCTCAATCGCGCGGTGGAGGAGATCCTCTATCCGGCCATGGAGGACTTTGCCCTGGACGTGATGATCGGCAAGGGGCCCTCGGCGCGGAGCCTGCGGCTCAGCCTGAAGCCGTTCACGATCGTCGGCGCCACCACGCGCGCCGGCCGGATCTCCAGCCCGCTGCGCGACCGCTTCGGAGCCACCTACCGCCTGGACTTCTACGACGTCGCGGACCTGACGGCGATCGTGGTGCGGTCGGCGCGGCTGCTGGGCGTGGACCTCAGCTCCGACGGCGCCTCGGCCATCGCCCGGCGCGGTAGGGGAACGCCACGCGTCGTGAACCGCCTTCTGCGGCGGGTCCGCGACTACGCCCAGATCAACGGCGACGGGCGTGTGGACGCCGCAACCGCGGACAAGGCTCTGGTCGCCCTCGAGATCGACGACGCGGGCCTGGACGGGACGGACCGCAAGCTCCTGGCGGCGATCGTGCAGAAGTTCGGCGGCGGGCCCGTCGGTGTGCAGGCCCTGGCGGCCGTGCTGTCCGAAGAGGCGGAGACGGTCGAGGACGTGTACGAGCCGTTCCTGCTGCGCCTCGGCTTCCTGGATCGCACCCCGCAGGGCCGGATCGCCACTGACGGCGCCCGCCAGCACCTCGTCCGGATGGGTTTCGAGGTTCCGCCGCAGCGTCGGGCCGAGCAGGATCAGCCCGCCCTCTGGGAAGGCGCCTCCGGCGAGCTCGAACCGCCCGCCGGTTGATGGAGACGACTCCCGACGGGCCGAGCACCCGCGCGAATTCCCCGGCCCGTTACGAAGTTCTCGTGCCTCCGCCGGCCGACGGCACTACGAGGGCGCGCCTGGGCCGCCTGACGATTTCTCACGGCGTCGTGGAGACGCCGCAGTTCATGCCGGTCGGCACGAACGCCACCGTCAAGGCCCTCGATCCGGCGGACCTTCGCGAAGCCGGCGCCACGATCATCCTCTCGAACACCTACCACCTCTACCTGCGCCCCGGCCACGAGCGCATCGCGGCCCTGGGCGGCCTGCACCGGTTCATGGCCTGGGACCGGCCGATCCTGACCGACTCGGGCGGCTTCCAGGTCGTCTCGATGGGCGAGCTGCGCAAGATCGACGACGATGGGGTCACCTTCCAGAGTCACCTGGACGGTTCCTACCACCGCTTCACGCCCGAGCAGTCGATGGCCGTGCAGGAGGCGCTGGGGGCGGACATCGCCGTCGCCTTCGACCAGCCCGTGCCGCCGGCATCCTCGACCCGCGAGACCGTTGCCGAGGCGATGGAGCGCACCCATCGCTGGGCGGAGCGATCTCTCGCCGCCCACAAGAGACTCGACCAGGCCCTGTTCGGGATCGTCCAGGGCGGCCTCGATCCGGACCTTCGGGCCGAGTCGACCGCCTTCATGACGAGCCTGCCCTTCGACGGCATCTGCATCGGCGGCCTGGCCGGCGACGAGTCCCCAGCGCAGCGTGAAGCGGCGCTGGACGTGGCCGTGGGGCTGCTGCAGACGGACCCCCGGCCCCGCTACCTGATGGGCCTCGGGTCGCCCGCAGACCTGCTGGAGGCCGTTCACAGCGGCATCGATCTGTTCGACTCGGTCCTGCCCGCGCGCGTGGCCCGAAACGGTCAGCTGTGGGTTCCGGAGGGCCGCCTGAACATGCGCAACGCCCGGTTCGCGGACGATCCGCGACCCGTCCAGGAGGGCTGTCGCTGCCTCCTCTGCCGCCAGTTCTCGCGGGCTTACTTGGCCCATCTGTTCCGAGCCGAGGAACTCCTCGCCTACCGGCTGGCAACTTGTCACAACCTGACCTTCACCCTAGACTTCATGGCCGACATCCGCTCCACACTGCGCTCCGGCACGTTCTCTGCGCGCCTGCCCGAGCTTCGGGAACGCATGCAGCCGTCGAGGTCACGTGCATTGGCAGTGCAGCCGGAGTGAAGAGCCCACCCGTAGCCTGTAGCACGCGGAGGCGCATCAGATGGCGAGTCGAGACCGCCCCCACCGCCAAGCGAAGAAGAAGCCGAAGGACGCGGCCGCCAAGACCAAGATCCAGCCCCTGCTGGAGCCGCCGACCAATGTCGAGGTCTGGAAGCCCAAGCGGAAGCCGCGAACCGAGGAGACCGAGAGCTAGCTCGCGGGCGGAAGCCATCCGGCGGCCGCTCCGCCAATCCCGGAGAGGACAGGAGCGAGGAGCAAGATGGCGATGATCGAGCGCGGGGCCGAGGCCCGAGCTACCAACGGCGAGCGATCGACCGAGCGCACCAAGGCCGTCGACGCCGCGATCCTCGCGATCGAGAAGCAGTTCGGTCGCGGCTCGATCATGCGTCTCGGCTCGGCCGAGCGTCAGGCCGTGGATGTCATCCCGACCGGCTCGATCGCCCTGGACCTGGCCCTCGGCGTGGGCGGGATCCCGCGCGGACGCATGACGGAGATCTTCGGGCCCGAGTCTTCGGGCAAGAC
>JBGQBD010000110.1:0-6467 GCA_041494645.1 Candidatus Limnocylindria bacterium
AGGATGTCGAGCGCTGTCGGTCGTTCGGGCTCCCTGCTCGTGGCGCCGCGGCTAACGGTACCGACGGCCCACACGATCAGGACCACGAAGCCGACCATCACGAGCAGGCCACCGAGCATCCAGATCCACCCGCTCCCGCCGCCGTCAAAGCCATATCCCATCATGGTTTCTCTCCTTGTGCTGATTCGGACAGGGCCTCCGCCCTGTGTGCGTCAGTCTGTGCGGGGTACCTCAAGACGGAGCGCCGGTAGCGTGAAGACTTGGTCAAGGTGGGTCAGTCCCGTTCCTCACATGGTCACGCGCAGCCCGGCCAGACGGCCACCGACAAGCAGTCCGGCGTGCGCGAGGCGTCGCTCCAAGGGGCCCCCAATCCACGCACGTTCGAGGAGCACCTTGCCGGCGTGCCAGACTCTCGCCGGTCGCCGCAGGTCGAGCGCTGGATCGGGCTCTGCGTAGAAATTCCCGACGGCGAACGCCGCGCGCCTCGTACCCGTCTCGACCCAGCAGAAACCCACCCCGTCGAACCCGGCGGTCGCCGGCCGGCCGGCGAAGATCGCGGCGATCTCCCGGGCGACCACGAGAGCCTGCGCGTGCGCGAAGGCTCCGGCTTTGGGGAGCGGCTTTCCGTTGGCAAGGGTGATCGTCGTCACGTCTCCAAGCGCGTAGACGCGCTCGTGGGCGGTCTGCAGGGTGCTTCGCTCGACCGGAATCCAGCCCGCCTCGTTGGCAAGACCGGAGCCGAGCACCGTGCCAGGAGCGCGGTGGGGTGGCACAGCCGCCAGCAGGTCGTACCCGGCGCGCGTCCCGTCGTCGAGCACCAGTTCAGCCGACGCGGGCTCGAAGCGCTCAATGTGGCTCTTCGGGTGGAAGCGGATGCCCTTCGCCTCAAGCAGCGCGACGACGGCGGAGCCCATCACCGGACCCGCCACTGGCATCGGCTGCGGCTCGGGCGTATAGAGGTCGATCTGGCTCGCCTCGCGCAAGCCGCGGCGGCGCAGCTCGTCGTCCAGCAGGAGGGCCGCCTCGAACGGCGCGGCCGGGCACTTGTAGGGCAGACCGCTCACCGCCACCACCACTCGGCCGCCGCGGAACGACTCGAGTGCCCTGGAGCACGCTACGGCTCCCTCCGGGGAGAAGAAGTTCAGCGCGGCATCTCGATAGCCAGCTACGGCGTCGGGCGCGAGCTCGGCCCCGAGCGCAATCACGAGCGCATCGGCCGAGAGAACACCAGTCGCCGTCTCGACTCGGCGCGCCAGTGGATCGATCGCCTGGACCTCGGCCTCGACGAGCTCGACCCCCCGTGCCAGCAGCGAGCGGAGGGGTCGTTCGATCTGCTCGCGACGCCTTCGACCCACCATGAGCCACAGCAACGACGGCTGGAAGAGGTGGCGCGCCTCGCGCTCGACCAATACGACTCGGTCGCGCGGATCGAGTCGACGCCGCAGTTCGTTGGCGGCCGCCAAGCCGCCCACCCCGCCGCCGAGGACCAGGACCGTCCGGCCGGCCATCAGAACGTCACCACCTTATCCGCCCAGAGGGTCCACTCCGCCAGCTCGGCCATCGATGAGCGGTGCGCGCCCACCACCAGGTCCGCGTCGGTCAGGCCGCGTGCGTCCAGGCAGGTCCCGCAGGCCCCGACCGGGATCTCCTTGGCGGCGAGCCCGCGCAGCATACGCTCGAGGTTGTAGTAGCCCTCCGGCGTCTTCTGGCCGGGCTTCGCACAGGCCACCGCATCGGCCATCAGGAAGAGGCGCAGCTCGGTGCCCTCGGTCTTCGCGAGCGCCAGCGCCAGGCGCAATCCGTTGTACGACCGTTCGGTACCGTAAGGCGGATCGTTGAGGACGATGAGAGCCTTCATTGGTTGCGCGCGTCTCCTTCCTCGGGCGGATAGGGGCGCTCGACCGGCTGTCGCCTGGAGTGCCCGGTTGCCATGTCTTTCAAAGGATTGTTAGAATAACAGAGCGATGGGCACGCGAGTCGCCCAGGCCCCTCAGATGCGAGAGATGCACAACGTGCCACCTGATAGTCCACAACGTGCCGAGTCCGATCGCGAGGCGAAGGACGCGCTCAACGAGCAGTTCGCCCGCGTCGGCAAGGCCTTCGCCAGCCCCCACCGGGTCGAGATCGTCGACCTGCTCGCCCAGGGGGAGCGGAGCGTCGAGACCTTGGCCGCACGGGCCGATATCACGCTCGGGCTGGCCTCCGCCCATCTGCAGGTGCTGCGTCGGGCGGGTCTGATCGTGTCCCGGCGGCAAGGGGCACGAGTTGTCTACCGGCTCGCCGGCGACGATGCGTATTGGCTGCTCGCGGCAATCCGGAGGTTCGCCGCCGACCGGCTTGCCGAGACCGATCGCGCGGCCCGGGCATACCTCGGCGATACGGATCCCCTTGAGCCGGTGGGTCGCGAGGAGCTCCTCGCGAGGGTCAAGTCAGGTGACGCTGTAGTGCTCGACCTACGACCCGTTGAGGAGTACCGCGCGGGCCATATCGCAGGGGCGCTCTCGGTTCCGCTTGAGGAGCTCGAAGAGCACCTTACAGAACTCCCCGCTGCGATCGAGATCGTGGCCTATTGCCGCGGACCGTTCTGCGCCCTGGCACCGCAGGGCGTCGCGTTGCTGCGACGGCACGGGCTGCGCGCCCGCCGGCTCGAAGATGGCTTCCCGGAGTGGCGGGTCGCCGGCTTGCCCGTCGCTATCGGGCCTTCGCCGATCCAGCCATGAACCAGATCTACCTCGACTACAACGCCAGCACGCCCATCGACCCGCGGGTTGCAGCGGTCATGCGCCCCCTCCTCGACCGCCCCTTCGCCAACCCGTCGGCGACTCATGCGGGTGGCCGGGCCGCGCACGAGATCGTCGAACACGCGCGCACCCAGGTGGCCGCACTCCTCGGCTGCGCCCCCGACGAGATCGTCTTCACGAGCGGCGGCAGCGAGGCCAACAACCTAGCCCTGAAGGGCGCCTGGTTCGCCCTCCGCGAGCGCGGGGACCACATCGTCTCGACCACGGTCGAACACCCCGCGATCGTCGAGCCGGCCCGCTTCCTGGAGCGTCTTGGCGCTCGCGTGACGTTCGTCGCGGTGGACCGGACCGGGCGCGTCGACCCTGAAGACGTGCGCCGCGCAATCACGCCCCGGACGATCCTGGTGAGCGTCATGCACGCCAACAACGAGGTCGGGACGATCGAGCCTATCGCTGAGATCGCCGCCCTCGCGCGGGAGCACGGCGTCCTCATGCACACCGACGCCGCCCAGAGCGTCGGCAAGATCCCGACGCGGGTCGACGATCTCGGAGTGGACCTCCTCTCGATCGCGGGCCATAAGCTCTACGCCCCCAAGGGCATCGGGGCGCTCTACATCCGCCGCGGCGTACGCCTCGAACCGCTCATCCACGGCGCGAGCCACGAGAGCGGCCGGCGTGCTGGGACGGAGAGCGCGCTCTTGGCCGCAGCCCTTGGCGCCGCCTGCGAGCTTGCTGCGGACCTCGCCCCGATGGCCGAGATTCGCCGGCTGCGCGACCTCTTCTGGGATCTGCTCCGAGCCCGGTTGGGAGAAAGTGTCGTGCTTAACGGCCACGCAGACGAGCGCCTGCCGAACACCCTGAACGTATCGGTTGTCGGCAAAGTTGGGGCCGACATCCTCGCCGCGCTCGACGGGGTCGCCGCCTCCACGGGCTCCGCCTGCCACTCTGGATCGGTCGATCTCTCGCCCGTGCTGCGGGCCATGGGCGTCCCGCCCGAGGAGGGAATGGGTGCGCTGCGTTTCAGCCTGGGGCGTGGAACCAGCGAAGCCGAGATCCTCGAGGTGGCCGAGCGCCTGACGCGAGTCGTCGAGACGTTGCCAGCCATTTCGGTGCCTAACGCCTGACTTGGCCCTCCCGGACACTATGCCCGGCTCACGGCCAAACCTCTAGATCGCCGGCAGCGGATCGGTGGGTCCGGCTGGGAGAGTCGCGTCGTCCGGAGTGGTCTGTGAGCCTTCCGGGTGATGGTTCACCCACCAGTGCCGAATGACGATGGCCCCGATTGCGGTTGCCGCGGCGCTCAGGCCTACGAGCTGTGCGGTCGCGAGACCGAAGAATGTCCAGTTCCAACCGCTGCGGAGGGTTTCCAGAACACTCCGCTCGACGCCATACCAGACGAAGTAGAGCAGGCCCACATCGCCAGCGATCAGCAGGCGGTGGTGCGCCGTAAAGCGGCGCCACAGGAAGAGCGTCACCCCGACGCCGATCAAACTCAGCATCGACTCATAGAGGAAGACAGGAGTGAAGTGCTGGCCGAGGGTCGCAGTCGGGGAGGAGCCGGCCGGGCAGGCATATTCGGCCACCCTGTCCTGGCACTGAATGGCAATGCCCCACGGCAGGTTGGTCGGCGGTCCGTACAATTCCTGGTTCATGAAGTTGCCCCACCGGCCCACAGCCTGGGCCAGCAGAACGCACGGAACGATGATGTCGGCCCAGCGCCAGAAGGACAGACGGTGGCGGCGGGCGTACCAGATGATGGCGAGCATGCCGGTGAAGAGGCCGCCGTATATGCCGAGTCCGCTGTAGGGCGGAAGCACGATCTGGGCGAGATGGTTCTGGTAGTAGGCCCACTGATCGATCACGTGATAGGCCCGGCCGCCGATGAGAGCTGCGATCGCGACGATGATCAGGCCATCGACGAGCATGTCGGTCCGCTCGCCGCGCTGACGGGCAAGGCGGAAGGCCAGCCAGGTGCCGGCGACGATTGCGGCCACGTAGGCAATGCCATACCAGCGGATCTCGAGGGGCCCAACCGCGAGGGCAACCGGATTGGGCGTGAAATCGATCATGGCTGGCAGTCTACCCGGCTGAGCGGTTCGGCTGGCCATTGATGGGGATCGCCGATGCGGCCCGTGCGCCTTTGAACCATGCGGCGCCGTAGATGAATGGACGCCGAAGCCGCGCGCTCTGGGAGCCCCGGAGGTAAGCTCAGAGCCATCCCAGGCACGCCACGATGGTGGCGGTTGCTCACATAAGTCCAGGAGATCGAATGCGCCTGCTCATCCCCACCACCGACACCAACGGCGCCAGCGCCCAGATGTCCGGCCACTTTGGGCGGGCGCCTTACTACACGGTCGCCGATACGGAGACCGGGGCCGTCGTGACCGTCGCAAATTCGTCTGTTTCCCACGGCCACGGCGAGTGCGCGCCGGCTGCCGACATCCTCGGCCCCAACAGCTTCGATGCCGTCGTGTGCCAGGGGATCGGGCGTGGCGCTATCAACCGTATGGCTCAGGCGGGCGTGCCAGTATTCGTTCACGAAGGCCCCGACGTAGCCTCTGCAGTGGCGGCGTTCCGAAGCAGCTCTCTGAGAATCGCGGGCTCGGACGACGGCTGCTCAGGCTCCGGTTCCTGCGGCGGCGACGGGCACCATCACGACAACTGAGTAGCATCGGAGGGGAGCCGATCATGGCCAGCAAGAAACCGCCCAAGGGCTCGGGCTACAGGTCAGGCGCACCAAACCGCCGGACAAAAGCCGCGCCCGTCGCCCCGAGCCGCAACAAGCTCTATCTGGCGATCGCCGGCGGGGCGGTCGCCCTCGTGGCTTTGATCGCAATCGGCTTCGTGGCCCTGGGCGGCGTCGGGGCCAAGGCGGCTCCCAGCATGGCCACAGGGGAAACCATCTTTCAGGGTCAGGGCGGGCATTGGACCAATGTGACCCCTGACCGACTCACGCAGATGCTGACGCAAAAAGACTTCACGTTGGTGAACGTCAAGACGCCCTACATCGGCGAGATCGACGGCACGGACCTCTACATTCCCTACGATCAGCTGTCGGCGCGAGCCAGTCAGTTGCCGGCCGACAAGTCGTCCAAGATCCTCGTCTACTGTCGAAGCGGCGTCGAAAGCGCCCAGGCCGCCCAGACCCTGCTGAACCTTGGCTATACGAACGTCTGGAATCTCGACGGCGGCATGAACGCCTGGCAATCGTCGGGCAGGACTCTGGTCCAGAAGAACCGCACGTAGAGGCAGGGCGCCGAATGGCGCCTGACCCGCTACCTTCCGGGTGCGTCCGGGTCGGCGTGAGGTCCGCTGACCATGACCTCGCCCTCGATCGGAGCGGCACCGTCCGGTCCGACGATGCGGTAGCGGTGATGAATCTCAACTGTTCCAGCCGATAGCATCGCCGCGACCGAGCAGTATTTGGTAGCTGAAAGCTCGATGGCCCGGCGCATTGCCGCCTCGTCCACTGCCGGCCCCTGGACGATGTGCACGACATCGGCCCGCGTGTAGATGGCGGGCTGACCATTGCGCTGCTCGGCGGACACGGCGACTTCGTAGCTCGTGACGACCTGGCGTTTCTTCGGCGCTGTACCTCGGCAACCTGGTGGTGGCACCGGTTGCGATCGTCGCCAACCTGGCCATCTCGATCCCGGGCGCGCTCGTCGCGCTGGTCACCGGGCGCCTGCCCAGCCGCGTCCCGGCTACGCTGCTCATCGCCGTCGG
>JBGQBD010000111.1:0-5886 GCA_041494645.1 Candidatus Limnocylindria bacterium
CCGATCTTGAGGCCCCAGACCCCGCCCGAGGTGCCAGCGTCGATGAAGTTGACGCCATGCCCGGCAACCTTGGCGTGGCGGCGGACCGAGTCGTGGAAGTTGGAGTTGCCGCCGTCGACGATCGAGTCGCCGGGCTCCAGGAGCTTGAGCAGCTCGTCGATCATGGACTCGGTGGCGTCGCCCGACGGGACCATAACCCACACCGCGCGGGGCTTCGTCAGCTTTCCGACCAGCTCGGCGAGCGTGAAGGCGCCGTCGGCGCCCTCGGTCATGATCTCGCGGGTCTTCTCGGCGGTCCGGTTGTAGGCAACGATGCGGTGCTTGTCCAGGAGCAGGCGCCGGACCATGTTGGCGCCCATGCGGCCGAGTCCAACGAAACCGAGTTCCATTGCCTATGCCTCCTTGAGGGCTGCGGCGAGAACTCGCTCGAGGGCGACCAGGCCGCCGTCCGGGTCCCCTCCGAGGTTGATTCGAAGAACCGGCAGGTCGTGGTCCGCCAGCGTCCGGGCGTCGCCGATGGCCTGGGCGTCGATGAGCTGGCCGAAGGTGTAGGCCTTGCCGGGGATCTCCAGGTCGTCGGGGTGCTCGGCGACGAGCTGCAGAAACCAGCCGATCGGCGCGCCGCCCTTGTGCAGCTGGCCCGTGGAGTGCAGGAAGCGCGGCCCGTAGCCGACGGTCGTGGCACGGCGTGTCCCATCCCGGAGCAGCGTGCGGATGCCGTTCAGAGCCGCGTCTCGTTCCGGTGTTTGGGCAATGTAGGCCTGGATGGAGGCGTACCCGCCGGCCGGGAGTCTGGCGAGGTGGGCCTCGAGGGCGGCGGTGAGGGCAGCTTCACCGGCCACGCCCAGGGCCGTGTCGCCGGCATCCGCTTCGCCGCCGCGCTCGAAGGCGGCGATGACGGCGCGGGTATTGGTCTTGGCCTCCTCGACGTTGGGCTGGTCGAACGGATCGATCTTCAGCACGGCGCCGGCGAGGGCGGTCGCGACCTCCCAGCGGACGAACTCCGCGCCGATCTCGATCTTGCTGCCGACCTCGATGCGGATGATCGGGTGGCCGGCCCCGGCAAGCTCGGCCAGACGGGCATCGACGTTAGCGCCGATGGACGGATCCGGGCCGGCGGAGCCGGCGAGGGCGATGCGGACGAAGACGCGGTCGCCGCCGTAGGCCGGCGGGGCGGCGAGCGGCTCGCCGTCGACGGGCACCACGCCGACGCCGTGCTTGCCGGTGCTCTCCGCGATGAGCTGCTCGACCCACGGCCCGAAGGCGGCCAGCTCGCGGTCTACTACGAAGGTCAGCTTGTCGCGGCCCGCGGCGGCGAAGGCGCCCATGGCCAGGCCGAGGGAGAGGCCGGGGTTCCTGGCCGGGTCGGGCTGGCCGCAGGCCATGATCATCGCCCGGGCCTTCTCGAGGAGCATCTCCAGGTCGATTCCGAGCAGCGCCCCCGGGACCAGCCCGACGTACGTCAGGGCGGAATACCGGCCCCCGACGTCGGGCGGGTTGAGGAAGACCTCGCGTAGCTGGTCGTGATGGGGGATAGAGCGCAGGCTCCTTTCCGGGTCGGTGATCGCGACCATGAAATTGCCCGGATGGGTTGGGCGGCCCACGCCTGCGTCCTTGAGAGCATCCTCGATCCGGGCCCACTGGTACGCCTGGAACGAGAGCGACTCGGCCGTTGTGCCGGACTTGGTGGAAACGATGAAGAGCGTCTTCGTCGGGTCCAGGTCGTCCAGGATGGCCGAGACGGCGGCCGGATCGGTGGAGTCCAGGACGCGGACGGGCGTGCCGTCCTTCGCCGTGCCGAAGACGTGGGTCAGGAGCGCGGGGGCGAGGCTGCTGCCGCCCATGCCGCCCAGCACGGCAGCGGTGAAGCCCTGCTCGCGGATCGCGGCCGCGAAAGCCTTCAGCTCGCCCGTTTCGTCGGCGAAATGGAACGGCGCCTCCAGCCAGCCGAGACGCGTGGCAATGGCTCGCTGCACGATCTCATCGCGCGACCACACCGCGGGGTCGCGGCGGCCGATCGCCCGATCGGCCCAGTTCTCCTTGACGGCGCGCTCGCGGGCCGCGGCCAAAGCCGCTTCCAGCTTCGCGTCCTTGAACGTCAGGTCCAGGGCCAGACTGGCGGCGTGAGTCTTTTCGGTCATTGCTACGGCCTCGTGACTGGCGTGTGCTTGGAGCCGATGTGGCGATTGGTGGAGCGCCGAACGGTCGGGCTCAGCTGGCTTGAGTTGCCGGGTGAGCGGCCTGCATGCCGGCGGCCTCTTCTTCGATGGCGTGGATCTTGCCGACACGGCGGACGTGGCGGGGTTCGCCGCTGAACGTGGCGGCCAGGAACGAACGGGCGCAGGAGACGGCCGTCTCCACGCCGATCACCCGCGCCCCCAGGGCGAGCACGTTCATATCGTCGTGCTCCACGCCCTGGCCGGCCGAGTAGGTGTCGTGGCACAGGCCGGCCCGGATGCCGGGCATCTTGGAAGCCGCTATCGAGGCCCCGACGCCGCTGCCGCAGACCAGGATGCCGCGGTCGGCCTTCCCGTCCAGGATGGCCAGCGCCAGGGCGCGGCTGTAGTCCGGGTAGTCGTCGTCGGAGTTGGAGCCGTCGCCGCCGAGATCGATCAGCTCGTGGCCGAGCGGAGCCAGCCTGGCCAGCAGCTCGACCTTCAGCTCGGCCCCGGCATGATCGGCTGCAAGAGCGACGCGCATTTTGGCCTCCTTTCAGCGGACTTCGGGGCCGCGCTCGGCGGAGGGCACGCGGCCACACAGGCCCTCGCGTACGACCTTCCGGCCGATCTCCGTCACCCGTTCGACGGTGAAACCGAGGCGGCGCATGACCTCGTCGCCGGGGGCCGACGCGCCGAAGCGGTCGATGCCGATGATCGCCCCTTCGTCGCCGGCGTAGCGCTCCCAGCCGAACGGGCTGAGGGCTTCGACGGCCAGGCGCTTGCGCGCCCTCCGCGGCAGTACCGACTCGCGGTAGGCCGCATCCTGAGTCTCGAATCGCTCCCAGCACGGCAGGCTTACGACGCGCGTCCGGATGCCGTCATTCTCCAGCGCCTCCGCGGCGCCGGCCGCCAGTTGCAGCTCGGATCCCGTAGCCATCACGATCAGGTCCGGCCGCTCCGCGTCGCCGGACGCGTGTCGCAGCACGTACCCGCCGCGAGCCACGCCGGCGCGGGCCTTTTCGGCCGTGCCCGCCAGTACGGTGAGCTTCTGGCGCGACAGGATCAGGGCCGTAGGGCCGTCCCCGCGCTCGAGCCCGCAGCACCAGGCCGCGGCAGTCTCGTTGGCGTCGCCGGGCCGGATTACGTGCAGGTTCGGGATGGCCCGCAGCGCCGCCACATGCTCAACCGGTTCGTGCGTGGGTCCGTCCTCGCCGACCGCGACCGAGTCGTGGGTCCAGGCGTAGACGACCCTGAGGCCGGTGAGAGCGGCCAGCCGGACGGAGCCCCGCAGGTAGTCGCTGAAGACGAGGAACGTAGCGGCGTACGGGATAAACCCGCCGTACAGAGCGATGCCGTTGGCGATGCCGCCCATGGCGTGCTCGCGGACGCCGAATCGGATGTTGCGTCCGGCGGGGTTGTCGTCTTCGAAGAGCCCGCCCCCGGCCACGTCCGTCAGGTTGGACTCGGACAGGTCGGCGGACCCGCCGAAGAGTTCCGGCACGGAGCCGGCCAGGCCGTTGATCGCCTCACTGCTTGCCTTGCGCGTCGGCAATTCGTCGCCGGCGGCGTAGGTCTTGAGGCCGCTGGCCCAGCCCTCGGCGAGGCGGCCGTGCCAGCGGCGGTCGAGCTCCGCGGCCTCCGTCGGAAACTCGCGAGCGTAGCGGGCCACCTTCTCGTGCCACTCGGCCACGAGCTTCCGACCGGCGGGGATCGCCTGGCGGAAGTGGCTGCCGGCCGCGTCCGGGACGTAGAAATGGCGGTCCGGGTCCCAGCCGTAGAACTCCTTGGCGCCGCGAACTTCCTCCTCGCCGAGGGGCGCGCCGTGCGCCTTCTGCGAGTCGTGTTTGGTAGGCGCACCGTAGCCGATGTGGGTTCGAACAGCGATGAGGCTGGGGCGGCCGTCCACTCGGGCGGCGGCGATGGCCGCGTCGATCGCCGCGATATCGTTGCCATCCTCGACCCGCTGGGACTGCCACCCGTACGCATCGAACCGCTCCAGGACGTTCTCCGTGAAAGCCATCGCCGTTGGCCCATCGAGCTGGATGTGGTTGTCGTCGTACAGGACGACCAACCTGCCGAGGCGCAGGTGCCCGGCCAGGGACGCGGCCTCGGAAGCGATCCCCTCCTGGATATCGCCGTCGGAGCAGATCGAGTAGACGTAGTGGTCGATCAGGTCGTGGCCGGGCCGGTTGAACTCTGTGGCCAGGCGGCGCTCGGCGATCGCCATGCCCACCGCATTGGCGAAACCCTGGCCGAGCGGGCCCGTCGTGGCTTCGACCCCGGCGGTCATGCCGTGCTCCGGGTGGCCCGGTGTCTTGGAGCCCCACTGGCGGAAGGACTGGAGATCCTCGATCGTCAGCCCGTAGCCGGTCAGGTGAAGGAGCGAGTACAGGAGCATGCTGGCGTGCCCGGCGGACAGCACGAAGCGGTCGCGGTTCGGCCAGCTCGGATCGGTCGGGGCGTGACGCAGGAAGCGGGTCCACAGCGTGTACGCCATCGGTGCCATCCCCATCGGCGCGCCGGGATGGCCCGAGTTCGCCTTCTGGACGGCATCCATGGATAGCGTCCGGATGGTGTCGATGGCCAGCTGGTCGAGGTTCTCAGCCACGACGGTCATTCGATCTCCAGCTCCCGTTCCCGGCGCGATGGCCCGGTTCGCCCTTGCAGACCCGAGGTCTGCGACGCCTGGTACGGCGGGCGCGCTCAACCGGGCCGTCGATGCGTCGTTCGAACGTCTCGAGCGCGAGCCCGGCAGCGCGACCCGACTGAACGCTCGAGGTGGGCGCGAGAATGCCGAACCGGTTGGAGCGACGCCTCGGTCCCGATGACGGGCACATTCTACGGCCAGGGGCCGTTGCGGCGATGAGATGAGGCGCCAGGACCGGCCCTCGAACCGTCTCAACCCGTTGCGAGTGCGTGGCGGGCTGGTACACTCGGCAGTCAGGCGGGGCCCGTGATCAAGGGCTCGGGCGATGCCTGCCGGCACGGGGCCCGGCCGACGGGCCCGTTCGAGGGTCGGCGGAGCGCGAGGAAGCGAGATGCGGATATACGACGGCAGTCCGCGGCAGAACTACGAGGAAGTTCTGCGCTCGATCGGCGCCTTCCTCGACCAGCGCGGCATGCGCGAGATACTGATCGTCGAAGCCCCCGACGGGTTCATCGTTCAGGGGTTAGTCGTCGGCACGACCCAGGCCGGCGCGTGGTCCGAGAATCTGGGCCAGCAGACCAAGGAGACGTTCACCTTCCTGGACGACGACATCGCCCGGTTCATGGAGGAAGGCCACGCCAGGCGCGAGACTCATCTGCCCGCGGTCACCTGGGGCCAGGCGGGCTACTACGAGCAGGCGTTCCGTGTCGTCGGCCACTATGTCGACGAGCAGAAACCGCGCGACATCTTCTTCTTCGAACAGGACGGCGCATTCGTGTTGCGGCTGCTGATGGGGACTCAGACCGGCAGCCGGCACGTCATCGCCGAGTTCACTCGCGAAGACGTCGAGGCGTTGATCGCCCAGGCCTCGGACTCCCGAGGCGAAAAGGCCGCCAAGTCGCAGCCGGAAGCCTGAGAGGGCTCGGCCGGCTCGACGGCGGGTAGCGGAGGTAGGCCGTGAAAGCGCTCTTCAAGTACATAGTCATCGGGTTCCTGGTCATCCTCGCCGCGCTCGTCGTCATCCCGCTTCTGGTCCTGGCCGGTCTGTTTGTCTGGCTCAAGTTGACTGAGGAGGGCGAC
>JBGQBD010000112.1:0-5815 GCA_041494645.1 Candidatus Limnocylindria bacterium
ACGGCGACGAGCACCGGCAGGAAGATGAGCCGGACCGCGCGGTTGGAGACCCGGTTGAGCAGCCGCGCCCCGATCAGCGCTCCAGCCAGCACGCCGAGCGCAACGGGAGCCGCGATTCGAGGATCCACGTCGCCGCGGGCCAGGTAGATCCCGGCCGATGCCGCCGCCGTGACCCCGATCATGAAGTTGCTGGTGGCGGAGCTGACCTTCATCGGCAGCCGCATCGCCACATCCATTGCCAGCACCTTCAGAACCCCGGATCCGATGCCCAGCAGGCCCGAGACCACGCCGGCGATCCACATCAACCCAAAGCCGAGCGGCACGCGCCGGGCGGTGTAGGTGACCTCACGTCCGAGCCGGCGGTCCGGGTAGGACGAGCTCAGTTTGAGCGCCGCGGCGATCCGCGATGGCGGTCCTTCCGGCGGCATCTCCTCTTCCAGCCTGGTGAGCTGCATCGCGGCCGAGCCGAGCAGCACCACGCCCAGGAGGACGTAGAGGAAGGCCGGCGCCACGACCGCCGCCAGAAGCGCCCCGGACACGGCACCGGACGTGGTCGCCAGCTCTAGGAACATGCCGACCCTCATGTCGGTCATGCGATCGCGCACGTAGGCGGCCGCGGCCCCGGAGCTGGTCGCGATCACGGACACGATGCTCGCCCCCACGGCGAGGTGGATGTCAACCCCGAACACGAACGTCAGGGCGGGGATGACGAGGATGCCTCCCCCGACTCCGGCCAGCGATCCGATGAGACCCGCGCAGATGCTGACGACGAAGATGCCGACATCGGCCTGAGGACTCATAGGCCGGGCGTTGGGATCGACAGGGTCCCGTCCTTATCTGCTACTTGCGCAAGTACGCAATGAGTGTTAGTATATCCGAGTCCGGCCTCGCCGGCGAGACAAGCAAGAGGCACCCATGAACGATAAGGCGAATCGGGACCCGGAGCGTTACCGGCTCCATGCCGAGGTATGCAGAGTCCTCACGGACCCGAAGCGGCTGATGCTCCTCGATGTCCTGCGCGAGGGCGAGCACTCGGTTGGGGAGCTTGCACAGGAGCTCGGATGCAGTCTGGCCAACGCGAGCCAGCACCTGGCGGTCCTGCGCTCGGCCGGTCTCGTCGATACCCGTCGCGACGGCACGACGATCCGATACCGGATGGCCGAGCCGTCCCTCGTCCGGGCCTGCGATGTGATCCACGAGATAGTGGAGCGGCGCATGGCGCGAGACCGGACGCCGGTGATCGCGCCGCAAGCAGCAGCCAGCGCGGCCGGCATCTCGAGCAAGCCATGAACACTGAATCGGGTTACACGCTGGGCACGCGACTGTCAGGCCCCGTTTCCGCAGCCCGGACAAGGGTCGAGACGGCGCTCAAGGCCGAAGGCTTTGGGATTCTGACCGAGATAGACGTCGCAGCGACGATGAAGGCGAAGCTCGGCGTGGATGGCGCGCCGTACCTGATCCTCGGCGCCTGCAACCCAGCCCTGGCACACAGGGCACTCGTCGCAGAGCCGTCCGTCGGCGCGCTGCTGCCGTGCAACGTCGTTCTCCGCCAGGAGGGCGATGACACCGTCGTAGAGGCCATGGATCCGCTGGCCGTGGTGGGCATCGCCAGATCGATCGAAGTCAAGCAAGTGGCAGTCGAGGCGCGCGAGCGCCTCGGCCGAGTCATCGCATCCCTGGAGTCGAACTGATGGTGCAATCGCTATTTCGCCGGGCCACGCCCCAGATCAGCGTCGAAGAGCTCGATGAATTCCTGCGCGGCGGCGGCGTTCGCCTGGTCGATGTCCGTGAGGCCTGGGAATATCGACGCGGCCGCGTCCCAGGGGCGCTCAACATCCCGTTGAGCCAGTTCGCTCAGCGAGCCGCCAACCTTTCCAGGGACGAGCGAATCCTGGTCATCTGCGAGAGCGGCAATCGGAGCCTTGCGGCAACGGACTTCCTGTTGAAGACCGGGTTCGAGGGCGCGGCCTCGGTCCGGGGTGGAACGGATGCCTGGGCTCGAACCAGGCGGCCGCTGGAGAGGGACTAGATCGTGGTAGCCGATGAGCGCCGAGTCCGGTGGGACATGCGGCACCAGGCGGGCGATTTCGAGGGCACGGGGCCAAACCCGACGCTGGTCCTGGGCACCTCCGATCTGGCCCGCGGCACGGCTCTCGAGCTGGCCGCCGGAAGCGGCACCAACGCCGTCTGGCTGGCCGGGCAGGGCTGGCGCACGACCGCCGTGGACTGGTCGCCGGTCGGGCTTGCCAACGGACGGGCGAAAGCGGATGCCGCCGGTGTCTCGGTCGAGTGGCTGGAGCGCAGCCTGTTCGACTGGACACCGCCGGCCCGGTCGTTCGACCTCGTCGTCATCGTCTACCTGCACGTGCCACCGGACGAGCGCCGGCCCATCTACGCCGGAGCGGCGGCCGCCGTGGCCCCGGGCGGCCGGCTGCTCGTGGTCGGCCATGACCGCCTGAACGCCACAGAAGGGGAGGGCGGACCCGATCCGGACCGGCTCTTCACCGCGGACGAGATCGCCGCCGATCTCCTGGCAGCCGATCAGTCGCTCGAAGTCGAGCGAGCGGAAGTCGTCCGCCGCGTTCCACCTCCGGGCCGAGCCCCAATCGACTCGCTTCTGATCGTCCGCCGCCCCGCCCCCAAGGAGAGCTCCCAGTGACCGTCAAATCGTCCGTAGCCCGCTTCGACGGGCCCGGCATGCGCTTCACCGTTCGGACCGGATCCGGCCACGAGATCGTGCTGGACGACGCCGACGGCAACGCCGGCCCGCGCCCCGTGGAGATGCTGCTCGTCGGCCAGGTCGGCTGCACCGGCATGGACGTGATGTCGATCCTCCAGAAGAAGCGGCAGGTCGTGACCCGTTACGAGGTCTCCGTCACCGCGAACCAGCGCGACGACCGCCAGCCCGCGATCTACACGAGCGCGGACGTGATCCACGTCGTCGAGGGGCCGAACCTGGAAGAAGCCGCGGTCCGCCGCGCTATCGAGCTCTCGGCCACGAAGTACTGCTCCGTGGCGGCGATGCTCGCGGCGGGCACCGTGGAGATCCATCACCGATACCGCATCCTCGGCGGCGCCGCCCCGATCGAGGGAGAGGTGATCGTGACGGGACCTCACGCCGATCCGGACGCCCTGGGACAGCCGCAACTGAGCGGCGTTGCGGGCCGGGGATGAGAGCCCAGCGCCTCCCCGACCTGGGCAGCCGGGGCCAGGGCTGGTTCCTGATCCAGCTTGTCTTCTTTGCCGGCATCGCCCTTGCCGGGAGAGTAGGTCCCGCCTGGGGCGGGCCGGCGCGACCCGTCGGCATGGCAGCCGGCCTCCTGCTAATCGGCTGCGGCGGCATCCTGGCGCTGTGGGGAGTGCTCGACCTCCGAGAGAACCTGACGCCGTTCCCGAAGCCGCTGCCCGGCGCCCGTCTCGTGGAATCGGGGTCTTATGGGCTGGTCCGCCACCCCATCTACGGTGGCCTGATCCTGGGCGCCGCGGGCTGGGGCCTGTGGACTGCTTCGCCGCTCGCCCTTCTCGGCGCCGTTGTCCTCGCCGCCTTCTTCAACCTCAAGTCGCGGCGCGAGGAGATCTGGCTGGCCGATCAGTTCGAGGAATACGACGCTTACCGCAGCCGCACAAAGCGTCTTCTGCCCTGGGTCTGCTGACGCAGGCCGTCGCGACGTCAACCCACAGGAGTCGATCTACCGCGGCCCATCGCGCGGCACGCTGGCCCTGGCGAGTGCGCGCCGATGTCACCAGGGCCCTCGCCCAGGCGTCTGCCCTGCTCGACTCGCCCGACCACCAACGGCGACACGAGCTCAGAGGGCAGCACCTCCGCCAACCCGCGACCGACCGCATGCGCGCTAAGAGAGACGGCCGGCCGTGACTTCTCGCTGGCCCCGCGGTGGTTTTCGAGTGGGTCGTACTCGAGGTTCGAGAGCTACAGCCGCTCCGAGGCCACGTGGTCGAGAGCCCTCGCGAGCGCCGCCTCCTGCGCGGGCGTCAAGTTGTCCTCCAGGATGGGGATGTACAGCTCCTCTTCCGAGAGATGCGCCTTGAGGAGAGCGTAGAGCCGCAGGAGGACGCGGCGCAGTGCCAGCACGGCGCCGCGGTCGGCGTGGGCCTGAGGGTGCTCGGTGAACTCGCCGATCGCTCCGACGAGCCGACGGATCTCGACGTGCTCGCGGGCCATCGGGGCCGTCGTCTGACGCTCGGCCAGGAGCCGCTCAAGCGTGGGGTGGACGGCCGCCTCCACTGCCTCCATGTGCGGAATGAGCATGTTCGTAAGGCCGTCATGAAGCTCCCGCAGTTCCGGCAGCTCCTCGATGAGCCTGGTCGTGTCCAGGGAATCGCTGCTCAGGCGGTCGGCGAGCGAGTTCAGCTGGGCGACGTAGTGCCACAGTCGGTCATGGTGCTCGTGGGACACCCGGGGTAAGTTCTGCATCCTCAACCCTCCTGGGACTCCTACCTACACCCCGACGACAGGTGCGTCAAGAGTCCAGGGCCCGGTCAACGATTGTCGCCCGGGTCATCATGGAGTTTGGCCCCGCTCGCCTCGGGTTCCTCGGAGCAGCGCGAGGGCCGTTCGTGCGAATGCACGATCCCCTTCCAAAGAGGTCGGGGACTGGTCGTCGTATCAGCCGGCCGTGGCGGGCTACTGCGTCCCCTGCGTTTCCACGGGTGTGACGGCGTAGACCGTGGCGTCTTCCCACGCGACGATCCCCGACAATTCGAGGAGCGTGTTCACCACGTGAGCACTGGGCGCGTCGACCAGGGCGAACATCGTGTGCGCACCGGTGTTGACCCACGCACCCTCAAGGCAGGCATCGTGATCCTTGCCCAGTGCCTGCAAGCGCGTGAACGCGGTCCGCGCGTTCTTCTGGTGCTCCTCGGAGCGGAAGGCCAAGCTCTCAGCGTTATGCCTCAGCACCACCATATGTAGCATGACGGCGTCCTCCAAGTAGGCGGAGCCGGAGGTGGGTCATGCAGGTGCTCCACCACCGCCAGCTCGCGGTCCTTTGCGCGCTCCTCCGGCCCTGCACGGAGGTCGGTCCTTCGAATCCTGGCCAATCCACAAGGAGACAACGGTCAGTGCAGCCGCTCCACGTGATCCATGATGCGTCCGGCCGCACACTCGATGGCCGCCTCGTCGACGTCCCGGAGGTCGGTGACGATGGGCCTGATGCCATGGACCGTCATCCGACTGTAGGCGCCCTGGCCCATTCCGCCGCAGATAACCGCTGAGCAGTCGGCAATAGCTGCCGCCATTCGATCGTGGCGGGCATTCGAAGCCGGGCTTACTCCGTGCGGGCCCGTCTCGCGCTCCTCATGGGCCCCAATGCCGGACCCGTGAGGCGAGAACTTGTCCCGAAGCTCGCGCTCGACCACGAGTCCGTTCTCGACGGTCAGGACGGCGTAGTGAGCCGCCCGTCCAAAGTGGAGACTGACAGTACGGCCGTCGTCGGTAGCGATTGCGATCTTCACGCGCGGCTCTCCTTCTTAAACGTTGCTAACCAGGGTTCCGGCCGGGATGCCTCGATCGAGCAGTCCTCGGCATCGCCCCGCGGAGCGCGCTGCGGTGCCGAGGGGCTCCCGCTGGCCTCAGGCCTTGTCTTCGCCGACGCCCATGTCCTGCGTCATGCCGAGGTCGCGCAGATCCTGCTCGGCGGCTCTTATCTCGTCGCGCAAGGAGGCCAGGTAGGCCTCCAGCTGTGTGACGGTTGTCCGCCGCGCGACGGCGCCTCCGAGGCGTCCGCGCCGCCGGTAGAGCCGAGGATCTTCATCCGGAGCATCCCAGCCCCAGCCGTAGCCGGCCCGCGGGCCGTAG
>JBGQBD010000113.1:0-5675 GCA_041494645.1 Candidatus Limnocylindria bacterium
GGATGCGGTAGCGCAGGTAATCCTCGTCTACGACCTCGCGCAGGCCCTGCGCGATCGCCTCGAGGTCCCGGCCGGCCAGGCCCCCGTAGGTGATGAACCCTTCGGTCAGGATGAGCATATTGCGGCACTGCTCGGCCAGCCGGTCGTCGTTCATGGCCAGCCAGCCGCCGATGTTCACCAGGCCGTCCTTCTTGGCGCTCATCGTCATGCCGTCGGCCAAGGAGGCGATCTCGCGAACGATATCGGGGATAGTTCGATCGGCGTTGCCCGGCTCCCGGCACTTGATGAACCAGGCGTTCTCGGCGAAGCGGCAAGCGTCGAGGAAAAGCGGGATGCCGTGGCGGTTGCAGATTGCGCGCACCCCGCGCAGGTTCTCTAGTGACACGGGCTGGCCGCCGCCCGAGTTGTTGGTGATGGTGACGAACACGGCCGGCACGCGCGCCGGCCCGGCTGCCTGGATGCATGCCTCCAACGCGTCCAGGTCCATGTTCCCTTTGAACGGGTGAAGCGCAGACGGGATACGGCCTTCGGGGATGACGAGGTCTACGGCTTCGGCGCCGGTGAACTCGACGTTGGCCCTGGTGGTATCGAAATGAGTGTTGTTGGGGATGACTTTGCCGGGGCCGCCAAGCACGGAGAACAGGATCTTCTCGGCGGCGCGGCCCTGGTGGGTGGGGATGATGTGCCGGAAGGGGAACAGAGACTGCACCGACTCCAGGAACTCGTAGAACGAGGGGGATCCGGCGTAGCTCTCGTCGCCGTGCTGGATGGCAGCCCATTGGTCCCGGCTCATCGCGCCGGTGCCCGAGTCGGTGAGCAGATCGATCAGGACGTCGTCGGCGTGGAGGTTGAAGAGATTCCAGCCGGCGGCTTCGAGGGCGCGCTCGCGCTCGGCCACGGTGGACATCCGGATGGGCTCGATCGAGTGGATCCGAAACGGCTCGAATATCGTCGTCCAGCGGTCCATGAGCCAAGGATAGCCCCCCTGTGCTCACCCTCGGCGCGCCGTCGGTGTGGAAGGGCTGCCAGGCCCCTACCCGCAAGAAGCAGGCGCAGAGAAGAGCTGCACGGCCGCCTCACGTCGCCCGAGATCAACACCGGCCTGGCTCTGAGAACAGGCCCGGCTGCTTCGGGGCGGCGTGAGCAGGTGGGCGGCCAACGAACGAGTCGGCCGCTGGATACGCCGCTGGGTCTGCCGACGGCCGCCCCGGCTACGAGGCACGGGCGGGCTGGTTACCATTGGCGGAGCAAGGCCGGCTACTGGCCGGCTTTGCTCACTGGTACGACAGGGGCATCGACTCAGCGAGGGAACATAGTCCCTCCTCCATCGGCCAGCGCCGAGGCTAGCGGGATCAACGCCAAAGCTACGCCCAGGATCCAGGCGACGACCACAGTGCGAAGGCTGAAGCGGCGAGCGGACATCGGACGACTCCTTTCGGAACTCGCCCGCCCGGGACCCAGGCCGGCGCGGCTCGTCGGCAACGAAATCCTATGGCCGACCGTTCAGTGGGTCAAGTATTTATAAACTCACGCGAAGCCCGCGCACGACTACCGTGCAGCTCGGACGAACCGGCGGGTACACTGTTGGCATGCCTAGAGTCAGTCGAACGCGTCCCCGAGTGGACGATTCCCCACTGGCCCGCCAGATTGGCCAGCGGCTCCGCCGGGCCCGCCTTGGTGCCGGCTTGACCCAGCAGCAACTCGCCGCGGGCCGCTACACCAAGGCCTATGTGAGCGCCCTCGAAAACGGCCTCAGCCGCCCTTCGATGGCCGCGCTCGACTACTTCGCGAGTCGGCTTGGCATCCCCGCCAGCAAGCTTCTCAACGACGAGCGCCCCGCCTGGGCGCGGCTCGAGGCCGACGTATCGCTGGCCTCCGGTCGGTGGGACGACGCGATCGCGGCCTACCGGGATCTGCTGGAGACCCCGGTAACGCGGGGGGCGCGGGCGGAGCTAATGAGCGGCCTGGCCGAGGCGCTGATCCGCCATGGCAACGGGCGCGAGGCCACGGCGTTCGCGGCCGAGGCCGCGCAGATCTTCCACGCCGAGAACAGGGGGCCGGAAGCGGCCCTGGCCCAGTACTGGCTGGCCGCGGCGCAGTACCAGCAGGAGAACTACGCCGAGTCGAAAGCGATCCTCCATTCAATCCTGTTCCGAGTCCGGGCCGGCATGCGGGTCGAGCCGGATTTCGAGCTTCGCCTGGAAATGGCTCTGTCGAGCAACGAATCTCGGGAAGGCAATCACACTGCCGCCCTGGCCTACCTCGAGGAGGTCCGAGGCCTCGCCGGCTCGCTCGACGACCGCAGAAGGGCTGCCTATTTGTTCGACCTGGCCTACAGCTACCGGGAGACGGGCGACTTCGAAGCCGCGGTTCGGTCCGGTATTGCCAGCCTCGAGCTATTCCGGAGGAGCAGGGCCGATCGCGAAATGGCCAACTTGGAGAACGATCTGGCCCTCTCCTACCTGGCGCTCGGCAACATCGGCAAGGCGGCCGAACTCGTGGCCTCATCCCGCCGCAGGCTCGAGTCTCTGGGTGACGTCTGGTTGCTGTCGCACGTCTTGGACACACAGGCACGGATCTCGCTGGCTGGCGGTGCCGTAGACGAGGCTCTGGCGGGTGCGCAAGAGGCGGTGGCCCTCGCGGAACGTGCCGCGAATGCCAAGGCAACGGTTGACGCGCTGCTCACCCTGGCCCGCGCGCAAGCGGCGCTGGGAGAGAACGCGGCCGCCCTCGCCGCGAACCGCCGCGCCGGGGAGCTGGCTCGACAGCTCGGCAACGCCAGTCTCGTCCGCAAGGCGCTTCGCGAATGGGCCGACACCCTGGCCGCAGCCGGGCAACACGAGCAGGCGTTTGCCATCATGCGCGAGGCGCTGGCGATCTCCTGACGCGCCGGTTCCCCGCGCCGCACCATGGGCCCACTCGACGGTCCGCGGGCAATGACTTGTCGACCTCGGGTGTTGTCTCTCCCGGTTTGCAGCGCCCGAGACGATGTCGAACCTTTCCTTAGGAATCGCAGTCCGGGTCGACGACCAGCGAAGTACAATAGCGCTTGACTTCTGCCTCGAGACGCGGGGGCCCGAATGTGGCGTGTGATCTTGACGGCGGTATGGCTCCGCTCTCCATGGCCGTACCTGGCAAGAAGGGACGAGGCCGGAACCGCTTGGGTGCCGTTCACCCCGATCGAGCGCGGCCTGCCGGGATGAGCAGCGATGTGCCGCGGCGGTCGATCAGGGTGCTGATCGCCGCTGACGACCCAGAGGTTGTGGCGGCGTTGACCGACCTCCTTGGGAGCGACCCGCGGATAACGGTCGTCGCCGTAGCCGGAGACGCGGACGCGGCGGCGCGGCTGGCGGCCGCGTATCAGCCCGATGTGGCCCTCTTGGACGTCCCGAAGCCGGGAGATAGCGCCCGGGCTGTCGGCGAGATACGCCAGGTCGCGCCGGAGACTCGCGTGGTCGCGCTCTCGGTCGGGGACGATCAGACATCGGTGACGGCCATAAGGCGCGCGGGTGCTCTTGGGTACGTTGACAAGGGCACCCCAATCGACGAGATACTGGAGGCCCTCGACCGCGCGAGTCGCGGCCTGCCCAGCCTGTTGGACGCGGCCTCCACCCGGGGCTCGGTCGAAGTCGCGAAGCACCTCGGCCACCAGGAGGTGCAGGAAGCGCGCGCTCGCACGCTGGCCACGGACATAGACGCGGTTCTGGAGCCCGGCGCGATCCGAGCCGTGTACCAGCCAGTCTTCGAGCTAACTACAGGGCGGATCGTCGGCTACGAAGGTCTCGCTCGCTTCGACCGCGAACCCCGGCGGGGCCCGGATGTCTGGATGGCGGCCGCCGGTGAAGCCGGCCGGCGGGATCAGCTGGAGCTGGCCGCGATCAGGGCGCAGCTGGCTCGCTTCAGCGAGCTGCCGGCCCCTGCGTACCTAGCCCTCAACATCTCGCCGACGACCGCAATGTCAGAGGAGCTGGCAACCCTTTTGTCCAGCCTCCCGATGGACCGGCTCGTGCTGGAGATCACCGAGCACGCACCCGTGGCTGACTACGAAGCGCTCCAAGCCGGGCTCGCCGATCTTCGAGCACAGGGCGTACGGCTCGCGGTGGACGACGCCGGCGCGGGCTTCGCCAGTCTGCGTCACATCCTTCAGCTGAGCCCGGACATCATCAAGCTGGACGGCAGTCTGACGCGCGGGATCGACGCGGACCGGGCCCGCCGATCGCTTGCATCGGCGCTGATTGCGTTCGCAGCCCAGATGGGCATGGCCGTCGTGGCCGAGGGGATCGAAACCGCCGCCGAGCTCGCAACGCTCCTGGATCTCGGCGTCGCCTACGGTCAGGGCTACATCCTTCGGCGCCCCGGTGAGCCGCCCGGTGCGAACGCTGCCGTGGCTACGGGCGCTGTCGCCACATTGCGGCCGCTGGACAGGACCGCCGGCGTTCGAGTCGCGATCGTAGACAACCACCCCGTGGTGGCCAGCGCCGTCGCGGCCCTCTTGGCGTCCGAACCGGGGTTGGAGGTCGTCGGTGTTGCGCTGGACACCGCGCGCGCCGTCGAGCTGCTGGACCATAGCCAGCCCGATGTCGTCGTTTGCGACACCCAGCTCGGCGACGAGTCCGGCTTCGGCCTCCTGGAGCGTTACCGCAGTGGCCGCCCCGCCTTTGTCATGTACAGCTCGTACGACTATCCGATTTACCATCGAGCGGCATTCGAGGCCGGCGCGGCGGCGTTCGTCCTGAAGATGGCGCAACCAGCAGAGCTCGTTGCGGCAATCATGTCGGCCGCAGCCGGCCAATCCAGCTTCTCGCCGTCGACGATGCGCGCGGTCCATTCGGTGGGCGAGATTCCGACGGTGCGCGAGCTGGCCGTGCTGGAACGCCTGGCCCACGGCCAGTCCACCGCCGAGATCGCCGCGGCGCTTGGGATCCGGCCACGAACCGTCGATGGTCATCTCGGCTCCCTGTTCGACCGAGTCGGCGTGGGAAGCCGGACTGAGCTCGTGCTCCATGCGGTTCGGGAAGGCTGGATGCGGCCGAAACCAACGAAGTCGGCCGACCCACGTACGGGGCGCGGGCACCAGCAGGAGTGGCTTGTCGACGCGGCGTCGCTAGGGGCCAGTCGCCGCGCGCGCAGGTTGCCGAGGTGGCCCTCTCGGGCAACGACTTAGCAGGCCGACCGCGGCGTGGATCGGCACCGGCGCTGGCGCAGCACGCCTATCGAGGATCCTGGAACGAGTCCGCGACCATGGAGAACGTCAGGGACGCGCCCTGAACCTCGTTGCCGGCATCGAGCGGGAGCATCACGGAGACCAGGACCGTGGTCATCTGGCCATCGGCCAGAGCTGGATCGGCGCCGGACGGCCAGCCCGTCCCACCCACTTTGGCCCCGGCCAGAGGGCCTCGGTACATCACCGAGCCGTCCGCAGTTGTGAGAGTCATCACCAGAGCCTCGGCGAGATTCTGAGACCCGGCGTAGGCAACGAGCATCCGGTAACGCATCGCCCCGGTGGCCCGCAACTCGATCATCTGGGTCGGGGCCAGATCGCCGGGCACCATGCCCGAGACAGTAACAGGCGATCCACCTGTGATGCGAAGCTCAGGGACGCCCGGCATGAAGGTCCTTGTCATCGCGATAGCCGTGGCAGGCAACAGCACTACCACCAGGATCAGGGCCAGGAC
>JBGQBD010000114.1:0-5613 GCA_041494645.1 Candidatus Limnocylindria bacterium
GGCGATCGAGACGGCCACCAGGGCCGGCTGAGCGTTGATCGTCAGGTCGAGCTGCTCGGCCGGGCCGTCGAAAGCCAGGCGACTGATCGACTCGCCCAGCGCGTCGTCCGCCTCCGCGAAGATCGCCGAAGCGGCGGGCGAAGCGGCGGCGAGGGCTTTGCCCATGCCCACCGACTGGGATCCCTGGCCGGGGAATACGAGCGCGATTCGATCCATGAGCTGTGGGTGGTCTCCTTGGGCTCGGCGGCGTTCGCCGTGGCCGGCGCGGCCGCGCGGGGCCGGGACTGTCTGTCCATTGCGCCCGGCCGAAGGGCCGGCCGGTGTCTTGAAGGCAGGGTACCCCGACGCCGGATGGATACGAAGGAAAGAGTGTGCAGAATTGCACGGATCGGCGGATCTGGCGTACGCTGACGCCATGCCGCAGTTCCTGCCCAAGCTTCCTAGCCTGGGGTCGCGGGCGCCGGAGACGGGCCCCGGTCGTCCGGGCCCGGTCCCTCCCGACGCTCGCGATGCTGGTCGGACGAGTACGTCTTCCCCGCCGTCGCCGGCCGCACCGGCCGCCGCAAACGGTGCGACCGGATCCGGGGCTGCCACCGGGAGCTCGATCGCCGGACCTTCCTCGGCGGCCTCACCCGCAGGAGTGTCGGCGACCACCCCGCCCTCCTCCGATCCACCTACCTCGCGCTCGCCGGGCTCGTCGGCGCTCCGGATTCTTCGAGGTTCGCCGCGGCCATTTCTGCACATTCCGTCGCTCTCCGTTCCAAGCCGTGCAGCCGTGGAATCTGCGGCCCGAGAGCTGCTCTCCGCGCCGGTCGAAGCGGCTCGCCTGCGGTTTCAGAACCCGCGCGAGCTGTCGGATCGGGTGGCGATGGGCCGGGCGATCTGGCGGGATCTGGTCATCGGATTCGCTGCTCAGCTCGGCGAGCTGAACCTTGGCTTCACCCAGCTCGCGGCGCTCTATGCGCTTGCGGACAGTGGCACCATGACCGTCGCGGACCTCGCCGACACCCTGGGCCGGTCGCCTTCGGCGGTGAGCCGACTCGCTGATGGCCTCGTGAAGCGCCAGCTGATCGAACGAAACCAGGATGCCGAGGATCGACGGCAACGGACGCTGAGGCTGACGGGGCGGGGGCAGGCGTTACTGGGATTGGTGGACCGGGCCAGGGCTCAGGAGTTCCTCGCGATCGTGAGGCCCCTTCCGGCGGCCGAACGAGCCCTGGTTGCGATGGGGGTGGCTGCCCTCTCCACACACGCCATCTCACGGCGCGGCCACCTGATCAAGCAGCGGCCTCGCTAGGGAGGCGCTGACCCGCCTGAAGCGAAGCCTCAGCCCTTTGAGGCCGCTCCTGTGAGATCGTGCGTGGGAGGCAGGCCGAGTATCTCGCGGGCCACGTCTTCCTTGTCCACGGACAAGGCCCAGGTCGCCTGCCCGTTGGCTCGACCCACCACGCAGCAACCCTTGAGATTGACCCCGGCGTGGGCCAGCTTGCTGGTCAGCTCGCCGAGAGCACAGGCAGCGTCCTCGATCTCGACGATCAGGCCGGTGCCGGCTACGTACGGATAGCCCATACCTCGCAAGACGTCCGTGGTGTCGTCGTCGCAGCAGTCCGTGAAGATCTCGGCCGTGGTGAGGTTGCCCACCGTCGTCTGGTGGATCTGGACGATGTTGACTCCGCGTGCGCACAGGGCCTTGGCCAGATGGGCTAGCTCGCCTGGCCGATTGGGAAGCTGAACGACGAATTGTTGGCCCATGTCTCTCCCTCCCGGGAGTCTGAGATTGGGCTCGCGATCAGGCGAGCAGCGATGCCGCACCTCATTCCCGAGTCCACGATCGCCGGCGCCGGAGCGCCTGGTCTACCTTCACCTTAGCCGATCGCGCCCTCCTCTTCGGTGGGCCGTTTGTCAGTTTCTGGCTGATTCCTCTCGACATCCATGGCGGCCAGTCGGAGTCCATCCCCGGACGTCATCTCGACCAAGAACTCGGCCCCGTCTGCACAGGTTCCCATCGTCACCTCGCCCCAGGCGAACCGCAGAGCGTCCTCGGTGTGCTCGTCTTCTTCTCCGAGCAAAACGTGGACCGCGATGATGCGGGCTGCGCCGAGCGACTGGGCGCGCTCGACCGCCTTGTCGAGCACGGCCTGGGCGAGCACGGCCTGATGCATCGCTAGCGCGCCTCCGTACCGAGCAGCTCCAAGACCGCTGCCGCGGCGGCTGGGACGGCCGCGAGAACCGCCGGGCTCAACTCCTCGCTGAACTCGTCCGTTCGGTGGGCCTGGATCGTGACCGTGTCGATACGCGCGGGCAGGTCGGCGCCCAGGCGGCGCCCCAGGGCCAGGGCGGTCCGCAGCGACGCATCGTGTGCGGAATCGAGGTGGCCGGCCGCGTGGTCGGCGAGCGCCTCGAAGGAGCAGGAGCGGACCTCGCCGCTGGGCCGGCCGGGAAACTCGGCAGCATCCACGAGAATCGCTGCCTCGTAGCCGGTGAGGCATTCCATCAGTCGCAGGCCGCCAACGCCGAGCCGCTCGACCTCCACGTCGGGGATCCTTCGTCCGGCCTCCCGAGCCGCGTGCAGCCGGCCCTCAACCTCGTCCGCGACGCGCCAGCCCACGCCGTCGTCGCCGAGCACGGGGTTGCCCAGCCCGACGACGAGCGTCCGCGGGCCCCTGCGCGGGGCGGCCTGATCGGCCACGGCGGCCTCCGATCTAGCAGTTCTGGGACAGGATCTCGATGACCTCGCCGTCCGAGTTGCGGATGGCCACCTGCAGTGGCATCTCACCAGGGAGCGAGTGAGTGGCGCAGCCGAAGCACGGGTCGTAGAGGCGGAAGGCCATCTCGACGCGGTTCAGCAGCCCCTGGTGCACCACCGTGCCCTTGTGGATGAGGCTTTGGGCAGCCTTCTTGATCGACATTGCCATCGGGGCGTAGTTGTTGGTGGTGCCGACGATGAGATTGACGGCCGTCAGGATGCCGTTCTCGTCCGTCCAGTAGTGGTGGGTGAGGGTCCCGCGTGGCGCCTCGACCGTGCCGACGCCCTCGGTGGGCTTCTCTGTTGGAACGGTCCGGACGTTGGACGAGGTGATCTCCGGATCCGTGGCCAGCTCCACGACCCGCTCGGCGGCGTAGAGCAATTCGACGAGGCGAGCCCAGTGCGTGGCCAGGCGGTGGTGGACGAGCCGCTTGCCGCCGGATTCGGGCTTGGGGGCCAGGGTGTCGTAGAAGCGTTCGTAGGCGGCCTGGGCCAGCGGCGTTGCCATGCCATCGGCGGTGTTGAGTCGCGACAGCGGAGTGGCGCAGTAGACGCCCGAATCCACCCCGTCGACGAAGCCCTTCCAGCCCACTTTCTTGAGGTACGGGAACTTGAGGTACGTCCAGGGCTCGACGTGCTCGGCGATCCAGTCGCGGTACTCGGCCGGGGCGTACGTTCCCACTCGCTGGCCGTCGGGCGACATGATGCTTACCTGGCCGTCGTAGAAGTTGACTTTGTTGTTCGGGTCGACCATGCCCATGTAGTAGGTCCGGTGGGTGTAGCCGTCCGAGAGGACCATCTCCTTGTAGGCGGCGTTGCCGAGGACGATCTGGTCGAAGATGCCCAGGCTGAACTGGCCGAACTCGATCGCCCAGCGGCCGAACTTCTCGATCTCCGCCCGCTGCTCCTCAGTGATGCCCTGGGTCATGCCACCCGGCACTGCAGAGGCGGGGTGGATCTTGCGGCCGCCGATCATCTCGATGACGTCGTGGCCGCGCTTGCGAGCCTCGATGACCTTGCCGCCGACCTCCATGCCGACCTTGCCGATGACGCCCAGGATGTTGCGCTCGGCCGCGGGGGCATCGGGTCCGACGACGAAATCGGGGCCGCCGAGGGCGTAGAAGTGGGTCGTGTGGTCGGTGAAGAAGAAGGCGCTGTAGAGAAGCTCGCGCAGCAGCTTGGCCGGGCGCGGCGGGTCGACGTGGTAGACCGCGTCGGCGGCCTTGGCCGCGGCCATGTGGTGAGCTTCCGGGCAGACTCCGCAGATGCGGTTGGTCAGCGTCGGCATCTCCTCGACTGGCCGTCCGACGCAGAAGCGTTCGAAGCCGCGCAGCTCGGGGATCTGGAAGTAGGCGTTGGCGACCTCGCCGTCCGGATCGAGGAAGATCTCGATCTTGCCGTGGCCCTCCAGGCGGGTGACGGGGTCGATGGTGATTCGTTCCATTGCTTGGCTACTCCCCGTCGTTCTGCCAGGCCGAGCGGCCGCTGCGGAGCAGCGATCCAGCCAGGCTGAAGCGGTAGAACTGGCCCACCGGGTCGGGGATGCCGTCGAGCACCTTGTCGATCTCCTCGGGCTTGGTCGCCTCGATGACCGAGGCGTACGCAGACATCAGGCGGGCACCGTAGTCGACGACTCCCTCGGCCGCTCCATAGCAGCCGATGCACGGAGCCGCTACCGCCGGGCAGAGCGCACCGCAACCACTCCGCGTGGCCGGGCCGTTGCAGGGCAGGCCCTGCTCGAGGAGGCAGATCTCAGGGTCGAAGGCGGCGACCTGCTGGATGCGGACGAAGCGGTCGATCTTCTTGACGTCGCGCTTGCGGGCGCATTCGTCGCAGACGGTGGACTCGCCGGCACCCAGGACGGAGCCCTTGGGCGGCAGCGGTCCGGTGCCGTTGAGGGCGGCCACGACCGCCTGGAGGGCGGCCCATATCTGCTTGGACTCGGGCGGGCAGCCGGGGATCGTGTAGTCCACGTCCACGACCTGATCCAGCGTCCGAAGCATCGGCTCGAACTCGGGCAGGTGCAGGACGCCTTCGGGCGCCTTGTACTCCCAGACCGGTCGAATGCCGTCCGGATTGTCCGTGCTGGACGTGGAGAACGCGGTGTCGAGGATCTCCCTGCGGGGCGACAGGTTCGCGAGACCGGGGATGCAACCCTCGCTGGCGCAGGACCCGAAGGCGACCATGAACTTCGACTTGCGGCGCAGGAGCCTGCTCAGGTGGACTGTCTCGTCGGTCCGCATGCTGCCGCTGACGAGCGTGACAGTGATCTCGCCGTCCGCCATGGCCTCGATATCGGAGTACTTGCCGTCCATTACCGTCGGCCACAGGACGATGTCGAAGGCGGCCGCCACCTCCAGGATGTGCTCGTGGATGTTGACGATGGCGATGTCGCAGCCGCCGCACGAGGCGGCGCCGTAGATGGCGAGTTTGGGCTTGGCCGCGGGCTTGCCGGCCTTCGTGGCGGGCTTGGCCGCGGGCTTGCCGGCCTTTGTCGTGCCGTTGGACTTGGCGGCCGGGCTCATTTGACCGCCTCCGCTGCCGCCGCGCGGTGCCTATGCGCATGGTCCGGGTTGGTCCCGCCGGCCGTCTCGGGCGGTCCGGCGACGTCACCGCCGGTGGCCTCCCAGGCCGCGTCCAGGTCGAACGCGTCCAGGTCGACGACGCTCGCGGCTGGCCAATTGAGCGGCCCGAGGGCGCGCACTTCCTCAGTCACGCGAGCGATCTCGCCGGCGAGGCGGACGCCTTCCGCGGCGCTGGCCCACACGAGTTGGAGCCGCTCCGGCTCGATGCCGAGCGCCTGGATCGTCCGCTGCAGCAACTGGAAGCGGCGCAGGGCCTTGTAGTTCTGCTCGATGTAGTGGCAC
>JBGQBD010000115.1:0-5575 GCA_041494645.1 Candidatus Limnocylindria bacterium
ACGAAGTAACTGGCAACAACCAGTCTGCTTTCGCCCTCGCTGCTTAGGCAGTAAGGTGAACGTGGAAACAGCCTCACCCCCGTGGGCTGCGGAAGCGTCATTGAGCGGGGGTGCGATCCCGGGTAGCGTCGCGTAGCCGGAGTCAAAGCCCGAAAGGGGACGTGACTGGAGCGCTCGGTAGGCTGCCGATGGTCGGCCGAGCGATCGACGATAAATCATCGGACACGCTCGTAGTGGTCTCCGGAGAAGGTTTCTGGACGGGGAGTTCGACTCTCCCCCATCTCCACCATTTCTTTGCCCTGCGGGGCCCCGTGGGGCCCGGGCGTGGGGACCCGCCGCCGCGGCAGCGGCGTCGAGACAAGCCACGCCCAACCGCTTCGTCTAGGCCACTGGGCCGATCGTGTCGCACGACCTCAGGTGACTCCGCGCAGGAGGCCGTCTCTGCACACGGCGTCTTCCGGGCGAAGGCTGTCAGTCGATGGCTGCATCGGCGCCTTCGCCCCGGCATGTAACCGTCATCCCCGGCGCAGCCCGCGAATTCCGGGCACGGCAGCTGCGGAGCGGCTAGTCCACCAGGCGGCGCGCCACGGCCGGATCCATGTGGGCGGCGAACCTCAGGGCTTGCCTCTGGGCCTCGTCCTTCCCGGCTTCCGCGGCGGCGCGCTCCTTGTTGGCGGACGCGGTGCCCTGGTGGCCTATGGCCACGCCGAAGAAGGCGCCGCCGAGGCCCGCGACCGCGGTCGTGATGATGCCAAGGACCGCGGTGGCGTCGGTGGCGGTCTTGTAGTTGATCACCACGAGCCACAACCCAATAAGGATGGCGACGAAGCCGGCGATCACCACGATCAGCCCGAAGAGCACCTGCTGGTTGTCTCGCGGGACCGGAGTCGCGGCAGGCGCCACGGGAGGCGCCGCGGCAATCTTCGTCACGACTGAGGGCGCGGCGACCTCCGGTGTGGAGACCACTGCAGGAGCCGGGGGAGCCGGAAGAGGCGGAGGAGCCTGCGTAGCCTGCGGAGCCTTCTCAGCCTGCGGAGCAGCCGGCCTCGAGGCGGCAGCCCTCCGTCTGACGGGTGTGGTGCTGCGGCTTGTGGTCGTGCCAGTGGGACCTGCCATGGCTTGCCTCCCCGCCGAAACTGCGTGCAGCCCCGAGTCCGGGACCGGGTGGCCTTCGGCGTCTGGTGAGTATGCCGCCGGGGGTTTCAGTTGCCAACCCGTGTCGCATCGTGAGCCGCCGATCGCCGCCCCTGAACACCTGGCGAGCGTCCTCGGTGAACGGTCTGATACTTTGTGATCAGACGGCTCCGAGTCCATGACCGTCGGGGCCACCGGGCCCGGGCAGCCGGTCGACGCCTTACCTGTCTACGCAGTCGCTCACAGCAGAGGGATACTCGACTCGTGGAGACGACCCCGCGGAACGCGCTCACAATCGAGCTGACTTCCCGGCGGGCCGGCCTGCTGGGGCTCTGCTCGGTCGCCATCATCCTCGCCGGCATGGTCGTGACGGCCGTCCCCTATCGCGGCTACGGTGGCGAGGCGTATTCCCCGCTCAACCACTTCATCTCGGAGCTGGGCGAGATAGCCGCATCGCGCCTGGCGTGGGTCTTCAACCTGGGAATCGTGCTCGGCGCCCTTGGCCTCGGGGCGTTCCTGACGCTTGTGACGCGCCGGCTGAGCGGCCGCTACAGGACGGCACTCATCGTTGCCGTGGCCGTCACGGCGACCTCGGGGACGCTGGTCGGGGTCTATCCGATGGATTACCTGGCCACACACCGCGTCGTGTCCTTCGCCTTCTTCTTGTCGAGCTGGACCGTCGCGGCCGTCTTCACCCTGTGGCTGCTCACGACTCACAGACCGACCTTCCCGCGTTGGCTTCTGGCTCCGGGCTGCCTCGCCGTCGTGGTCGACCTGATCTTCATCGGTGTCTACTCGACCTACCACCCGGCCAACCCGGATGCCCCGATCCTCGACCGTCCGACTGTCTGGGCGGCTCCGCTGCTCGAGTGGGCCTCCCTGCTGACCCTGCTGCTCTGGATAGGCTGCGTCGCCCTGGTGCTGCTGCGACGGCCCTCCGAGTAGGCGGCCCAGACCCGAACCCCTGACGTCGCTCATCCGGCCGGCCGTCTTCGCCTATCCTTGCCCGCATGTCCCCGCCGGCGTCCGACCCCCGCCGCGGTCTGCGCGGCCTGCTCGTTGATCTCGCGCCCGTCCGGCTCGACCGCGACTTCCGGCTGCTGTGGTTCGGCCAGCTGATAAGTGGCGTCGGCCGGCAGGTGACCGTCGTGGCGCTGCCGTTCGAGCTGTGGCAGCTGACTCACAGCTCCCTGTCGATCGGGCTCCTCGCGATCGTCCAGCTCGTCCCGATCCTCGTCTTCGCCCTCGGCGGTGGCGCCATCGCCGACGCGGTCGATCGGAGGCGGCTGCTCATAGCCACGCAGCTGCTCCTGGCGGGGACGAGCGTCTGTCTGGCCGTACTCGCGGCCCAGCCGAGCCCGCCGCTGTGGGCGTTCTACGTCATTGCGTTCGTGGCGGCCGGGGTAGGTGCGGTGGATCAGCCGGCGCGTTCGTCGGCCATTCCACGCCTCGTCCCGCGAGAGCGGCTGCCGGCGGCCATTGCCGTCAACTCGCTCAGCTACCAGGCCGTGAGCGTCATCGGGCCGGCGTTCGCCGGCGTGCTGATCCAGATGGCGGGCGTGGCCACGGCGTTCACCTTCGACGTGGCTACGTTCCTGGCCAGCCTCGCCGCGCTTCTGTTCATCGCGCCGATTCCGCCCCATCCCAGCGCCGTGCGGCCGAGCCTTGGGGCGGTGGCGGAGGGGCTGCGCTTCGCCCGAGCCCGGCGCATCGTCCTGGCCACCTTCGTGATCGACCTCGACGCGATGGTCTTCGGCATGCCCAGCTCGCTCTTCCCACAGCTCGCGCTCACGGTGTTCAACGCCGGGGCCGCCGGCTATGGCCTCCTTAACGCCGCTCCGGCCGTGGGCGCGCTGATCGGCGCCGCGCTGACCGGTTGGGTCGGGCACGTCCGTCGGCCCGGCCGGGCCGTCGTGGTCGCCGTCGCGGGCTGGGGCGGCGCCATCGTCGCCTTCGGCCTGTTGACCTGGAGCTTCCCGCTGGCCCTCGTCTGCCTCGCCATCGCCGGCGGCGCCGACGTCATCAGCGCGGTCCTGCGCAACTCGATCGTCCAGCTCGAGACGCCGGACCCGCTGCGCGGCCGGCTCATGTCGATCCATACCCTGGTGGTCACGAGCGGGCCACGCGTCGGCGACGCGGAGGCGGCCGCCGTCGCCGCCCTGGCCGGCCCGCAGTTCTCGGTCGTCTCGGGCGGCGTCCTGTGCCTGGCGGGGCTGCTCGTCGTGATTCGCCGCTTCCCGCAGCTCCTCGGCTACGAGCTCAGGCACGGGGAGGCGGCCGCGGCTTCGGTTTCGGCCGCCGGGGACACGGCCGGCTAGGGATCCGGGACCGCCGGCCAGCGGCGAGTGCGGGGCGGCGGCGGGTACTGGAAATGGAAGAGCCGGCGCCCTGCGCCGGCTCCTGCCGTAGATCGTGATCGCGCCTACCGCGCCTTGCGGCGCCTGGGCTTCGGGACCGCCGGCGGGGCGGCTGACGGGGCGGTTGACGGGGCGGTTGACGGTGCCGCGGTCGGGGTCGGCGTCGGCGCGCCAGGGCTCGGCGTCGGGGTCGGCGGCGGGCCGCCGACCTGGGTGAGCCCGTCTATCTTGCTGTAGTGGGAGTTCCACCTGTCGAGGTGGATGACGTTGCCGTTCGAGTCGGTCACGGTGCGGGTCTGATACGTGTCGAAACCGTCATCCGCGATTTCGCCGGGCCAGGTCTGGCCGGGCTTGAGCGTGCTCACGTTGTACTGCATCGCGCCGGTGGTGGCCTTGACGATGTTCGCCATGGGTGCAGGCTTGGGGGCAAACGTGACGGTTCGGTTGAGCGGCAGGCTCCAGAGCTCGACGGTCATCGTGCTCCTGGATCCGTAGGTCGTGTAGGACCGGATCACGATCGGGTATGGCGTGTCGTTGGTCCACCTGAGGTCCCACACATCGTAGCCG
Organism: Candidatus Limnocylindria bacterium; assembly: GCA_041494645.1. Classification (GTDB taxonomy): domain Bacteria; phylum Chloroflexota; class Limnocylindria; order Limnocylindrales; family CSP1-4; genus Fen-1039. The sequence goes on from JBGQBD010000115.1 coordinate 4,059, forward strand.
TTGGAGTACACCGTGGCGTCGAGCCCCATCGGATAGCGGTTGATGTAGTAGAAGTGGGCGTGCCGCTCATCGATCTGGAGCCCGGCTCTCGCGGCCGCGTTGAACATCGTCGTGGAAGCCGAGCAGATGCCACCGCCCATGGCGCCGGTGTGGTTGCTCTTGCCGCCGATGATGACGCCGCCCATCGTGTACCCGTGGGCCGCGTCGATGGGCCCGACCGCATTCAGGAAGCTGAACTGCTGGCCGGGGGCCACGACCTGGCCGTTGAGAAGCTTGGACGGGACGCGGATGTTCGCGCCGTTGCCGTTGGCCTCGCCCGGGAAGAAGGTGGTCGTCCAGTGGCCCTGGCCGATCATGACCAGACCGTTGAGTTTGGAGATGTCGGAGATCTGTGGTTGGATCGGCGCCATCGTGATGGCGATGGTGGACCCGGGGCTGCTGCCCGAGACCAGGCTATCCAGGTATGCCTCGACGGCCTGGGAAGTCGCGCCCACGTCGATGCCGATGCCGTTCTTGCCGGCCTTCAGGCTGGCCGGCTTGCCCGCGCTGTCGTAGACGACCGAGGGCTCGACCGGCGGGATGGCGACCTTCGGGGCGATCTGCCAGAGATACGCCTGCACCAGAGCGGGATCGGCGGCCGGACCGTAGCTGCCGTCGGTCTTGGTGCCGAAGACGATCCAGTCGCGAATCGTCTGGGCATCGATGGTGAAGGTCTGGGTCGGGATGGGAGTCGGGATCGGGGTCGGGCTGGGGATCGGGGACTGGCTGGCGGGCGGGGTCTGGCTGATAGGCGGAACGCCGCCCCAGACCAGGTGGATGTCGACGATCATCTTCTGGGCCGCGGCGATCGCGTCCTGGGCGTCCCTGTCGCTGACCTGCGGGTCCAGGTTCACGAACGCGCCGCCCGCCTGCAGATCGGCCGGAGCGTCCGCCCGGGTGAGCCGATCGATGATCGTGCCCGAGATCGCCTTCTCATCGATGCCGCGCCCGCTGCTGGACGGCGACAACGCGAAGGTTCCGCTCTTGAGGGTCACCTGTGCGTCCTGCGGAGGCACGGCGCTGGTGCCCACCAGCTGATGAACCCGGGTCGCGAGCGCCATCGGGTCGATGTCGACGACCACGGGGACCGACTGGCCGACGATCGCGGATCGGATGATCGAGGCGGCGTCGCCGATCGGATTGCCCGTGTGACCGACCGTCATCGCCGCATCGGCCATGACTTCGACATCGGGACCGCGGCCGGCCTGCTGGTAGGTGATCGTGGCCACGCCGATCGGCGTCGTGACCGTGACCTCGCCCTGGCCGAGATAGGCGTAGACGGTCTGGAGCCTGGCGATCACCTGGTCGCGGCTCATGCCGGAGACGTCGACCGAACCGACGCGGACGCCCGGGAAGACCCGGTTCGCGTAGAAGCTCGAGAGACCCAGGGCCACCGCCGTGAAGAGCAGCAGCGACGCCAGCGCGCTCACGGCGAAGGCCAGGGCGAACCAGGCCGCCCCGAATCGCCGGGGCGCCTC
>JBGQBD010000116.1:0-5545 GCA_041494645.1 Candidatus Limnocylindria bacterium
CCCTCCGACCCGCCGTCGGTCCGGTCCCCGGTGCATCGGGGCATCATTCTGGGCGGGTGCGGTGCGATCCGGCATAGGCGAATGGCCCAGACGGCGGAGATCGCTAGTCCGAACTGGTGATGGCGCGGTACGATCGGTTCGACGACGATCCGGCCGTGCAAGTCGTCCATGCTCGTACGGCACGTCGGCCGAACGCGCGCCTCTCGCTGGTCAAGGGCCTGGTGATCGGCCTCCTGCTCATCGGTCTCGGTGCTGCCATGGGCTACCTCGAGATCGCCACGCCGTTCGCCGACCAGTTCATGCCGCATGGGCAGTCGAGCACCGTGTCGCTGATCCTGAGTGCCCTCGGTTGGACGCTCCTGCTCGCGGCCCCGGCCATCGCCGGGATCGCCGGGATCGCACGGCTCGCGAATGTCGCCGATCGAGGACTGATGAGCCGGAGGCGACCGCACCCGATCACCGCTCTCAGCCGGATCCTCGGACCCGACTACGCCGCCGCCACCGGCATCCGGCTGCCCGATGGCAGAACGGTCGCCGAGGTCATCGTCGGGCCGCATGGCGTCGCGGTCTTCGAGCCGCTCCCACCGCGTGAGTTCATGCGTCAACACGGCGGGGCCTGGGAACTTCGGATCGGCAAAGACCGCTGGGTCCCGCAGGAGAACCCGCTCGAGCGCGCCACTCGGACCGCCGACCGCGTGCGACATTGGCTGGGCACGGACGATCGCGACTTCGTGGTCAAGGTCCACGTCGCGCTTATCACGTCCGACACTTCGCTGCCGCGGACGTCGACGTGTGCGGTCATCACTCGGGATCAGGTCGCCGCGTACCTCGCCTCCCTCCCGGCCCAGCGCAGCTTCACGACGGAGCGGCGGGCTCAGGTCTTCGAGCTCCTCCGAAACGCGGCCTGACGTCCGAACAGCGTAGCGGGTGGCAGCGCTACCCTTCGCTGGTCGACATGGACCGGCGGATCGCGATGGGACCGAGGAGAGTGACCGTGCGCAGGGTGCTGCTGTGGATGGCGCGGAACCCGTGGCTGAAGGAACGCCTGCCGCGCCTGGCGTTCGTCCGCCGGGCCGTCCGCAGCTTCATGCCCGGGGAGGACGTCGGTGCGGCGCTGGCCGCCGCCGAGGCGCACCGCTCGGCCGGTGTCAAGGCCGTCTTCACCAAGCTCGGTGAGAACCTCGAGCACCTGTCCGACGCCCGCGCCGTCGCCGACGAGTACCACGCCCTGCTCGACCAGATCGTCGCCCGCACGCTCGACGCCGAGATCTCCGTCAAGCTCACCCAGCTCGGCTACGACCTTGATGTCGAGGCGGCCTTCGCCCACTTCGACGGCCTGGCTCGGCACGCCGCCGAAGCCGGGACCTGGGCCTGGATCGACATGGAGGGCAGCTCCTACGTCGAGGGGACGATCGCCTTCTACGAGCGCGCCCGGGCCGCCCACCGGAACGTGGGCCTGTGCCTCCAGGCCTACCTTCACCGGACGCCCGCCGACGTCCAGCGGCTGCTCCCCCTGAAGCCCGCGATCCGGCTGGTGAAGGGCGCCTACGACGAGCCCGCGACGATCGCCTACCGCGCACGAAGTGACGCCGACGCGGCGTACCTGGCGATCGCCACGACGTTCGCGCCGGCCGTCCGGGATGGCAACGCCCGGTTCGTCTCGGCGACCCACGATGTGGACCTGATCGAGCAGATCGCACGCTTCGGGGCGGCGATCGGCCTCGCGCCGGGCCGGATCGAGGTCCAGATGCTCTACGGGATCCGTGCGGACCGGCAGCGCAGCCTTGCTGCGCGGGGCTTCGACGTGCGCTGCCTGATCGCCTTCGGCGAACACTGGTATCCGTGGTACATGCGCCGCCTCGCTGAGCGCCCGGCGAACGTGATCTTCGCGCTCCGCCAGATCCTGCCCTGATAGCCGGAGCCGGGTCCGGGGTCCTCGCCGCGGTTCGGCAGCCGGCGCGATCCGGCCTCGGCGGCGGGGAACGTCAAGCAGGGCGACAATGGCGCCCGATTGAGCAGCATCGAGCGCACCGCCCCCTCTGACCGCTTCCGCCCCGACCTCGAAGGCCTGCGTGCGGTCGCCGTCGTGCTCGTCCTGCTCTTCCACGCCGGGGTGCCCGGTTTCGGCGGCGGGTACGTCGGCGTCGACGTCTTCTTCGTGCTCTCGGGGTTCCTCATCACCGGGCTCCTCGTGCGCGAGCTCCAGCGCACGGGAACGGTCTCGCTGGTCAACTTCTACGCGCGGCGGGCCCGACGGCTGCTTCCCGCCGCCGCCCTGGCCCTGGCCGTGACCGTCATCGCCTCCGCCTGGCTACTCCCGCCACTGCTCGTGCCGGGCGTGGCCACCGACGGGATCGCCGCGGCGCTCTACTCCGCGAACATGCGCTACGCCCTCCAGGCGACCGACTACCTGCAGGCCGAGCTCGCACCCTCGCCACTGCTCCATTTCTGGTCGCTCGGCGTCGAGGAGCAGTTCTACCTCTTCTGGCCGGCTCTCCTGCTGTTCGCGGCGGGTCGCCGTTCCAACGCGGTTCGACGTGTCGCCGTGGTCGTCGTGCTGGTCGGCGCGGGTTCGTTCGCCCTCTCGATGTGGCTGACCCAGGTCGCCCAGCCGTGGGCCTTCTTCTCGCTGCCCGCGCGGGCCTGGGAGCTGGCCCTGGGCGCCGGACTCGCCCTGGTGGCAACGCGCTCCCTGGCACTGCCCCGGGTCGGTGCCGTGGTGGCGAGCAGCGTGGGCCTGGCGATGATCGTGGCCGCCGGCGTCGTCTTCGACACGGGCACGCCGTTCCCGGGCAGCGCGGCGCTCCTGCCCACGGTCGGGGCCGCCCTCGTCATCGGCGCCGGCCTGCGCGATTCGACGGTCGGCCCGTCTCGGATCCTGGGCAGCGGACCCTTCCGCTGGATGGGCCGGATCTCCTACTCGCTCTACCTCTGGCACTGGCCGATCCTCGTCCTGCCGGCCGTCGCCATGGAGACGGCGCTGCCGCTGCCGACGCGGATCGCTCTTGCGCTGGTGGCGATCCTCGTCGCGGCGGCGAGCCAGCGGTGGGTGGAGGAGCCGATCCGGCATGGGCGGTTTGTCGGGCTCCGCCCGCGTCGGAACCTGGCCCTCGCCGGGGCACTCACGCTCGTCGTGGCGACGGTCTCGCTCGGGATCGGCGCGTGGTCGTTCCTCGGGCAGGGACCCGGCCTGGCGGTGCCCGCGCTGGCCGCCGGTCCGGGCACGGACAACATCCTGAATCTGCCGGTCGGGATCGTGCCCGGTGGATCGCCGGGTGTCACTGGAGGCAGTACGAGCAGTGGCGCGGGTTCGACCGAGCTTGGCGGCTCGCCGGGACCCGGCACCGCCGCGGCCGCGACGCCACCCGTCACCATCGGCGGGCCGCTGCCGGCGAACCTTCGGCCGACGCTTCTCCAGGCTCGGGCCGACCTGCCTCGAACGTACGGGGACGGCTGCCACCTGGACTTCAGTGGAATCGAGCCGGGTACCTGCGTCTACGGCCTTCCGGGGGGCTCGCCGACGGTGGTCCTCTTCGGCGACTCGCATGCGGCGCAGTGGTTCCCCACCCTGGAGCGGCTCGCGATCGCGCGCGGCTGGCGTCTCGTGTCGCTGACGAAGTCCGCCTGTTCCGCCGCTGATACGACCGTCTGGAACTCGGCGCTGAACCGTGCATACACGGAGTGCGATGCGTGGCGTGAGCGAGCGCTGGCCCGGATCGCAACGGAACACCCGGACCTGGTCGTCATGGCGGATAGCCGCGGGTACACGCTCGCGCTGCCCGGCGGACCGGTCGCGTCCCAGGACCGTGAGCAGATCTGGGATGCGGCCGTCGCCCGCACGCTGGCGCGGCTGGGGCCCCTCACCCGGGCGATCGCCCTCATCGGCGACACGCCCAAGTCGAGCGTCGATCCGCCGGTCTGCCTCTCGAAGCACCGCGACGACAGCCTGGCCTGCGCGACACCCGCTGCCGACGCGATCGCCCCGGTTCGTCTCGCGGCGGAGCGAGCTGCCGCAGCGGCGGAGCGAGCTGCCGCAGCGGCGGCCGGCGCCGTCTTCGTCGACCCCACACCCTGGGTGTGCCCGTCCGATCCGTGTCCCGTGGTGATCGGCCGCTATTTGGTCTATCGCGACCAGCAGCACCTCACGGCGACGTTCGCGGCGGCGCTGGCAGGGGCCCTCGTCGCTGCCCTCCCGCTTCCGCCGCCCTGACCCAGGACGCATCGGCTCCGGCCGGTCACGGGCCCAGGCCGGCAAGCCGCCACTCCGGGAAGCCGTCTATCAGCCGGCGCGCGCTCGACGGCCGTGCTCCGCAGGATGCCGACGGCCGCGGAATTGGCAGGCGAGGTCGGTCGGTACACGAACCGCGCGGTCGGATCAATCCGGCGATCGCTGGCGGTGGCTCGCCCGCCTCGGCGCGTCTGATCTGGTCGGGGCGGGAGGGCTAGAGGCCGAGATAACCAGCGACGTGGCGTCGCGACATCCGGCTCGGGAGCAAGCGGGCCGATGGCGAAGGGAGCAAGCTTCTCTGAGTCCTGCAGCCGCGCCAGGATCTCTCGCTTCTTGTCCGCGAACTCCTGATCGCTTATCAAGCCCTCGTCGTGGAGCCGACTGAGTGCCAGAAGGGCATCCCTGGAGTCCGGCTGGCGGTCCGTCCCGGCCGGGGACGGAGCCTGCGCTTGAGCCCCGGAGAAACTGACCAGGACGCGGTGGACATCCTGAACCGCCCTGGGTCCCGTGGAGACCGTAGTGTGCCCTGAGTTCCGTGACGGTTGAAATCTGGCGTCCGCCCACGTTGATGGTGGGCAGCCTCGAACTCGGTCGGCGGAACGCCGCCACGTGCGGAGTGGAGCGGGCGTGTGTTCCAGAACTAGGTCTTCTGGTTGCGCTGGCACTTGGCGGTCAGGGTGCCGGCGAGGACCAGAGTCTTAGTACTCGCCGTTGTAAGTACATGCACATATACTGTCGGCGGTTACGCGGTATGCTTTCCTCCGAGAGGAGGGTGGTGTATGCCAAGGCGAAGCCCGTTTGGCATCAGCCTCGATGCGCAGACCCGCGAGATCCTGGAGCGGCGGGCCCGACGGTATACGTTGCCGTATCGGGAGGTCGTCCGAGCTCAGCTGGTCCTGTTGGCCGCGGAGGGTCTCGATAACGACGACATCGCGGCGCGGCTCAACACCCGGCGTGAGGTGGTCAGCAAGTGGCGCAAGCGCTTCTTCGAGGAAGGCCTGGCCGGCCTCGAGGAGCGACCGCGCCGTGGCCGTCCGGTGCGCTTTTCCCCCCAGCGTGGCGGTTGAGGTCAAGGCCATCGCCTGTGCGCTGCCGGCTGCGCTGGGGCTGCCGCTGGCGCGGCTCCACGTGCCTGACATCCGGGCCGAGGTGCTGCGCCGCGGCCTGGTGGCCGAGATCAGCGACGCCACGATCTGGCGCTGGCTGTCCGATGACGCCATCGCCCCCTGGCGCCACCGGAGCTGGATCTTCCCGCGCGATCCCGACTTCGAGGTCAAGGCCGGGCGCGTGCTCGACCTGTATGCCGGCCGCTTCGAG
>JBGQBD010000117.1:0-5508 GCA_041494645.1 Candidatus Limnocylindria bacterium
CCCGATCGGCGTCGGCCTCGCCGCCCTGCTGCTCGGCGCCATGCGCGCCGGCGCCCAGACCATGCAGATCCAGGCGGGCGTCCCCCCAGAGCTGGTCGACGCGCTGCAGGCGATCATCCTGCTCTTCCTCGTCGTCAACGTCCTCAGGCGGCTGCTGGCCAGGCGCAAGCGCCGGCCGGGTACGGGCGAGCCGGCGGCAGCCGGGGCAGTGCCAGTGGCAGGAGGTGCCGAATGAACGCAATCCCGGAGGCTCTCAACGCCCTGCCGCTCATCGGCATCCTGTTCCAGTTCCTCGGGTACGTAGCAGCCAACGTCACCTTCATGTCGCAGACGACGGTCGCGGTGGCCGTGCCGATCGCACTGGCCGCCCTGTGCGGCGCAGTCTGCGAACGCTCGGGCGTGGTCAACATCGGGCTCGAAGGGATCATGCTCACAGCCGCGTTCGTCGGCTGGATTGTTGCGGTCTTCGCGGTCGGGATGCTCGGTCGCAGCGACCCACTGCCGGTCTTCGGGATCACCCCGGCCCTGCTCATCGGAGTCGCCGCGGCGATCGGCATCGGGATGTTGGTCTCCCTGCTGCATGCCTGGCTCTCGATCTCGGCCCGGGTCGACCAGATCATCGGCGGGACCATCATCAACATCGGGGCCGTCGGCATCACCGGCTACCTTTACGGCCTCGTCGCCAACCAGTCGCTCATCGGGGCGGGCAGCTTCAAGCCGCTCACCGTACCCAGGGAGGTGGCCGACTTCCCGTTGATAGGCTGGCTGCTGAACGCCGTCCTGGCCCAGGGGCCGATCGGCATCACAACCATCATCCTCGTCATCTTCCTGCAGATCATGCTCTCCGGGTCTCGCTGGGGGCTGCGGACGAGAGCCGCCGGCGAGCATCCGCGCGCGGCCGAGACGGTGGGCATCGACGTGATCCGGCTCCGCTACTTCAACGTGGTCATGGCAGGTGCGCTGGCCGCGCTGGCGGGCGCTTGGCTGAGCATGGAGCACGGCAACAAGTTCGACGCGAACATGACGGCCGGCCGCGGCTTCATCGGCCTGGCCGCCATGATCGTCGGCCGTTGGACACCGCTCGGGGCCTTCGGCGCGGCGCTGCTGTTCGCCTCGGCGACGGCCCTCAGCGCATCGCTCACCATATCGCCGCCCTCGGGCGACCTGGGCAACCTGATGAACCGGGTGCCGGGCGAGTTCTGGGAGGCGCTGCCCTACATCATCACCATCGTCGTCCTGGCGGGCCTGATCGGTCGCAGCATCGCCCCGGCGGCGGACGGACTTCCGTACGAGCGCGAGTCGGCGACGTAGGGACTCGAGGCCGCGCCCCGTACGCCAACCTGACAGGACGGCCTAGACCCACCGCGGCCTTGCCGGTTCAGCCCTCGCGGACCAGGGACGGATAGAAGTTGGCCTTGCCGGCCGCCTCCTTGTGCCGGCGCCAGTCGTCCAGGATGACGACAGCCTCATTGGCTGCGGCGATGGCCCGTTCCTCCGCGCCGTTGTCGCCGAAGGCGTTGGTGACCCGGTTGGCGACCGCTCCCAGGATCGCGCCGCTGCGCATGCCGAAGAGTCGCGCCAGGACGAAGAGGGCCGAGCACTCCATCTCCAGGCAGACGACGCCGGCCTTGGTCAGGTCGTCGATCAGTCCGTCGACCGATGACTGCCAGAAGCCGCCGCTGACCGGCCGTTCCTGACCGACGTAGAACGAGCCGACGCTGCAGACGATGCCGGTGTGGTAGCGGTAGCCGAGCCGCTCACAGGCCTCGACCAGGGCCATGTACACCTCAGGGTCGGCGAAGGCCGGGTGGTCCAGCGGAAGATACCGATCGGCCGTGCCATCGCGCCGGACCGCGGCCGCGGGCACGATCAGGTCGCCCGGCCGTATCTCCTCGCGCAGCGCGCCGCAGGTCCCGACCCGGATGATCGTCCGGCCGCCGATGACGGCGAACTCCTGCGTTGCGATCTCCAGGCTCGGCGCACCGACGCCGCTCGAGATCCCGCCGATCGGCACGCCTTTGAAGGTGCCGCGGGCCGAGCGATACTCGCGGTGGAAGGCAAGCTGCTCGGCGCCGTCCCACGTGGCCGCCATGCGCAGAACTCGGTCCGGGTCCCCGGGCATGAGCACCGTCGACGGTATCTGCCCTGCAGATAGGTGCAGGTGATACTGTGCTCCCGCCTCGTTGGTAGGAGCATCCGCACGACGTTCGGCCTGGCCGGCCGGAGATGCTTTCCGCCCCGTAGTCGCCATCGGTCGCCTCCACACTGCGTCGTCTGTCGTACCGTTGGAGCAGACGCTATCACTACCGCCGGACCAAGCCCAAGCCCCATGGAGGGAAGCGAACATGACTGCGGGGATCGAGCGGATCGACCGGACCGCGGCGGCCTTTCGTCTGGCCGAGTTTCCGGCCATGCTGGACGCGGCTCTTCGGGCGCAGGCTCATGCCCGGGCGCCATATTCGGGCTTCAGCGTCGGGGCGGCGGTCTTGGCGGCGAGCGGCGGCGTCTACCCGGGTTGCAACGTTGAGTCGGCGTCATACGGGGCCACGATCTGCGCGGAGCGGAGCGCCCTCGTCGGAGCCGTGAGCGCCGGTGAAACGGCGATCCGTGCCGTCGTCGTGGCAACGCCGACGCCCCAGCCCTCCACTCCGTGCGGCATATGCCGCCAGCTCCTGGCCGAGTTCGGCCCGGACGTGGTGGTCTTCGCGGCCTCGAGCGTCACGGATGTGGTCTACCTGACCACGCTGGGCGAGCTGCTGCCACTCTCGTTCGGAGCCGCCAACCTCGACGAGGCCGCCAGATGAGCGAGCCTGGGGAGTCGTTCGTCCTCGGTCGCGAGATTCCCCCGGCCGAACAGCCCGACCGCCTGGCGGCCCTCGAGCGCGCGGTGCGCGGCCGGACCGGCCTTCGCCCTCGCGTCGGCCTCGTGCTCGGTTCGGGGCTGGGAGGCCTCGCCGACGCCATCGAAGTCGAGTCGATCATTCCCTTCTCGGAGCTGCCGGGCTGGCCCGTCGCTACGGCGCCAGGGCATGCCGGGCGGCTGCTCTTCGGGCGCCTGAACGGCGCGCCGGTGGTGGTCCAGCAGGGACGTTTTCACCTGTACGAAGGCCACTCGGCCGGCTTCGTGGTGCAGCCAGTGCTGCTGATGCGCCGGCTGGGAGCGGAGGTGGTGGTCCTGACCAATGCCGCCGGCGGCGTCAATCCGGCCTTCGGCGCCGGGACGCTCATGGTCATCTCGGATCACCTCAACCTGACCGGTCGCCACCCGCTCGCCGGGCCGAACGCCGATGAGATTGGGCCGCGCTTTCCGGACATGACCGCGGTCTGGGATTCGGAGCTGCGGGCTCGGCTGCATCGGGCGGGGAAGGCGGAAGGCGTGGCCCTCGCCGAGGGCGTCTATGCCTGCCTGATCGGTCCCAGCTACGAGACCCCGGCCGAGGTGCGGATGCTGCGGTCGCTCGGCGCGGATGCCGTTGGGATGTCGACGGCCCTGGAGGCGGTCGCGGCTCGGTGGTCCGGTCTCCGAGTCTGCGGCGTCTCGCTCGTGACCAATCCCGGGGCCGGACTGGCCGCGGCGGAGTTGAGCCATGCCGAGGTCCTGGCCGCAGCCGCAGCCGCGGGACCGCGGCTGGCGCTGGTGATAGCGCGTTTCGTGGGGGAGCTGGGCGGCGTTTGACACGGGCGTATCCGGCTGACTGACCCACCCTCGGCCGGGCTCACAAGGGAGCTCGGGCCAGCGTCTCAACCTCGCATTGGCCGCCAGCTTGGACGGCCGCACCGGGGGTCGAGGGATGAACAGCTGGTCGAGGATCTTCGAGGGCCGATCGCTTCCTGGCCGGAGATCGCGTCTTCTCGCTCTGGCGCTCCTGAGCGCCGTCATGGCGTCCGGCTGCGTGGTCGCCGGCGAGTCGCCGAGCCCGAGCTCGCTGGACTCGGCCGCCACGATCTCGGCGCCCCCGCCCATCGCGTCCGTTTCCCACAGTCCGGAAGCCAGCACAGCGCCAACTGCGACACCCGAGCCGAGTGTCGGGCCGGCGCCGTCCAGCGCCTGGACCGAGATCAGCTGGCGCTCGGTCTCCGCGTCGCTCGGCGTGCCGGCGACGGCGTCGTCCAACTTGTCCGTCTACGGCTGGAGTGGCGGCTTCCTGGCCTTCAATTCAGACGACCCGAACATGATGGGCGCCGGCGACCCGACGGTGAACGAGACGATCTACGTGTCGAGGTCGACTGACGGGGTCCACTGGACGGCGGGTCAGCCCCTGGACACGACGGGCTTCCAGTCCGACATCGCCATCGTGAAGGTCGTCGAAGGCCCCGCCGGTCTGCTGGCGATCGGCACATTCTTCGGTGTCGCGTGCGGAGGGCCGCCCACGGTCCAGGCTCTCTGGACCTCCACGGACGGACTCTCCTGGGCCCGGGTGAACATGGCCGCCCAGTTCGGGACCGGACCGGTCTGGAGTGTCGACGCCGGCTCGACGGGCTACGTGGCAACGGGAGATCTGGCCGACGGCAAGACGCAGGTGATCTGGCTCTCGGACGACGGGATGAGCTGGCGCCGAGTGGCGATCCCGACGGCGACATTCGGCACCGTCGTCGTCCAGGGCGCGACGGCCTTCGCGAGTGGCTACGTCGTCTCGGGCGCCGTTCTGGGCGACGAAGGCTGCGGCGGTCCGAGGCTGATGACGCCATCGCTGTGGTGGTCGTCCGATGGAAAGAGCTGGAGCAGGGCGAAGCTCGCGGGCACGACGGCGGCTCCGGACGCCTGGATGAAGGTCTTCCGAATCAGCGACCGCGTCGTGGTCGCCATCCAGACGAGCTGGGACGCGATCACGCAGGTTAGCTCGACGGCGGCATGGACCTCCACCGACGGCAAGACCTGGGCGCTGCTTGCGGGTCCGCCGGCCGCGTTGTCGGCCGTCGTGTACACGGACGGCCGGCGATGCATCTTCGTCGGAGGGCCGTCGGAGTCGAACCACAACCTGACCCTCACGGCGGCGCGCGACGATCTCACCACGGTCGACTTGACTCAAACGGGCGAAATGCCCTCCGACCTGGAGAACTGGCACTGGGTCGCCGCGCTCGGCCCGACCGGCCTCCTGGTCGTTTCGATGGACGGCGCCCACGCCTGGCTAGGATTGCCCACGTCGCACTGATCGGGAATCCCATCGAGCGCTCGGACCTCATGGTAGGCTGGGCTCGAAGCAAGCCTCGAAGGATCTTCAAGTGTCGTTTCTGGAGCGGCACGCCAGCGCGAGAGTCATCGTCGGCGTGGCGGCCCTTCTCTCGGTCAACGCCGCGCTGGTCGCCGCCTCGCTACCCGTGGACCCGCTGTGGACAGGGGCGGGCACGGCACCCGTTGCTGCATCGGCCGGGCCCGTTGAGGCTCGGGATGGCATTGCGGCCGTGTCGACACCGGGCGGCTCGGTTGCCACCCTGCCGACTCCAACACGGGCGCCGACTCCGACCCCGACGTCGCCATTACCGGCACCACTGCCGACGATGACTCCG
>JBGQBD010000118.1:0-5383 GCA_041494645.1 Candidatus Limnocylindria bacterium
TCGGCGGCGGCACCGGGCTGTCGACGCTTCTGCGCGGCGTCAAGGAGCACACCAGCAACATCACGGCTGTGGTAACGGTGGCGGATGATGGCGGGTCGTCCGGGCGCCTGCGCACGGAGTTGGGAATCCCGGCCGTGGGCGACATTCGCAACTGCATCGTGGCCCTGGCCGACTCCGAGCCGTTGATGGGCGAGCTGTTGCAGTACCGGTTCCCCGGCGACGGGGAGGCCAGCCTTGGCGGGCACACCATCGGCAACTTGCTCCTGGCGGCCATGACCTCGGTGCAGGGAGACGACTTCGAGGAGGGGGTCCGCCAGATGAACCGCGTTCTGGCGGTCCGAGGTCAGGTCGTCCCGGCAACCGCCACGCCCGTGACGCTGCACGCCCGATTGGTCGACGGCACGGAGGTCACGGGACAATCGGAGATCGCCCGGTCGTCCGGCATCGATCGAGTCTGGCTGACGCCGGCCGACGTCTCGGCCGGCGACGACGCGCGGCGTGCCATCGAGGAGGCCGATCTGATCGTCCTGGGCCCCGGCAGCCTGTACACGAGCATCATGCCGAGCCTGTTGCTGCCCGAGATCGCCACGGCTATCCGGCTCTCATCGGCCGTCCGGCTGTATGTCTGCAACGTGGCCACGCAACGTGGCGAGACGGATGGGTACGACCTGACAGACCATGTCCAAGCGCTCGAGCGCCACAGCGGGGCAGGCCTCTTCGACGTGGTTCTGGCCAACAATCGGTTCGACGCCCGACGCCCGGGCGACTACGTAGCCCAGCCGGTGAAGCTGCGATGGCCGCCGCCGGTATCCCGATCCGGCGCGCCGGCGCCACGCCTTGTCCTGGAGGACGTCGTCGATCCGAACAATGCCCACCACCACGACCCATCGCGGCTGGCGGCGGCGATAATGCGCGTCTTCGAGCGCGAGGCCTACGGACGCCGCCGCTCGCGGGTCTCCCGGACGGCGTGACTTGCGGCCGCCGGGGCCAGTCCCCGATGCGTGCGATCCAGGGCTGGCGTGACGACCGCGGAGCGTGACCTCGCAGATGCGCTGCGCGCCGAGCTGGCCGCGATCGATCCTCCGCGTCGGTGCTGCCGCGCCGCCGAAGCTGCCGGACTGGCCGGCACCTTCGAGCCTCGCCGCCGGCCGATCGCGCGAGTGGCGCTGAGGCTGAGTCGGGGTCGCGTTCCGGGCGAGACGGCACCAGTCGCGCCGGCGCCCGCCGGCGCCTCCACGTCCGCGGGCGCCTTTACGGCTGCCGAGCGGACCGCCGGACCCATGCCCGCCACCTTCGATTGGGCGCGCTCCGCGGAGCATTGCCGGGTAGCCTACCTGCGCGGTCGGTTCCTGGCGCACGGATCGCTGAGCCTGGCTTCGGGCCGGACGCATCTCGAGTTCGTGTTGCCGGTGGAGGAGGCTCGCGACCTGTGCGAGAGGCTGCGCCAGTTCGAGATGGTGGCTTCGTGGCGCGTCCGACGCGGCCGAGGCGTGGTCACCTGGAAGAGCGTGGAGACCGTTGGCACGTTCCTGCGACTTGTTGGCGGTGGCGCCTCGCTGCTCGAGCTGGAGGCGAGACAGGTTTCGCGCTCGGTCCGCGGCGATCTGAACCGCGTCATCAACGCCGAGTCGGCCAACCTGCAGCGGGCCGTGGCCGCCGCGGCGCGTCAGTTGGAGGCGATCGATGCGCTGGAGGAGGACGGCCGCCTGGCGGAGCAGCGGTACCTGGTCAGGCTGGTCGCCGACGCCCGACGGGAAGAACCGGAGGCGACATTCTCCGAGCTGGCCGAGCGCCTCGGATTGCACCGCTCCGCCGTCCAGCGCGCCTTCGACCGCATCGAGCGTCTCGCCCTCCATCCCGACGAGGGAGTGGGGAAGCGGGGACGCCGTGGGGCCGACTGACACTCCGGCCCGGCCGTTCGGCCGCCGCGCGATGGGCCGACTGTCCCTCCGGAGGCTCCCTCCACTCTGTCATCATTCCCAGTTATGAGACCCCTGATCATTGCCGCCAACTGGAAGATGAACACCACCCCCGCGGACGCTGGAGAGCTGGCCGCGACAATTGCCGCCCGGACCGAGGAGCCGGGCGTGGTGCGGGTCATCTGCCCGCCCTTCGTCTGTCTGGCCGCGGTACGCGACGCCCTCGCGGGCAAGAACGTCGCCGTCGGGGCGCAGAACGTCCACCACGAGCTGGCTGGCGCGTACACGGGCGAGACGTCAGCCGCCATGCTCAATGGCCTGGCCACGTGGGTCATCCTCGGCCACTCCGAGCGGCGCCGCGACGCCAAGGAATCGGACGAGCTGATCGGCAAGAAGCTGGCTCGGGCGATCGCGTCGGGCCTGCGGCCCATCCTTTGCGTCGGTGAGCTGCTGGCCGATCGCGAGGCCGGGCGGGCCGTGGAGGTCGTGGCCACTCAGCTCCGCGGCGCTCTCGCAGGCAAGGACCTGGACGCTCTCCTCAATGGCGGCCTCGTCATCGCCTATGAGCCCGTGTGGGCCATCGGCACCGGCCGCAACGCCTCCGGGGCAGATGCCTCGGCCATGGCCGAGGCCATCCGAGCCACTCTCGGCGCCGACCTCGGTTGGGGCCAGGCAGCCGAGAGCGTGCCCGTCCTCTACGGCGGGAGCGTCACTGGCGCAAACATCGGCGAGTTCCTGGCCGAGCACTCGATCGACGGCGCCCTCGTGGGGGGCGCTTCGCTCAAGCCCGACGAGATGGCCGGCATGGTGGCTGGGGCCGCCGTGACGGCGAAGGCTCGAGCCGAAGCCGAAGGCAAGCCGGCATGACGGACGCCAGGAAGCGCCCGCGCCCGATCGTCCTGGTCGTCCTAGACGGCTTCGGGATCGGGCACAACTCGGCCGTCGACGCCATCGCACAAGCCCGCATGCCGAACTGGCACGCCTTCCTGCAGCGCTGGCCTCACAGCGCCCTGGAGGCGTCCGAAGGTTTCGTCGGCCTGCCCGAGGGCCAGATGGGGAACTCCGAGGTGGGCCATCTCAACCTCGGCACCGGCCAGCCGGTCCTGCAGGACCTGCCCCGGATCGACAGGGCCATCTCGACCGGTAGCTTCTTCACCCGGCCCGTTCTGCTCGAACTGTGCGCTCGGGCGAAGGAGGCCGGCCACACCCTCCACCTCATCAGCCTGGTCGGGCCAGGCGGCGTTCACGCCAACGACCGCCACCTGGTCGGCGTGGCCGAGCTGGCCGCCCGCCAGGGCGTGAAGCGCGTCCGCGTCCACGGCCTGCTGGACGGCCGGGACACGCCGCCCCGTTCCGCCATCGAGTTCGTGCCCGACCTGGAGAAGCGTCTCGCCGCCGCTCACCCGGACGCGAAGATCGCCACGATCGGCGGCCGCTACTTCGCCATGGACCGCGACAAGCGCTGGGAGCGAACGAAGAAGGGCTACGACGCCATCGTCCACGGACTGGCCGCCTTCCACGCCCCGTCGGCCGTGGCCGCCGTTGAGGGCGGCTACGCGCGGGGCGAGAATGACGAGTTCATCACGCCCACCGTCATCGACGGCGTGGACCACGGGACGATCGCCGACGGCGACGCGGTCCTGCACTGCAACTTCCGGGCCGATCGGGCGCGGCAGCTCTCCCACGCCCTCGCGGACGCGGACTTCGCGAGCTTCGACCGCAGCGCGGCAGCTCCGGCGCCCAGGGGGATCCTCTACGCCACGATGACCGAGTACGAGGCCAAACTGCCGGTCGAGGTGGTCTTCGGACCCGAGGTCGTGCCCTCCCTGGCCGAGGCGGCCAGCAAGGCCGGCTGGACGCAGTTCCACGTCGCCGAAACGGAGAAATACGCTCACGTGACGTACTTCTTCAATGGCGGGCGCGAGAAGCCGTGGCCGGGCGAGGATCGGCTTCTCGTTCCCAGCCTCAAGATCGCCACCTACGACCTCCAGCCGAGCATGGCCGCGGAAGGCGTGTGCGACGCTCTCGTGGCGGCGATCGAGGGCGGCCGGTATGACCTGATCGTCGCCAACTTCGCCAATCCGGACATGGTCGGCCACACCGGCGTCTGGGACGCCACGGTCAAGGCCTGCGAAACCGTGGACGCTTGCCTGGGCCGCGTCGCCGGCGCGATCCTGGCGGTGGACGCGGGCGACCCAGCGGCTCCCGGCGCCGTGCTGCTCATAACCGCTGATCACGGCAAAGCCGACGAGATGAAGGACGAGGCCGGCAATCCGGTGACCAAGCACTCCCTGAACCCCGTTCCACTCGTCGGCATCGGCCGGTTCATGGACGGGAAGCACCTCCAGGACGGCCGTCTCGCGGATGTCACGCCGACGATCCTGGAGATCGGCGGCCTCGCGCCGTGGCCCGAGGTGACCGGGCACTCGTTGCTCGCTCGCAGAGGCTGACGCCAGGGTTTCCGGCCACGCCGCGGCCAGCCGGCGCTCAGGGCCGGAAGGCCGCGACCGTGTGCTAACATGCGCCGGTCCGCTGTCGGGCGGACCCACGAACGAGGTTGCTTCGAGCCGTGAACCCCGCTATGGCCATTGGCCAGGACATCATCGGCGCCTTCCTGCTCGCCGCCATCCTCCTCCAGGCGCGAGGATCGGGCCTGTCCGCCACCTTCGGCGGCGACTCGTCCGTGTACCGCAGCCGGCGTGGGATCGAACGGCGCTTGTGGCAGTTCACGATCCTCCTGGCAATCCTGTTCTGCCTCTTCTCCGTCGCGAGCTACACCGTCCTGCCGCAGCATTGATCCTGAGGGTAGAACGGCCCGGCGACCCCCGGCGAGAGCGGCGGACGCGCGGGTGGGGTCACCCACGGTGGGCCTGAAGCCATGACACGCGGCGACCGATTCGTTATCTGCGCGCTGGCCCTCGCTCTGGCCTTGATCGGCGGGGCGATGCTCGTTCCGGCGGCCTCGCCTGATCTCCGCCCGGCC
The DNA here is from genome assembly GCA_041494645.1 of Candidatus Limnocylindria bacterium. Lineage (GTDB taxonomy): Bacteria > Chloroflexota > Limnocylindria > Limnocylindrales > CSP1-4 > Fen-1039. The sequence goes on from JBGQBD010000118.1 coordinate 4,903, forward strand.
AGTCCGTCCATCGCCGCGGCCGTGCCGTATCGCGAGGGGATCGTCGGTCATCCGAGCTCCATCAACCCGCTGACTCCTCGTACGCAGGCCGACCAGGATCTGATAGCGCTCCTCTTCCGGGGTCTCGTCCGGGCCGGACCCGACGGCTCGATGCTGCCCGACCTGGCGACGGGCTGGGAGATCTCGGACGACGGCCGAACGTACACGTTCCAGCTCGCGACTGATGCCCGTTGGGAGGACGGCGAGGCGGTAACCGCGGCGGACGTGGCGTTCACCATCGGTCTGCTGCAGGACCCGAAATACGACGGCCCGCACGGCTCCTCCTGGCAGGGCATTCACGCCACCGCGGTCGGCGCCTCGACGGTCCGATTCACGATGCTCCTGCCGATCGCCGGATTCCTGCGGCAGGCCGCCTTGCCGATCCTGCCGCAACACCTGCTGGCGGGAGTCACTGCGGCAGGGCTCGCCGATTCCGGTTACA
>JBGQBD010000119.1:0-5184 GCA_041494645.1 Candidatus Limnocylindria bacterium
AGATGACGCTGGACCTGTTCGGCCTGCGGCGCGAAGACCTGGTCGATGGCATGGAAGAGCCGGTCGGCGCTGCCACGGCGCTGCAGTTGATGACGGAAGCAGACGCGACCCTGTTCATCTAGGCCCGGGTCCGTCAGCGACGGGCTTCAGCGCAACAGCAAGATGCTGGCTAGGAGAATCGCCAGCACCATCAGCGTAATGACGGTGTAGAGGCGGTCGCCCTCCGAGGCGAAGGCAACCACCGATGCCGCCACTCGCACCACAGGCGTGGCCAGCAGAGTCAGGAGACCGAGCTGAGTGATGGCGAGGGGCTCCAGGATCCCCAGGCGCGAGGTAAGCCCGCCGAAATCGGTGGTCGGCGTGCTTGCCGCCGTGGCCGCTCCGATAAGCGACCCCTGCCAGCCCACCGCCAGAGCCGCTACGAAGCCCACTCCGATGAGTGTCGCGCTGATGCCCACGCCCACGGCCAGGACCAGGCTCACCATCAGGCGAAAGCGCTGCGGGCTCATAGTCCAAACCCCAATCCGCGGGCGATGGTCTCGAGACCCACGGCCACGAGCACCGGCAGGAAGATCAGCCGAACCGCGCGGTTCGAGACCCGGTTGAGCAGCCGCGCGCCGATCAACGCACCGGCCAGCACTCCGAGCGCAACCGGCCCCGCGATACGCGGATCCACGTCGCCGCGCCCCAGGTAGATCCCGGCCGAGGCCGCGGCGGTGACCCCGATCATGAAGTTGCTCGTGGCTGAGCTGACCTTCATCGGCAGACGCATCGCCCCGTCCATGGCGAGCACCTTGAGAACACCGGATCCGATGCCAAGCAGCCCCGACACCACTCCGGCTATCCACATGAGCACGAAGCCGAGCGGCACGCGCCGGGCGGTGTATGGAACCTCGCGTCCAAGCCGGCGGTCCGGATAGGACGAGCTCAGTTTCATCGCCGCGGCGATCCGCGACGGCGGTCCGGCCGGCGGCATCTCCTCGTCCAGCCGCGCTACGTGCATCGCAGCCGAGCCGAGCAAGACCACGCCCAGCAGGACGTAGAGGAACGCGGGCGCTACCACGGCGGCCAGCAGCGCTCCCGTCACCGCTCCTGTGGTGGTTGCCAGCTCCAGGAACATGCCGATTCTCATGTCCGTCATGCGGTCCCGGACGTACGCCGCCGCGGCCCCGGAACTCGTCGCGATCACCGACACGATGCTGGCGCCGACCGCGAGGTGGATGTCCACGCCGAACACGAAGGTCAGGGCGGGGATCACGAGAATCCCTCCCCCAACTCCGGCCAGCGATCCGATCAGGCCGGCGCACACGCTGACGACGAATATGCCGAGGTCGGCTTGCGGGGTCATCGGCAGAGACGGAGTATCGACACGGCCTATCCTTTGTCAGCTACTTGCGCAAGTATGCAACCAGTGCTAGTATACCCGGGCCGGTCCCACCGGCAAGGCACGGCGAGAGGCACCAATGAACGATAAGGCGAATCGAGACCCCGAGCGGTACCGGCTCCATGCCGAGGTGTGCAGGGTCCTCACAGATCCCAAGCGGCTGATGCTCATCGATGTCTTCCGCGATGGCGAGCACTCGGTTGGCGAGCTTGCCGATGAATTGGGCTGCAGTCTGGCGAACGCCAGCCAGCACCTGGCGGTCCTGCGCTCGGCCGGTCTCGTCGATACGCGTCGCGACGGCACGACGATCCGATACCGGCTGGCCGAGCCGTCCCTGATCCAGGCCTGCGATGTCATCGATGGGATAGTCGACCGGCGCATGGCGCGAAGGCGGGCGCCGATGACCGTGGTGCAAGCCGCTGCTGCTCCTGTGGCCCTCTCGAGCAAGTCATGAACAAGGAGTCGGGCTACGCCCTGGGCACCAGAGTTGCCGGCCCCGTCTCTGCGGCGCGGCCTCGGGTCGAGACGGCCCTCAAGGCCGAAGGCTTTGGGGTCCTGACCGAGATCGATGTCGCAGCGACGATGAAGGCAAAGCTCGGCATTGACGGGGCACCCTACCTGATCCTGGGCGCCTGTAACCCGGTTCTGGCGCACCGGGCGCTCGAAGCGGAGCCGTCGGTCGGCGTGCTGCTGCCGTGCAACGTCGTCCTGCGTCAGGAGGGCGCGGACACCATCGTCGAGGCCATGGATCCACTGGCGGTCGTGGGCATCGCCGAATCGATCGAAATCAAGAATGTGGCCGCGGAGGCGCGAGAGCGTCTCGGCCGAGTGATCGCATCTCTGGAGTCTAACTGATGGGTAGCTACCTCTCGCATAAGGCCACTTCCACAGGCGGGGCGCATCGCGTGATCGTCTTCTCGTCGCCGACGTGCGTCTGGTGCACGCGCGCCAAGACGTATCTCCGCACGCGTGGCGTTCCATTCCGCGACGTGGATGTCAGCCGTGACCCAGCCGCCGCGCGTGATCTGGTGCGCCGGACCGGGCAGATGGGCGTGCCGGTCATCGAGATCGACGGTCGCCCGATCGTGGGTTTCGACCAGGCTCGCATCGACAGTGCGCTCGGCCTGCTCGCCAACTGATGAGACCCCGTACGGAGTTGGAGTAGATGGTGCAGTCGTCCTTTCGCCGGGCCACGCCCGAGATAAGCGTCGAACAGCTCGATGACTTCCTGCGCGACGGCGGTGTTCGCCTGATGGATGTCCGTGAGACCTGGGAGTATCGACGGGGTCGCGTCCCCGGAGCGCTCAACGTCCCTCTGAGCCAGTTCGCTCAGCGAGCCGCCGACCTCCCCCAGGACAAGCGAATCCTCGTCATCTGCGAGAGCGGCAATCGGAGCCTTGCAGCCACCGACTTCCTGTTGATGGCCGGGTTCGAGGGCGCGGCCTCGGTCCGCGGCGGAACGGCTGCCTGGGCTCGAACCGGTCGGCCGCTGGAGAGGGACTAGACCGTGGTAGCCGACGAGCGCCGAATCCAGTGGGACATTCGACACAAGGCGGGCGATTTCGAGGGCGAGGGGCCAAACCCGACGCTGGTAATGGGTGCGTCCGGCCTGCCGCGCGGCGCCGCTCTCGAGCTGGCTGCCGGGAGCGGCACCAATGCCGTCTGGCTCGCCGGGCAGGGCTGGCGGACGACCGCCGTAGACTGGTCGCCGGTCGCGCTTGCCAACGGACGGGCTAAGGCCGACGCCGCCGGCGTCTCGGTCGAATGGCTGGAGCGCAACCTCTTCGAATGGACTGCGCCTGCCCGGTCGTTCGACCTCGTGGTCATCGTCTACCTGCACGTTCCACCGGGCGAGCGAAGGCCCATCTATGCGAGAGCTGCTGCGGCGGTGGCTCCGGGCGGTCGGATGCTCGTGGTCGGCCATGATCGCCTGAACGCGACGGAAGGCGAGGGAGGACCGCCCGATGCGGAGCGGCTCTTCACCGCGGACGAGATCGCAGTGGACCTTCTGGCAGCCGACCCCTCATTCGAAATCGAGCGAGCGGAGGTTGTCCGGCGCGTTCCCCGTCCTGGCCGCGCTCCGATCGACTCGCTTCTGATCGTCCGCCGTCCCGCCGCCAAGGAGTAAACCACGTGGCCATCAAGTCTTCACTCGCCCGGTTCGATGGGCCGGGAATGAGGTTCACCGTTCGGACTGGATCCGGCCATGAGATCACGCTGGACGACGCCGACGGCGATGCCGGCCCGCGCCCCGTGGAGATGCTGCTTGTCGGCCAGGTCGGCTGCACCGGAATGGACGTGATGTCCATCCTCCAGAAGAAGCGGCAGGTCGTGACTCACTACGAAGTGTCCGTCAGCGCGAACCAGCGCGCCGACCGCCAGCCGGCGATCTACACGAGCGCTGACGTGATCCACCTCGTGGAGGGTCCAGCCATCGACGAGTCCGCGCTGCGCCGGGCGATCGAGCTTTCGGCCACCAGGTACTGCTCAGTGGCGGCGATGCTCTCGGCGGGCACGGTGGAGATCCACCACCGATACCGCATCCTCGGCGGCGCAGCTCCGATCGAGGGCGAGGTCGTCGTTACGGGACCTCACGCCGATCCGGACGCCCCGACACAGCCGCCACCGAGCTATGTTGCGGGTTAGGGGATGAAGGCACTGCGACTCCCGGACCTGGGCAGCCAGGGTCAGGGGTGGTTTCTGATCCAATTGGCCATGTTCGCCGGCATCGGTCTCGCCGGGAAGGGAGGCCCCGCCTGGGGTGGCCTTCCACTGTTTGCAGGAATGGTGGCCGGGGTCCTTCTGATCGCCGGCGGCGGGGTGCTGTCCGTGCGCGGTGTGCTCGACCTTCGGGAGAACCTGACGCCGTTCCCGATGCCTCTGCCAGGCGCCCGCCTCGTTGAGTCTGGATCGTATCGGCTGGTCCGCCACCCTATCTACGGTGGTCTGATCCTCGGCGCTTGCGGCTGGGGTCTGGCGACTGCCTCTCCGCTGGCCCTGGTGGGCGCGGCCGTGCTGGCCGTCTTCTTCGACCTGAAATCAAGGCGGGAGGAGGGCTGGCTGGTCGAAACCTTCGACGGCTACCTCGCGTACAGAGGCCGGACACGCCGCATGCTGCCCTGGCTCTATTGAAAGCCGCCCTCGTCAACGTCTATTGGCGGTTCTTCTGGACCAGCGTGCGACCAGCCGCCTGCCACGCGTTCATTCCGCCGTCGAGGTTCCACACGTTGGTGTAGCCGAGGTTCAGGAGCGTTTGAGCGGCCTGGGCGCTCTCAACCCCGCTGCGGCAGTAGACCAGGATCTTGGCCGACTTGGTGGGCGGCAGATCGCTCGCACGAGCGGTGAGCTGGTCGTACGGGACGTAGAGGTCGGTGCCGTCGATCTCGCCGATGTAGGGCGTCTTGACGTTCACCAGGGCGAAGTCCTTATGGGTCAGCATCTGGGCGAGCCGATCCGGCGTGACGTTGGTCCAGTGGCCCCCCTGGCCCTGGACGATCGTCTCGCCGGTGGACAGGCTGGGCGCGGCGTTGGAACCGCCGCCGCCGAGCGCGACGAAACCGATCGCGATCACGGCCAGCAAGGCTAAGCCTCCGCCGGCGATGGCCAGGTAGAGCCTGTTGCGGTTCGCGGCGGCCGGCGCGGCCCTGCCTCGGCTGGCCGGCACGGCTGAACGCGAACCCGGGCCCTTGTTCCTTCGCTTACTCGCCATGATCAACCTCCTAGCCCCGCAACCGGATGGCGAAGAGAGCGACCGGACGATACAGGACGTGCGCGAACTTGCCGAACGGGACCAGCAGCAC
>JBGQBD010000120.1:0-4879 GCA_041494645.1 Candidatus Limnocylindria bacterium
AGCCTCCCGCCGGCGTGGATGACTTTGAGCGGCACCCGGCCGTCCAGAGCGGCCACGATCTTGGGCCGGGCCAGGACAATCGCCTCCAGCTCCGCCTCGGCGATCCCGACCGGAACCATGACCTTGTCGCGTAGCTTGCCGTTGACCTGCACCGGAACCTCGCGCTCGCTCTCGGCGGCAGCGGCGTCGTCCACCGCCGGCCAGGGCTGGGAGTGGATCGACGACGCGGTGCCGGCGCCGGACTCCTCGCCGCGGGCCTTGGCCAGTCGGGCCCACAGCTCCTCGGTGATGTGCGGAGCCGCAGGCGCCAGCATCAGCAGCAGAAGCAACACGGCTTCGTTCCACGCCGCGCTGCCGGCCGCTTCGGTGCCTCGGTAGCGCATCAGCAGGTTCGACAGCTCCATCAGGTGCGCGACCATGGTGTTGAAGCGCAGCTCGGCGTACTCCTCCGAGACGACGCGGAGGGTTCGGTGCGCCGCTGTCCGGAGCGCTATTTCGGCCGCCGCGGTGTCCTGCCCTGCCGGCAGCACGCCCGATTCGGGATCGCCCGCCTCGACGCCGTGCGGATCCAGGGCGCAATGCCAGACGCGGTTGAGGAACCGCCCGATGCCGCCGATGCCGGTGGGGCTCCACGGCCCGCCCTGGTCCCACGGACCCATGAACATGAGGAAGAGGCGGACAGTGTCGGCGCCGTAGCGCAAGACCAGCTTGTCGGGGTCCTGGACGTTGCCGTGCGACTTGCTCATGCGCTCGCCATCGGCGCCCAGGATCTGGCCCTGGTTGAAGAGCCGCTTGAACGGCTCGCGCTCGTGGACCATGCCCAGGTCCGCCATCGCCTTGGTGAAGAAACGGGAGTAGAGCAGGTGCATGACGGCGTGCTCTGCGCCGCCGGTGTACTGGTCGACCGGGCACCAGCGGGCTTCGATCGATCGATCGACCGGTGCGTTCTCGTCGGCAGGGGAGAGGTAGCGGAACCAGTACCAGCTCGAGTCTATGAAGGTGTCCATCGTGTCGGTCTCGCGCCAGGCCGGGCCGCCGCACTGCGGACACCTGGTATTGACGAAAGCCGCGTCCGTCTTGAGCGGGTTCTCGCCGCGGCCGCCGTAGTCGACCGTATCGGGCAGCCGAACCGGCAGCTGGTCGTCCGGGACCGGCACGATGCCGTCCGTGTCGCAGTACACGACCGGGATCGGCGTGCCCCAATAGCGTTGGCGGCTGATCAGCCAGTCGCGGATGCGGTAGTTGACCGAGGCCTTGCCCTTGCCCTGGACCTCGAGCATGGCCACGATCTTCGCGAACCCCTCCTTCGCCGGCAAACCGGTGTGCGGACCCGAGTTGACCATCCGCTCCTCGGTGCCGTGCGAGACGAAGGCCGTCTCCATCGGCACCGCGACGTCGGCGTCCGAGATCTCTGGCCCGGCAATGACGCGAACGATCGGGAGGCCGAACTTCCGGGCGAAGGCGAAGTCCCGGTCGTCGTGGGCGGGGACGGCCATGATCGCGCCCGTGCCGTAGCCGGCCAGGACGTAGTCGGCGATCCAGATAGGGATGCGCTCGCCGTTGACCGGGTTGACGGCGTAGGAGCCGGTGAAGACGCCGGTCTTCTCCCTTTCGGTCGACATCCGCTCGATCTCGGTCTCGCGGCCGGCGGCCTCGACGTAGGCCTTGACTTCGGCCGCCTGATCCGGGTGGGTCAGCTTGGCGACGAGATGATGTTCGGGTGCCAGCACCATGAACGTAGCGCCGTAAAGCGTGTCCGGGCGGGTCGTGAATACGCGCAGATCGTCGCCGCCGAAGCCATCAGGCCCGCGGTCTGATGACTCGTCGTCCGGGGCCGTCGTGAACGAAACCTCGGCTCCCTCCGACCGGCCGATCCAGTTGGTCTGCATGATGCGGATCGGCTCCGGCCATTCGATGCCGGAGAAGTCGAGCAGCTCGTCGGCGTACTTGGTGATGCGCAGGTACCACTGGTCGAGCTCGCGCTTCTCGACGCGCGCGCCGCAGCGCCAGCAGTGGCGATCCGCGCCCTCGACCTGCTCGCGCGCCAGTGTCCCGTCGTTGGGGCACCAGTCCACGGGCGAGCTGGCCCGGTACGCCAGGCCGGCCTCCAGGAAGCGCAGGAAGAGCCACTGGTTCCAGCGGTAGTAACCAGGGTCGCAGGTCTTGACCTCGCTCTTCCAATCGAAGGTCGCGCCCATCGACCGAAGCTGCCGCCGCATGTTGTCGATGTTCGACTGGGTCCACTCGCGCGGGTGGATCTTGTTCTTGATTGCGGCGTTCTCTGCGGGCAGGCCGAAGGCGTCGAAGCCGACCGGCATGAAGACGTTCTCGCCGTGCATCCGATGGAAGCGGGCGATGGCGTCGGTTGGCGTCTTCACGTACCAGTGCCCGATGTGCAGGTCCCCCGACGGGTAGTCGTACATCGTCAGCAGGTAGTACTTGGGCTTGCTCGCGTCCCTGAGGTCGGTGTCGTGTAGGCCGAGCTCCGCCCAGCGCTGCTGCCAGCGCGGCTCGATGGCCGTGGGCTCATAGCGGTCGGCGCGGATGTGCTCTGGTGTGGACACGATGGACCTCTCCCTGGCTGGGTTCGGGCGTGGCGACGCTCCCGGCGTGACACGCTCGAACCAGCTTCAAGTGTATCCGAGGGGCGCTTCTGCCCGGCGAAATGTGGCCGGCCCCGCGGTCGTGTTCGTCGCCGTAGCTTCGCAGGCCGCTCGATCCTTCTCGGGGCAGCCTCAGCCGCGGTCTGTCGTCAGCGGGGGATTGGTGGAGCTACAGGGACTCGAACCCTGGACCTCCTGCATGCCATGCAGGCGCTCTCCCAGCTGAGCTATAGCCCCACGCGACGGCGAATGTTACAGCAACAACGCAGCTTCGCGTACCCTCGTTTGGAGGACATGGCGGCGCGAAGCCGGCCCGCCCGAGGTGCCACGCGCCGGCCCGACGCTCCGTCCCGGTCGTCCGCGTCTATCGGCGCACGGGCTGCGGTTGGCGCTACGCTTCAGGCGATGTCGACGACCACCGAATGGCGCGCCACGCTCCGGCTGTCGGGCGGCGGGCTCGAATGCACGGTCCGGCGCTCGACCCGGGCGCGGAACCTCCGACTCACCGTGGATCCCCGGCACACGGCTCTGGTCACCATTCCGGCTCGGGCGGCTCGCACGAAGGGGGATGCCGAGCGGCTGGCCGAATCGTTCGTGGCCGAGCGCGAAGCGTGGCTGAGACGGCATCTCGAACGGCAGGCCCGCCAGAGCGAACGGCTGGCGGAGTTCGGGCCGCTCGCCGACGGCGGCCTCTTCCGATTCCGCGGAGAGGCGCATCGACTTCGGGTCGTGGCCGGGGCGGGACGGCAGCGAACGAGCATCAGCCGCGAAGGCGCGGACGAAGGCGACGAGCTGGTCGTCCACGTTGGAATCGGCGAGCGCCGGGACCTCGCGTCGATCCTGGAAGCGTGGCTCAAGGTCCGTGCTCGGTCCGCGATCCAGCGCGAGATCGATCGCCACGCCGAGCCTCTGGGTGTGTCACCGGCGGCCGTGACCGTTCGGGACGCTCGCACTCGCTGGGGGAGCTGTTCGCGAGCGCGGCGCCTGTCGTTCTCGTGGCGCCTGATCCTGGCGCCGCCCGAAGCGCTGGAGACGGTCGTCGTCCACGAGCTGGCTCATCTCCGGGTCTTCGGCCACGGGCCGGGCTTCTGGGATATCGTGGCGAGCCGCCGGCCGGATCACCGCCGCTGGCGGCGCTGGCTGCGCGACCACTCCCTGGAGCTTCACGGAGCTCTGGCGGATCGGGGCTAGGAGACGCGGCCTTCGAGAAGCCGAAGCCCCATGTCGCGGAACGTCGGTCCCGACGGCTCTGGCGTCCGGCGTATCGCCGCTCTAGAGTGAGGGTGCGCTGGCCGGAGATGGGAACCGAACGGCCGTCGGACGAGCCGGCGCGAGCAGGCGAAGGAGCACGACATGCCCATCGTCACCATCTCTCGCCAGTACGGCGCGGGTGGCTCGAGTGTGGCAGCGATCGTCGCGGCCGCGCTGGGAGCCGAGGTCCTCGACAAGGAGCTCATCGAGCAGGTCGCAGCCAGGCTCGCGCTGCGCCCGAGCGAGGTTGCGGATCAGGAGGAACGACCGCGAACCCTTGTCGAGCGTCTCGTCCGGTCGTTCTCGAGCCTGGAGCCCGGGATGGGCGCAGGCTGGACGCCGCCCTATCCGGACCCGCTCTTCGATCCCCGCAAGGAGATCATCCACCTCACCGAGGAGGTGATCCGCGAGGCGGCCGCGAGCGGAAACGTCGTCATCGTCGGCCGCGGCGCCAGCTTCGTGCTGCGCCAGAACCCGAACGTGTTCCGGGTCTTCCTTCGCGCTGCGGAGTCGGTTCGGGTTCGGACTGTGATTGATCGGGACGGTCTCACCGAGGCCGAGGCGCGTCGCAGGATGCACGAAACCGACTCGAACCGAGCCGCCTACATCCACCAGCTCTACGGGCGCGACTGGTGCGATCCGGATGAATTCGATCTGGTCGTCAACACGGGCCGGATCGGCTACCAGGCCACTGCCGAGATCATCCTGCGAGGGGTGGCCGAGCGCGCCCCGGAACCCGCGCCCGTCTCCTGAGGGGCGGACGGCACCGATCTGGCGACGCCTCGGACGGCTCTGTCAGCGGGGCGCGTCCTGGCCCGACACGACCCAGGCGGGGCCCGACTGGGGAGCCGACGACCACTGAGAGTTGGTCAGCTGGGCGCGAGACAGGGTGTAGAAGGACCAGCCGATGGCGAGCGCCAGCACCCAGACCACGACCACGACGTCGAAGCGGTTGGCAAGCGTTGCGCGCACTGCGGTTCCAGTGGGACGCTTGTTGGCCGGCTCAAGCCGGACCTGTTTGCTCA
>JBGQBD010000121.1:0-4743 GCA_041494645.1 Candidatus Limnocylindria bacterium
CCATGAGCGTCTCGACGGTTCCGGCTTCCCAGCGGGCCGGCGGGTCGGCCAGATCAGTCCCGACTCGCAGCTCGTGTCGATCGCCGAGGCCTTCGACGCGCTCTCCAACGCCGGTACCGCGTCCTTCGATGCGCTGCGGGAGATGCGGTTCGAGCATCCGGGCCACTTCAATCCGGACATGCTCGCCTCGTTCATCGGCCTGCTCGGCGGCTGGCAGAGCGTCCGCCCCGAGATCGCCGGCCCGCTGCGGCTGGCCTCCGTGTCCTGACCGCGGCGGCCGTTGGGGACGCTCCTATCGACCACCCTCGAGGGCCTCGACGACGCGCTCGAGACGGGCCTTTGCCTCCACCGACACAGCCCGGCGATGGATTCGCGCTTGATTCCGCCACTTTGTAGGATCAGCGCCTGACTCATCCCGGAATCGGACGGAGATAGCCGTCCTGCACGCTCACGTGATGGCTCGCGAGACCTGATTCCGGCGCTGACTCTGGATCAGGAGACCGTCGCCCGTCCGAACCACTCTCCTCCCGACGCCAACCGCCCTCTTGTCCGCCTCGACTGCAATTCGGGCTGCCATGGTCACGATTCCTGCCGGCTCGCACGGCATCGTCTACGTCCGCGTTTCGACGGAACACCAGGCGAGCGACGAGCTACCGATCGCCAGCCAGAGCGCCGAGCTGACCGCCGCCGTTGAGCGCGCGGGCGCGACCTGCGAGGTGGTTCAGGACGCCGGTATCAGCGGCACGGACGTCGAAGGGCGCCATGGGCTCCAGTCGATCGCCGCCCGGGCCCGCGAGCCGCACCCGACCTTCTCCTGGGTCCTCGTCTGGAAGTTCAGCCGCTTCGCACGCAACATGGAGGAAGGGCTCGTCTACCGAGCGCTCCTGCGCAAGCGTGGCATCGACATCCTCTCGTATAGGGAGCCTGTGCCGGACGGCCTCCTCGGGACGCTGATCACCCACATCCTGATGGCCGTCGGCGAGTTCTACGCGGCCGCCACGGCCGCCGACGTGCTGCGCCCACAGAAGGAGCTGGCGCGCCAGGGTTTCTCGGCGGGCGGGCGACCGCCGGTCGGCTACCGACGTGAACCGGTGATCATCGGCACGCGCTACGACGGCACGCCGCTCGCCCGGATCCGGTGGGTGCCGGACCCAGAGACGGCACCGCGGGTCGTTCAAGCCTTCCAGATGGTGGCAGCGGGTCCCAGAGATGCTGGTGCGGCGGTACGCGGGCGGTTACGCACTCACAGAGCTGCTCGCTGTGCGTGTGGCGCCCCCATGGCGGGCACGAACTCGCGCTCGTACCGCTACTACCGCTGTACGGCGCGCTGCGGGCGACCACACGTGCGCGCCAACGAGCTCGACGGCGGCGTCATGGACCTGATCCGCCGAATGCTCATCACCCCGAAGGCCGTCCGAGAGATGGTCCAGATCCTCAACAAAGACATCCGGATGCGGACCGAGCGCCAGGGGCCAGACCTCGAGCGAGCGCGATCGCAAGTCAGGCAACTGGAGCAGCAGGACGCGAATCTTCGCCGTGCCCTGCGCTGCGCCGGACCAAGGCTTCCGAGCGGATCACGCTCGAGATCGAGTTGGTGGGCACGGAACTCGGGGCGGCGACCGCTCGCCTTGGCGACCTTGAGCGCACCGAACGGCCACTCCGGATCACATCGAAGCTCGTCCAGGAGACGATCGACGAAATGACCGGGATCCTCGAGCACGCGCCGCTCGACACGCGCGTCTCATGGGTCCGTGACCTCTTCGCGCAGATCGACGTCGACAGCCGCGAGGGCAAGGCTGTCGCGGTCTGGAAGGCAGCGACCGATCAGGGCGTTAACCGGTCGGATTCAGTACACGAGTGGCTCCGGCGGTAGGATTCGAACCTACGACATGGCGGTTAACAGCCGCCCGCTCTACCACTGAGCTACGCCGGAGCGAGGGACCGCCGAGGGCAGTCGCCGTGCGGTGCAGGAGGGCGCCGCGCCGCGCGAAAGAATAGCACGGACGGAACCGGCGGCCTGCGGCCCTGCCGGGGACCCGGAGCGGCCGTGGACCGGTCAGCGCGAACGCCGGGCAACGCCAGGATCGGGGCCGGGAGCCGGGGCCGGGAGTGGCTGCAACTCCATTCCGGGTCGGCTGGCATACTCCCGCCGTGAGTCTCATCTCCCCGGAGGACCTCGCCGCCCGAATCGATGACCCGGGCCTGCGGATCGTCGATGTGCGCTGGTACCTGGGCCAGCCCGTCCAGGGCCACCTGGCGTACGACCGCGGACACCTCCCGGGCGCGATCTTCCTCGATCTCGACGACGACCTGTCCGCCCCCACGGGGCCGGGCCGCCACCCGCTTCCGGACCCAGCCGTCTTCGCCCGGCGGCTCGGGGCTGCGGGGATCGGTACCGGGGACCTCGTTGTCGCGTATGACGACGTCGGCGGCTGGGTTGCGGCGCGGCTGTGGTGGATGCTTGACGATCTCGGCCACGGCCGGGCGGCCGTCCTCGACGGCGGCATCCCGGCGTGGATCGCCGCGGGCCTTCCGCTGACCACGCAGACCCCCGACCCGGTACCTGCGCACCTCGAGCTGGCCGGCCGGTGGACGAAGGTCGTCGACCGGGACGAGCTCCGGGCAAGGCTCGGTCGAGTCCTCCTCCTGGACGCGCGCGCGCCGGCCCGCTATCGGGGCGAGACGGAGCCGATCGACGCCTACCCCGGCCACATCCCCACCGCACTCAACGCCCCGGCCGCCGATAACCTCGGCCCGGACGGCCGGTTTCTGACGCCGGGGGAGCTGGCGACGCGCTTCCGGGCGCTCGGAGCCGACCGGGGAGACGTGGTGGCCTCGTGCGGAAGCGGCGTATCGGCCTGTCACGACTCGCTCGCCATGCGGATCGCCGGACTGCCCGACCCGATCCTCTATCCCGGTTCGTACAGTGACTGGACCCACGCCGGCGAGCCCGTGGCGCTCGGCTCGGATCCCGGCGAACCGCCCGCCATCGAGTCAGGTCGGATTGCGCCCCCATGAGTCGCAGGCAAGCCGCAGGTGAGCAGCCGTCGCCACCATTGCCGGCATGGCAACGTCAGAACGCGCGGTGGATCGTGGCCAGCAGCAGGGCGAGCGGATCATCGCCGAGCTCGGCCGGGAGATCCGCGAGGCGAGACTCGCGGCCGGGCTGAGCCAGGGCGAAGTCGGACGAGCCGTCGGGCTGTCAGGCGCTCGAATCAGCCTGGTCGAGCGGGGCCGGGTGCTTGGTGTTCCGTTCATCCACCTGCCGCGAATCCTGGCGACCGTGGGTCTCGACCTGAGCGCTCGGGCCTACCCGGCCGGACAGCCGCTCCGCGATGGCCCGCATCTGGCCCTGCTCGCGGCACTCCGGTCGCGGATCTCGGTTGGTATGCCGTGGCGAACCGAGGTGCCCCTACCCACCGGGGGCGACAGGCGCGCATGGGACGCGGTGATCGGCAGGCGACCGGTGGCGATCGGCGTGGAGGCCGAGACGCGCCTGCGCGATGCCCAGGCGCTGGAGCGACGGATCAACCTCAAGAAGCGGGACGGCGGCATGGATCGCGTGATCCTGCTGCTGAGCGACACGCGCTGGAACCGCATGGTGATCCGGACCCATGGCGAGGCACTGCGGCTGGCGTTCCCGATCCCGGGCGAGGTGGCGCTGGCCGCTCTATCGGCCGGCCGCGACCCGGGCGGTGACGCGATCATCCTGCTCAAGGTGCCCGCCGTGACGATGGCGAACGCGGTGCCGACCGTGAAGGCCTAGGTCTGTTCTCCCATGGGTTGGTGTCCGCCGGTGCGGCCGACACCCGGGTTCCGGCCGCGGGTCGCCGGCCCGGCGCGGCCCGGGTTCCGGCGGTTTGCGTGTGGCGAACGAACGTGGCGTTCCAGACGCCCGTGGTGTCGAACCTGTGCGCCACGGGCAAGAACGGTGCCCGAACTTGCGTCTGGCACCAGAACGTGACCTCAAGGGTGCCCCACCGGTCGCGTTCGTTCGTGTGACGAAAATGCGGCCAGGACAAGAGTCGGACACGCGGCCGAGGCAAGAGCCGGGCAAGGGGCAGGGCCCGGGCAAGAGCCATAGACACGGTGACCGGCCGGGCACGCGGCTGGGCCCGGGCCCAGCGGCCCCTCCCCTACTCCAGATAGTCCTTGAGCTTGCGGCTGCGGGACGGGTGGCGCAGCTTGCGCAGCGCCTTCGCCTCGATCTGGCGGATCCGCTCGCGAGTCACGTTGAACTCCTTGCCGACCTCCTCGAGGGTCCGGGCACGCCCGTCCTCCAGGCCGAAACGAAGCTGCAGGACCCGGCGCTCGCGGCCGGTGAGGGAGTCGAGCACCGCCTCCACCTGCTCCTTGAGCAACTGGTGGGACGCAGCCTCGGCCGGGGCCAACGCACCCCGATCTTCGATGAAGTCGCCGAGGTGGGAGTCCTCCTCCTCGCCGATCGGGGTCTCCAGGGAGACCGGCTCCTGGCTGACCTTGATGATCTCGCGGACCTTCTCCGGGGTGACGATGACCTCCTGGCCCTTGGACATCGCCTCGGCGATCTCCTCGACGGTCGGCTCACGGCCCAGCTCCTGCAGGAGATTCCGCGAGACACGGATCAGCCGGTTGATCGTCTCCACCATGTGGACCGGGATGCGGATCGTCCGGGCCTGGTCCGCGATCGCACGGGTGATCGCCTGGCGGATCCACCACGTGGCATACGTCGAGAACTTGTAGCCCTTCTCGTAATCGAACTTC
>JBGQBD010000122.1:0-4739 GCA_041494645.1 Candidatus Limnocylindria bacterium
ACGATTCCTGCCCAGCCTCCGCCGGCCCGCGACTGCCACTACAGGGAGGTGACCTTGCCGGCGCCGAGCGCCTGGGTCAGGTCGTCCGTGTAGCGCTTGGAGGCATCGTTGGGCCCGAGCTCGCCGGCGGCGACGCGGGCCGTGGCCTTCTGGATGGCCTCGATGACCTTGGAGTAGTCCGGATCGGGTGGGCTGAACCGGGCCTTGGCGAGCGCAGCGGTCGAGGCCACGAGGTACGGGTCCGACTTGAACTCGGGGATGTCAGCGGCGTCGGTCCGGGCGACCGGGTGGGGATCCTCGGCGTTGAGCTTACCGACGATCTCGGCGGTGTTCATCGCCTTGATGAACTCCCAGGCGCCCTGCTTGTTCGTGCTCCGCGAGCTGATGTACCAGCAGGTCCCGGGCCCGCCCACGGTGAACGACGGGCCGCCGCTCTCCGTCGGGTGGAGCAGGTAGCCGACATTCTGCTCGGTCCCCGCCTTGTCCTTGGACGCCCAGCCGCCATACACCCAGCCGCCCTCGAAGAGCATGGCCAGACCGCCGTTGCCGAGCTTTTCGCGCATTGCGGTCCACGGGCTGGTGGAGGTCAGGATCTCCTTGGGGCTGAGCCCGTCGTAGGCCTTCTGGTAGTAGGCCAGGACCTTGCGCGTGGCCGGGCTGTCGCCGATCCACTTGCCGCTCTTGTCCTGGAGATCGCCGCCGAAGGCCCAGAGGAGCGGGACGAAGGCGTGATTGGCCGTGCCGCTGGAGCCCGCGGGGCCCGCGTACAGCGCGTACGGCAGGACGTTTGCCTCGTTGGCGTTCTTGACCGCGGTCGCCGCGTCCAAGATGCCCTGGACGTTGGCCGGCTGCCAGTCGGCCGGCAGGCCGGCCTTCTGGAGGACGTCCTTGCGGTAGTACAGCCAGCGCATGTCGAGGCCGTACGGGATCGCCCAGACGCTGTCCTTGTACGTCACGCCGCCGCGGACAGCGTCCGGGTAGTTGCTCCAGTCGGCCCACTGGCTGACGTAGTTGTCGAGGGGCTCGATGTAGCTGGCCTCGGCCAGCTCGCCGATCGAACTGCCGCTGACGTGGAACACGTCGGGCCCGTTGCCGCTGTCCAGCGCAAGCAGCAGCTTGGTGTAGTAGTCGTCGTCGCCGACCTTCTGGAGGTCGATCTTGACGTCGGCCCCGGAATACTGCTTCTTGACCGCGGCCGCGGCTTGCTCGACGTACTTCGGCTTGAGCCCGGCCTCGTCGGGATAGGAAACCGTGATCGTGCCCGAGACGGTACCAGCGCTGGGAGCACCACCGCTGGGCGCGGTGCCGCCACTCGCCGCCGTCCCGCTGGACGCTGGCGCGATCGCGGTGCCGACAGCCGACGGGCCGCAGGCGGCCACCGCGGCCGAAGCAGCGGTGAGCGCGAGAAACCGCCGCCGCGAGATGATCTGCCGGACGACATCGTCCATTGTGATTTTCCTCCAGGACGCGGGCCAGACACCCGCATGGCATGGTTTCGATCGTGCGTCGGGCCGACGTGTTCGCCGCCTGGGACGATCGAGCGAAGCGTCGGTCAGCAGGTCATCCTCGACCCTCCAGCATCCAGCTGCCTGGTTCGGTCTTGGGTCGGATGGCGTCGAGGAACGCCGCCCGGGTGAGCCCCTTCTGGCGCGGACCCGCGGCGGCGAGCGAATGGGAGGCGTAGGCGGTCGCCACGGCGAGGCTCTCGCCGATGGGCCGGTTGGCCAGGTCAGCCCAGATGAACGCGGCGACGAATAGGTCCCCCGCGCCCACGGTGTCGAACGCATGCACGGCCATCCCCGGCGCCTCGGCGATCCGGCCGTCGGGGAGGGCCGCGACCGCGCCGCGTGCGCCCCGGGTAACGACGACCAGACAGCCACGAGTGGCCAGTTGCCTGGCGGCTTCCGACGCGTCCGGGCGGCCGCTGAGGTGGGATGCCTCGCGCTCGTTCAGGATCACCGCGCGAAGGTCCGCCCACGAGTCGGCCGGGCGGCCGAGCAGGATCGCGACCTGCGGGTCACCGACGACTCCGAACAGGCGCGGCCCGACGGGCATCCCGGCCGGCAGGGGCAGGTTCGCCACCACCGCCCGCGGACCAGCGGCCGCGATCGCGGCGACGTCCACCTCGGTGGGCGGGTTGACGGTGACGAAGGCGCGCTCGCCGTCGAGCGGCAGCCCCACCGAGACCGGCGTCGCCGTGGTCGGCTCGCCCAGCCAGGGGATTCCGGCCTCGTCCATCAGCTCCTTGAGGAGGCGACCCGCCGGGTCGGTGCCGATCCCAGCGCAGATGACGGCATCAAGACCCAGCTGGCGCAGGGCGAAGGCGACGTTGGCTATGGCGCCGGGGGCGATCACCAGCTCGTTCGCCAGGGCCTCCTCGCCGCCCTTCGGGATCCGGGGAAGGCCGCGGAACACCAGGTCGAGGAACGGAGGGCCGGCACAGACCACGTCCACCGTCACCGCAGGGCCTCTGCCAGGCCGGGCTGCCCGGCGAGATGGCGGTCGAGGATCCGGCCGGCGGTCTCGACCGACGGGACGAGCGGATGGAGGGCGAGGGCGCGGACGGCCATTCGGCGCGAGCCGGACAGGGCCGCCTCGATAGCCGCGCGCTCGGCTGCCCGAACCGCGAGGATCCGGCCCTGGGCGGCCATCGGCACGGCCCCGATGGCGACCGGGACGATGCCGCCGCGGCTCACGACGCACGGGACTTCGACGACCGCGGCCTCATCGAGGAACGGCAGGCTGGAGCGGTTGGCGACGTTCAGGATCATCACCTTGAAGCCGTCCGCGTTCAGGGCATCGACGAGATCGAGCGACATCCGCCCGTAGCCGCCCGTCTCGCGCGCCGCGGCCACGCCGCGGAGCTCCTCGTCCCGGCCGCTCCAGACCTCCTGCATGTAGCTCCCCTCGCGCTCGGCCAGGGTGGCCTCCCACGACCGGAGGGACTCGGCCGGAGTGCCGCCGCCCGCGTAGAAGGCCTGCTGCTGACGCTGGAGGAACTCGGCCCGGACCCGCCCGGCCCGCATGCCCGTGAGGGCCTCAGCCTCGAAATCGTAGTAGTAGACGTACTCGTTCGGGATCATCCCGACCGACTGCAGCCAGTCCGACCCGAAGAGGCGGCCCTCCTCGAAGCCGGCCAGGCGCTTCTCGTCCGCGATGAGGCCGGGCAGCAGGTCGCGCCCATGGTCCAGTACGCCACGGAGCCAGCCGAGGTGGTTGATCCCGAAGTAGTCGAACCAGAGGTCGCCCGGGTCACGGTCCAGCGCCTCGGCGACACGCCGGCAGAGGGCCAGGGGCGAGTCGCAGATGCCGATGCCCGGTCGCCCAGGACGCGGCGCGCCGCCTCGGTCACGAGGCCGACGGGGTTGGTGAAGTTGATGAACAGCGCGTCCGGCGCCCGGCGGGCGACGACCTCAGCGATCCGGACCACGACCGGCACGGTCCGCAGGGCAAAGGTGATCCCGCCGGCCCCGCTCGTCTCCTGGCCGATCACTCCCTCGGCCAGGGCGGCGGTCTCGTCCAGCAGGCGGCCTTCGATCCCACCGACCCGCACGGCGCAGTACACGACGTCCGCACCATCCACGGCCTCCTCGAGGTTGGTGGTCGTGCTGAGCGCCACGTGCCGCCCGGGGCGCTCGTCAATGCCCGCCAGGACGGCTCCGATCCTGTCGAGTCGCGTCTGATCGACGTCATACAATACGACCGCGTCGTAGTGGGTTCGGGTGCTGCCCTCGGCCAGCGCCCGATAAATGGCCGGGGTACGGAATCCGCCTCCACCGAGCATCGCAAGCTTCATGGCGAGAGTGAACCAAAAATGAACCAGTCCTGTCAACCCGGTTCACGATTGGCACGCCGAGCGGATGCCAGTGGCAGTGACCTGGCGTACGTCCGGGTCATGCGCCGGCTCGAGGCGGACATCGCGACGGGCCGGTTGACGGCGGGCGAGCGCCTCGCGCCGGAGCGCCAGCTGGGCGCCCGCATGGACGTCGCCCGCAACACCCTGCGCCGCGCCCTGGCGGACCTGGCGGCACGCGGCCTGATCGAGGCCCACGAACGGTCCGGATGGTTCGTCAACAGCCGGAACGTGACGATCGAGGCGACCAGCGGGCCCCAGGGACTGACGGACTGGGCGGCCGTCCACGGCCAGGCCGTGTCGTCGAAGGTCTGCGGCGCGCGGGTCCGCGAGGCGGACGAGGCCGAGGCGCGGGCGCTCCGGATCCCCCTCAACAGCACGGTGTTCGAGCTCGAGCGGGTCCGCTTCGTGGACGGGACACCGCTCTCGCTCGATCGATCCGTCCTGGCGCCACCCCTCGTGGCGAGCCTGACCGGGCTCGACTTCTCGGCTCGATCGCTCTACCAGACGATCCGCGAGGAGAACGGGGTCGAGCCGTCGCGGGCGGAGTGCCTGCTCCGGGCGATCACCACGGACCGGCGGACCGCCGACTTCCTCGGATTGACGGAGGGCGACCCCCTCCTCGAGCTGTCCGAGACCGTCTTCGACCAATACGGCGAGCCGTTCGAGTACGGACGCCACCTCAACCGTGGCGATCGGTACGCGTTCCGGACGACGGTCGTGGCCGGCGGTGTCTGGGAGGGACAGGCGCGCTGAGCTGCGCGGGTGCGTCCCGAGGCGTCGCGGCGGCCGGCGCCTGCGCCGACTCCCAGTCCCTGCGGAATTGCGCGATGCCCGTGCCGGTGAGCGGGTGGTGGATCGCCTGGGTCAGGACCTTCAGCGGCAT
>JBGQBD010000123.1:0-4525 GCA_041494645.1 Candidatus Limnocylindria bacterium
GACACTATTCCCGAACCGTTCGCCCGCGCCCTCGACGAAGTGGCGATCGTGGTCGCGGACGAGCCGACTTCGACACAACTGCGAGAAACCGGGCTCGGCCCAAACGAGGGGCTCTACGGCCTGTACGAGGGCATTCCGAGAACGGAATACGCCGCCGACTGGGCCTTCATGCCGAACAAGATCACGCTCTTCCGGACGGCCCTGCTGGAGGACTTCCCGGATCCCGAAGAGCTCGAGCACGAGGTCTGGGTGACGGTCATCCACGAGCTGGCCCACCATCTCGGGATCGGCGAAGACCGACTGCACGAGCTGGGAGTCGACTAGCGCCGACCTGAGCTGGGCGCCGGTTTCCAGCCGGATGCAACCGCAGCCCCTACGCGGGCATCTATACGGATAGAGGCGCAGAGGGAGGCACATGGAGCGAGCGCTCGTCGAGAGAGCCCGGTCGGGCGATCGCGATGCCTTCGATGCCCTCGTCCGCAGCCGGGTGGATGCCGTGTACCGCACATCGCTGGCGATCCTGGGGGATTCCGCCGACGCCGCCGACGCCGCCCAGGAGACGTTCGTCTCGGCCTGGTGCCACCGCGATGCGCTGCGCGACCCGGACCTCTTCGACGCCTGGCTCGGGCGGATCAACCTGAATGCCTGCCGGTCCCAGCTTCGCCGGCGAGGTCGAGCGCACGTCCGCGAGATCCGAATGATCGACCCCCTGGACGATCGAGAACCGGCTTCGCCCGAACAGGCCCTTGACGAGCGGACCGCGGACGCCGACGCCTTCGATCGAGCCTTCGGCCGCCTTTCGATGGACGACCGGTCGATCCTCGTCCTGCATCACCTCCAGGAGAGGCCGATCTCGGAAATCGCGTCGGTTCTGGCGGCACCCGAGGGAACCGTCAAGTCCCGGCTCCACCGCGCCCGCGCGGCGCTCGAAGCAGCGCTCGCAAAGGAGTCGCGATGAACCAGCAGCTTCCGCCGATCGATCCGGACGTACGTGCGCAACTGGCCCGCCGATCTGCCGGCCGGCTGCCCGAGGGCCTGACGACGCAGGTCCTCCAGGCCGTGGACCGCGCCCCGGTGAAGCCGAGGTACACCTGGCGCGCCTTCTCCCCCCAGCCTGCGCGCGCCATTCCGAGAACACTGCTCGCCGGTGCCGGTCTCGCCGCGGTCGTGCTCCTCGCCGCGGCGCTGGTGGTGGTTCCGCGGTTCCAGACGACACCCGCGTCGGGGCTTGCCGGCTATCCGACCGATCGCGCGCTCACCACCGCGGAGCTGGCGGCGCTCATGGCCGGACCGGCTCTGCCAACGAACACGACCCTTGTCGCCTCCGTGACGATCGAATCCCGGCCGGACGTTTGCCCGATGGACAGCCGACCAACGATCGGCTTGGTCCAGGGCATGGCCTCACAGGTCTGCGTCATCGGATCGACCGTCTCGGAATACCTCAAGGAAACCACGGGCACGGGCATCTTCGCTTTTCGGTACATGGCGCCCGGCTACCTTGGCCTCATCGGCGAGGTCACGCCGGCCCAATCGCGGCTTGCCCTACACGTCGGCGACGATTGGCCGCTGGCGAGCGACACGTTCCTGGCGGAGGGTTGGCTGGGCGCCACGGCGCTGCCATGCGACGCGACGCAGTCGTTCGATGTCGGAGACTTCCTCAATCCGGCCGGGTTCGAACCATGCCAGCAGAGCTGGCTGAGTGAGGATGGATCGCCGGCACCCGTCATCGAGAACCACGGCGCGGTGGGTCCGGCCGAATCCGACGGTTCCGCCGCGTCGCCGGCTCCCTCGATCGACCCCCTCGCGCTTCACGGAAAGGCCCGCTATGTCACGGCCGGGGGAATGCGCCAGATCGACGCGATCCCGCTCGAGACGACCCGAGGCGTCTATGTCATTCGGAAGACGACTGGACCATGTCCGGGGGCATCCCCTATGGACAGCCGCGGCTGCGCCGTCTGGCAGGTCCTGGCCAGGGTGGCCGGCATCTCACTGCCCCAGGCGACCGCCGCGCCGACAGCCTCGCTCTCCGGCTACCCGGCCGGCCGTGCCCTAACGGCAGCCGAGCTGGCGAGCCTCATGGCCGGTCCGGCGCTGCTCACGAACACGGCGCTCGTCGCCTCGGTCACGATCGACGCAAAGACCGATGTCTGCCCGATGAACCGCTATCCCACGGTCGGGGTGATTGAGGGGATGGGCGCGCAGGTCTGTGTCATGGGAGCCGGGGTGTCGGCCTATCTTTCCGCGCCGAAGGCCGCCGGCGTCTTTGCCTTCCGCTACCTCGCGCCCGGCGTTCTGGGGCTGATCGGCGAAATCACGCCGGCCTCGTCCGCGAACACGGCCTTCCGCGTGGTCGACGACTGGCCACTCCAGGGCAAGACGTTCCTCGTCGACGGCTGGTTGGGAGCGGTGGGGCTGTTGGTGCAGTGCGCCTTGATGCCGACTGCGGGAGACGTCCTTGTGCCGAACGGGGACGACTGCCCATACGACGACTGGCTGGGCGACGAGGCGACCGCGCCCGGTGTCCAGGCGGACCATGGATATGGCCCCGGCTCCCCCTTGCCCAGTTACGATCCCTTCTCGCTCCGCGGCAACGCCCGCCATGTCGGCGCCGGTGGCATGCGCATCATCGATTCGGTCGACCACGCGGCGCCCGTGCGCGGCGTCTATGTCGTCCGCAGCGTCGTCGAGGCGTGCGCTGGCGACCCGCCGCAATCGTCCAGGGGCTGCGGCGCGTGGCGGGTACTCGCGAAGCTGGCGGACGTCTTGGTGCCGGTGGCCACCCCTGTCCAGCCGTCACCCACCGCGCCCGCCGCAACCCCGCCAACCGGCTACCCGGCCGATCGAGCCCTGACGACCGCGGAGCTGGCGGCGGTCATGGCCGGCCCGGCGCTGCCGGTCAATACGACCCTGGTAGCCGCGGTCGCGATCGACGCGAAGCCATACTGCCCGGCGGATCCGAATCAGACCGTCGGCGTCGTCGAAGGCATGGCCTCGCAGGTCTGCGTCGAAGGCGACGTCCTGACGTTGCCGAAGGTGACCGGCACTTTCGCCTTCCGGTACGTGAGTCCGGGAGTGCTCAGGAACCTGGGCCAGCTCACCCTCGCTCCGTCCTCACGGCTGGTGTTCCGCACCACCGAAGCCTGGCCCGGGGCGATCACCGCGTACTACACGTTCCTGGTCGGCGGTTACCTCGTGCGCGAGCCTACCGGGGCACGAATCGTCGATACCCTCAGCGGGCCGACGCCCTCAAACTACCCTTACCTCCCGTCCCAGACGCTTCAGATAGACTCCGCCGCCGGCATCGACTTGATCGATCCCTCGCGGTACGGAGTATTCGTCGTGACGGCCGCCTGGGTGGCCACATCGACCTCGACCACCTTGCCCAACGGCAATGGCGTCTCGATCGAGACCGATGGCTGGGCGTTCCACCTCGTGGCGGAGGTCGCCGACATCTCGGTGCCCGGCGCGGCCGGCACGCCGCCACCCTCGCCTTCGAGCAGCCCGGCCGCTCCACCGGCAACGCCGGTCGCCCTCCCGACGGGCACCCCCGGCGCTGCCCCGATCGGTCTCATGGGCTCGGGCAATCGCCCGTTGACCCAGGGCGAGTTCGCGGCGCTGTGGGCTGCCGACCCGGCGCACCTGGCCGGCCGCATCGTCATCGTGAAGGGTCCAGTTCCCACGGGATTCGAGTGCTCGGGTGTAGGGCCGACCGGTTCGAGTGCGACATCTCCGCGGGCCTGCTACGCCAACGTCGTCGACGGCCAGATTGCCTCGGACGGCTACTACTGGGCCGTCCGAGTCGGCGCGGACGGCATGCTCACGGTCGTCGGCGAGCTCTCCACTCCAGGGAGCAAGTTCGTGGTCTCGCTGGAAGAGGCACGGGCGGTGTGGAATACGCCAGGCTCGGACAAGGCGTTCGTCCTGATGGACGCCTGGATCGGCGGTATGGCGGCAGACGCATGCGATGTCGTCGGCCAGCCGTGCTACGAGGTCTCCTGGCTGGCGTCGTCGCCGTACGAGGTTTCCTGGGTGGCCTCGTCGCCGGCGAATGGGCAGGTGAACGTTCAACTCGGCGCCTACCACATGTTCGGCGGGGGAAGTGTGGGAGGCGGCCCGGCGCTTCAGGGGATCTTCCTGATTCAGGGCCTGGCAGACGAAGGTCAGGTTCTGGCCCGAATGAAGGTCGCGGTCCCGTAGAGAGCCCGAGGGACGACTGAATCCGGCTTGGCCCCTAGAAGTAACATTCGAGGCGATACCGTCTCCACCGAGGCCGTTCCGCGGCCGCCACCAGGAAGAGTGGGTCGAATGCCGGGCTTCACGCCATTCACGAGCAACTACCAGGACCTGTCGACCAACCAGGGCTACCAGTTCGAGTTCCGCTGCGATGTCTGCGGCAGCGGCTACAGAAGCGAGTACCAGAAGAACCTGCTCGGCGTGGGTGGCTCGATCCTCGGAGGTGCCAGCAGCATTCTCGGTGGCCGATTCTGGGGAGCGGCCAGCGCAGCCAACACGGCTCAGGACATCA
>JBGQBD010000124.1:0-4368 GCA_041494645.1 Candidatus Limnocylindria bacterium
CGCAACCAGGTAGCCCGGGCTCGTCTCGAGCAGGACGGCAGCTCCAACCGGGCCGGACTCCACGATCGCGGCCTCGACATCCTCGGGATAGACCTTGAGGCCGCTGGCCAGGGCGATGCGATCCCGCGTCCGGCCGCGGATCACCAGCTCTCCGTCGGGCTCTATCTCCGCGGCATCGCCGGAGTGCGCCCAGCCGTCGACGATGATCTCGGCCGTCTGCTCGGGCTTTGCCCAGTACCCGAGCATCACGCCCGGGCCCCTAACGAGCACCTCGCCGTCTTCGGCGATCCTCACCTCCATTCCGGCCAGAGGCGGTCCTACCGTCCCCGGCCGCCGGGCGGTGCGAGTGTGGCCCGTGATCGAGGCGCATTCGGTGGCACCGTATCCCTGGACCACGGCTATGCCGAGCGCCTCCCAGGCCAGTTGAAGCTCGGCCGGCAGCATCGCGCCGCCGCAGGTGATGGTCCTCAGCTCGCCGCCAAACTGCGCCAGGACGGAGCGGAAGATCGCCCGGCGCAAGGGCATCGGCAGGTGAAGTGCGAACGCGCGGAGCCGGCGAAGGCTCTCGCTCCGCCCCCTGCGCGCGGCCTCGGCCTCGATCCCGTCCATGAGCAGCCTGAGGAGCTGCGGCACGGCGGTGAGGGCCGTGATCCTGTCCCGCCTCATCGCTGACAGGAGCGCCGACGGGGTGAGAGCCGGCAGGAAGGTGAGCTGGGTGCCCGACATCAGGCCGTACAAGAGCGGCACGATCTGGCCATACGTGTGGGAGAGTGGGATGAGGGCGAGCGCCCGTTCACGCTGGATTCCGGCGGTGATGGCGATGGTCCGCGCGCTGTGGACCAGCTGCCCGTGGGTCAGCATCGCGCCCTTGGGGTCGCTCGTGGTTCCGCTCGTGAACAGAACCTCGGCGAGCGTGTCGGGCGCGACGGCGCGGCGGTTGGCCCCAGGCGCCATTTCGGTCTCGATCGAGAGGGGAAGCCGCGTCCCCGATTCGCCGGTGAGCCACATGGCGTCAACGCCCAGGACGGGAGCACCGAGCGCGGCAGCCTCATCGGCGGCGACATCCGGGCCCGCCAGGGTCAGCGTGGGCTCAACGGCTCGACCGATCCGGATCGCAATCTCGGGAGCCATCCGCAGGTCCAGCGGCACGACCACCGCCCCGAGCCGCCAGACCGCGAAGTAGGCGGCGACCAGCCAGGGGTCGTTGGCAGCCCACGTGATAACCCTGTCGCCGCCCCCAACACCCTGCGAGACCAGTGTTTCCGCTATTCGACGGCTCTCCCGCCCGAGATCGCGGTAGGTCCACCGTTCGAGGCGCAAGCCGCGCGGCATGACGAAGACGGGAGCATCGGGGTTCCGCGCGACCGCCAGCTCCAGGAGGTCCACCAGCGTCTCGCCGCTGAGAGACCGGATCGCGTCGGGAACCCGGGGCCCGACCAGGATTCGATCGTCGCTCATGGCGTCAGCGCCTCGGCCGGCGGCCGGCGGCCGGACGAAAAGCAGGCGAGAGTCCGCAGAGCAGGTGCCCCTCGCTAAAGACCCGAAGATCGTCTGGCACCACTCGTTCCTTCCTCGATGAGCTCCGGCCGTCCTACCGGAGCAGCGTCGCCAGGGCCGCAAGCCAGGGGCGCCGGCCCGCTCTCCGGTCGCCGGCGAGGATCGCGTCGACGAGCCGGCCCGCCTTCGGCTCGTGCAGGCGCGCGGTGTGACCGCTCCGCTCGGTCACCCAACGCTGGGTCGCCGACGCAACGTGCGGGGGAATCACACGCGTTAGCGATACGCCGGTCGGCCGCCCCGCTAGCTCGCCCTGGAACGCCTCGCACCACGTCCACAACGCACCTTGGCCGCCCGAGTAGTCGCCCAGACCGGCCATTCCCAGGCGGGCGTTCTGAGCGACGAAGACGCCGATGCGCCCGCGCGAGCGTTCGTGCATCCGGGCCGCTACGGACTCGATCAGGGCGGCCGGAACGACGAAGTCGGCGCGGGTCATCGTCTCGCGATCCCGGCCGGTGACCGCGGTGCAGAGCACGAACACGTCCGGGACCCCGCGTGGCGTGAGCTCCGCCACCGTCGAGACGGCGCCTGCCGTGTCGAGCCGTTCGAGATCGAGCGGCGCGAATGACCATGACCGACCGAGTCGGCGCGCCTCTTCAGCAAGCTCGGGCACGTCCCGCCTGCCAAGCGCCAAGATGTCGTACCCGCGCGAAAGCAGGTTTCGGGATACCGCGCCGCCCCAGACCCCCGAGGCGCCGACGACCCAGGCGATCACGATCGCACCATGGTCACGACCCCGAAGAGCCGGTTGGGCTCCCGGTCGATCCTGACGGCCCGCCAGCCGAGTGGCTGGGCTACCGCCAGCACCTCCTCGGCCGTTCGCGTTACGGCGATCCAGGGCTTGCGATCCCAGTCCACCAGCACGTCGCGCAGCATCAGCAGATCCGGGTGCCCCTCCATCACGGTGAAGACCCAGTGTGCGCCGGGGAGGGTAGCCGCCGACCCGGCCTCGATCAGCCGCCGCACGTCGCCTATGTCGTCGAGGATGTCGAAGAACCCCGAGGCGACGAGGACGTCGAAACGCGGCTTCGGCCAGGTCGCGGCGTCGAAGGCGTCGGCCTGCACGAAGTGGATGTCAGGACGAGACTCGCCAGCCGCCCGTGCCCGCCCCCGCTCGACTTCCGCCGGGTTCATGTCCGCGGCCCACAAGTCACCTACCGACAGCTGGAACAGGTACGAGCCGGGGCCTGCCGCGACGTCGAAGAGGCTTCGCTCGGGATCCTCCTCGAGCAAGGCCCGCGCGTGCTGCACGAGCAGCTCCCGCCGCCCTCGAACGCCTCGCCAGACGACGTTGTTGAGCATGACCCGGTCGATCAGCCGGCCCAGGGGCGAGATGCCGCGGGCCTCGTTACGGTAGACGTAGTCGACCATGGTGCCGGAGTTGAAGCCGACCCGGTAGCCCAACCGGATGCCGTCCGACAGCCTCCCGAAGGACCGCATGAAGGCCCGCAACGAGCGGTGATAGAGACTGGGCCGAGGTCGCGCCGCCGGAGACGCGGCTGCACCCTCGGTCGCCGGGTCGGTCGTCATCAGGCTCCCTCCACGCGGGCCGTGCCCACCTGCCGAACCGTTCGGAAGATCCGGAGGCAGATAGTCACGACCATCAGGGCGACCAGCAGGGCGCAAACAGCGTCCCAGGGAATAGGCGTCACGATCGCCACGGCCGCGGCGACCATCACCACGGCTATCCGGTCCGGCTGACCGCCCGGGCCGACCCATTGCGGCGACCCTCCCGAGAGCAGGGGCAGGATGGCCAGGATGTTGACGATCCAGGCGCCGGCGAGCACGAGGCCGACCCAGCGCGGGTCGGCAAGGGCGAAAAGCGCGAAGAACAGCATCGCGTCGCCGATCTCCTGGGGCAGCCGGTTGACGTAAGGCCCGATGCGAGTCTTCTTCCCGTACGACTCCGCGATCAGCCCGTCCAGGACCGTCAGCACCATCCGGCCCCCGATGCCGACCACGACCAGCGCCCACCAGCCCTGCCACAGCGACACGGCCGCCAGCGCGCTCGGAACGAGCGATGTGATCGAGACGGCGTTCGGCTCCAGGCGTGAGATTCCTGGTATTCGGTCGAGCCAGCGGCGGAGCGCGTACTTCGTGGTGTACAGGCCGACGTCGCGATTGCTCATGGGAAGCCTCCGAATAGGAAGCCCATGAAATGGGCGAAGGCAGGGGCGGTCACCATCAGCGAGTTGACTCGATCGGTTACCCCGCCGTGGCCGGGCAGGAGCGTGCCGAAGTCTTTGACGCCGACGTTTCGCTTGACGTTGGCCATGGTCAGGTCGCCGACCTGGCCGCCTATCCCGACGATGATCCCAGCCGCCAGCACCCCCCACGCAGGAACGTTCGGCATGGCGATTTGCCACTGGGCGAAGGCGAGGGCGATCGTGGTCGTGGCCGCCAGAATCGAGCCCTCGAGCGTCTTGTTGGGGCTGATCGGGGTCCAGCGGTGGCGCCCGAAGAGCTTGCCGTAGATGAAGCCCAGCGCGTCGTTCAGCTGGGTGCCGAGCAGCACGTACAGCAGGTAGCCAGGACCGATGGGCGAGCGCTGGAGGTAGCTCAGATGGGCCAGGAAGTAGCCAAAGAAGATGACCCCCGCGCCTGAGAGCATGACCCCCTGCAGCATCCGGTCGGTCCGGTTGAGGGCGACCGGTACGAGCGTCAGGGCGAGGATGGCCCACATCGGTGTGGCCATGAAGAGGTTGTAGGTGCCTAGAAAGGCGAACAGGTTCTCGGCCACGATGGCGGCGTAGACGACGGCCACGAGCGGCCGTTCCTGGAGCAGGCCGGTGACCCGAGCGAACTCGGTGAAAG
>JBGQBD010000125.1:0-4092 GCA_041494645.1 Candidatus Limnocylindria bacterium
CTCAGATGGTCGCATCAATTGGGCGCATGCCGAGGCTCTCGCTCTGGCGTCGCTTCTACTCGAGGGCGTACCTATCCGTCTGACCGGCCAGGACACCGAGCGCGGCACCTTCAGCCAGCGCCACCTTGTGCTCCACGACGCGACCGACGGGCAGCGGTTCACGCCGATCCAGCATCTGTCCGGCGCTCGAGCCTCCATTGAGCTGCACGACAGCCCGCTCTCAGAGCTTGCCTGCCTCGGCTTCGAGTACGGCTACGCGGTCGAGGCACCCGACGCGCTTGTTCTGTGGGAGGCGCAGTACGGGGACTTCGCCAACGGCGGTGAGGTCGTGATCGACCAGTTCATCATCGCCGGCCTCGCCAAGTGGGGCGAGACTTCGCGGCTGACCCTGCTCCTGCCCCATGGCTACGAAGGCCAAGGACCCGAGCACTCGAGTGCCCGCCTGGAGCGCTATCTGGCGCTCGGCGCCGAAGACAACGTGAGGGTCGCGAACCCCACGACCCCCGCCCAGTACTTCCACCTACTGCGTGATCAGGCGCTGCGGCCGATCGTCCGGCCGCTGGTGCTGATGACGCCCAAGAGCCTGCTTCGCCTGCCGGCCGCCACCTCGAGCCCGGCCGAGCTGACCGCCGGCCGTTTCGAGGCGGTTCTCGACGATCCGGAGCGCGCCGCCTCGCGAGACGGGGCTCGCCGCCTAGTGCTGTGCAGCGGCCGGTTCTACTACGACCTACTCCTCTCGCCGCGCCGAGCGGAGACTCACGACATCGCGATCGCCCGGGTCGAGCTTCTGTATCCATTTCCCTGCGACGAGCTGGGCCGGCTGATCGCCGCATACCCGGCTCTGGAGACGGTCGTCTGGGCCCAGGAAGAGCCTCGCAATATGGGGGCACGCAAGTTCGTGCTACCCGAGATCCGGGACCTGCTGCCACCACAGGTCTCGCTCGTCGATGTCTCGCGGCCGGAGCGATCCAGCCCGGCCGAAGGTTACGCCGCTGCTCACCGAGCTCAGCAGCGGGCGCTCGTCAGCAAGGCGTTCGGGTAGCGACCGTCCCGATGGGCGTGGTGCGGGTGGGTCGGGTGGGTGTGACGCTTGGCTCCGGGTGTATCGCTCAACACCCACGATCGCTGGATAGTGACGAGGTTCGCCGGGCGCGGCCCGGGCTCGCCGGCCACCGCCTAGCAAGAGCTAGCGGAACTGCCGCCTCTGCGCGTCCCTGATGCGCTCCCGCAGCTCGTCCGGGATCTTGACCACACGGACCGTGACCCCGAGATGCTCGAGCGCCGCCTTCATCCAGCTTCGGCCCACCAGATGGGCGGCAGCCTCATCGTCGGCGAGGGCCAGGATCTTCTGCGCGTTGCCCGCGGGGTAGAGATCGGATGCGGCCCAGGTCAGCCGGAGCGCATCGACCATCACCTTGTGCTTCTGGGCCGCCCGGGCGGGGCCTGATGCGCCCACGCCTCTACGAGAATGGGTGGCTCTTACTTCGATTCGGCCGACCGAGAGGAAGCCACGCTCGAAGGAGGCGGCCGTCCCCGAGAAGGCGCGCCCGGCGATATCTGACGTCCGCTTCTCGGCTGCCTTCGCCGCCAAAGACGTCTCAGCGCCCCCCCTTCGCAGGGGCGGCGGATGAGGAGGCGGGTGCGACCGGCGACGACTCGCCGGCCCCCATCTCGACCGCAGGCCCGGCCTCAGCGCCCGTCTCGGGCCCGCGGCGTATCTCACGGACCAGGCCGTAACCCCACAGGAAGAAGAGCAGGGCGTAAAGCAGCACTATCGCGACGAGAGAAACCGTGACGTCGCCCGCGGACACGCCCGGCGACGTTCCGGCGGAGACCATCATCAGGCCCTGGACGATCCAGGGCTGGCGCCCGACCTCGGCCGTCATCCAGCCGAATTCCGTGGCGATGATTGGCGCGGGGATGGCAAGGACTGCCAGCCACAACCACCAGCGATGCTTCTCGAGCGTGCCGCGCCACAGGAAGAAGATCCCGACCAGCATCAGCAGCCCCATAACCATCCCCAGCCCCACCATCAGGTGGAAGCTCAGGAACGTCGCGGCCACGGGTGGCCAGAGCGATGGGTCGGCCTGGTCGAGGCCCTTGATCTGGCCGTTCGGATTGAGGTCTGACATTGCGCTCAGACCGTACGGGATCGCGATCCCGAGTCCGGTGCCCGAGGAGCAGTCCTGGCTCGGCGGCACGGCGATGATGTCCAGGGGAACGCCGTTGGCCGTCTGGCAGACGCCTTCCATCGCGGCGAACTTGACCGGCTGGTAGGCCTGGACCTCGCGGGTCTGGAGATCGCCGGTGGCGAACATGCCGCCCGCCCCAAGGAATGCGATCACCATGCTCATCCGCAGCGCGAACCACGTGACGTCCGAGCCCCGCCCCCGCAGGACATACCACGCGCATATGCCCATAAGGAAGAAGGCGCCCACGACCCAGCAGGCCGTGACGGTGTGGAAGAAACGGGGCAGAGTTGACGGATTGAAGACAGCCGCGAAGAAGTCTGTCATCTGAGCCTTCTGCAGGCCGTTCGAATCGGTGACGATCTTGAATCCGGCGGGGGTCTGCATCCAGGAGTTGGCGACCAGGATCCAGAAGGCCGAAAGCGTCGTGCCGGCGAACACCGCCAAGCCGGCGATCCACCTTACGGTCGAACCGACCCTGTCCCGTCCGAATAGGACTATGCCGACGAATGCCGACTCCAGGAAGAACGCGGAGATGCCTTCGGCCGCGAGCGGGACGCCCAGTATGTCGCCGGTGAAGCCCGAGAAACGGGACCAGTTCGTGCCGAACTGGAACTCCATGACGATGCCGCTCACGACGCCGATGACGAAGGTGACCGCGAACAACTTCGTCATGAAGACCGAAAGACGATCGTAGAGGTCCCGTTTCGTCCACCAGCGGAACGTCTCGACGATGGCGATCAGGCCAGCAAGGCCAATCGTGACGGCCGGGAATATGAAGTGGAAGCTGATCGTCAGCGCGAACTGCAGCCGATCAAGCTGGACGACGTCCACAGGCTCATTCCTCGAACGACGGGCGGGGCTTCCGACGCAACCTCTCCGAGGCGACGGCAGCGGCCACCGAAAATGGCCCTCGCAATCGAGGGCCACGACCAAGCAGCATCCCTACAGTCCACATTAGGTGACGCGAGCCCTCGGTGGGGAGCTGTGGCGCCGTTCGGGACGAGTGACTACGGCCATTTCTTCGATGAGCCGGGTGGGACACACTGATTCATCGGTGGCGGCTCACGGGTGAGCGCGTTACTCGCCTCCTTCACTGCGCCGGCGGCCATGCCGCGGTGAGGATGCGCGGTCAGGCCGCGGAGCGTTCACTGACGGGTCGCCGGCGAAGACTTGGACTCTGGAGGGCCGGCGGCAAGTAGGCCTGGTCGAGCGTGCCGACGTCGGTGCCGGGTGGGACGATCTCGTCGATCCGGTCGAGGATCTCGTCGGTGAGCGTGACGTCGAAGCCGGCGAGCAGGTCGTCGAGGTGCTCCATCGTGCGCGGCCCGAGGAGCGCGCTGGTCACGCCCGGATGAGCGATCGCGAACGCCATCGCGAGGTGGGCCATCGGCAAGCCCGCCTCTTCGGCGAGCGGAACGAGCCGCTCGACGGCGTCAAGGCGGCGCTCGTCGCTGAGAGCCTTGACCAGGCCCACGCGGCGCAGGTCGTTCTGCTGGCCCTTGCGGACGCGGCCGGTGAGCATTCCTTGCCCGAGCGGGCCCCACACGAGCGTGCCCATACCGTAGCGTTGCGCGATCGGCAGCACCTCGCGCTCGATGCCGCGGTTGAGGAGCGAGTAGGGCGGCTGCTCGGTGCGGAACCGTTCCAAGCCGCGTCGCTCGGCGACCCACTGGGCTTCGATGATGTCTGAGGCGGGCATCTTGGACGAGCCGATCGCGCGGACTTTGCCGCTGTGCACCAGGTCGGAGAGCGCCGAGAGCGTCTCCTCGATGTCGGTGGCGGGGTCCGGTACGTGGATCTGGTAGAGGTCGATGTAGTCGGTCTGCAGGCGGCGCAGCGAGTTCTCGACCGCGGTCATGATCCAGCGCCGCGAGGTGCCATGCTGATTGGGATCGTCGCC
>JBGQBD010000126.1:0-4090 GCA_041494645.1 Candidatus Limnocylindria bacterium
CGGGTCGTCAAGGAATACCGGGGCATGGGCTCGCTGGGCGCCATGTCTGCAGGCAGCGACCGCTATCCGCAGATCGACCGCGCCAAGCTGGTTCCCGAGGGTGTCGAGGCGCGCATCTCGGTGGAAGGGCCGCTGGCCGGGATCCTCTACCAGCTGATCGGCGGCATGCGGGCAGGCATGACGTATTGCGGCGCGGAGTCGATCGCGGACCTGCGGGCCAAGGCCCGGTTCGTCAAGCTCACACAGTCGGGCCAGGTGGAGAGCCACCCGCACGACATCGAGCTGGCTCGCTCGGCGCCCAACTACCCGTAGGTCGAGGCGAGTCGCTCAGCCGATGTGGCGTAGATCGGGCCAGAGCTGCGACCAGGGAACGATCGTTCCGCGGCAGACGTAGATGGGCGTGCCCTGCTCCTGGCTCGACAGGTCGTATCCGTTGTCGACGACGGCCGCGGTCTCGCATGCCTTGAAGAACGGCGGCGGGCCGCCCCAATGGCCCACCAGGATGGCCGTGGTCGCATCGTCGGCGGGACGGCCCCAATACCAGACGGAGTTGTGGCCGGAGTAGATAGGCGGGAGGCCTTGTCCGTAGAACGACAGGCCGCCGTACTGGCCGTACGCCTCGGTGATGATCACGGTGTGGGCTCGTTCGGGCGCCGGCAGGCGATCGACGACCCCGCGGACCTGGTCTGCCAGCTCGGGCCACCCGATCTGGGCCACGGATTCCTTGTACAGGTCCGGTATCGGGGTGGAGTGAAGGCTTCGAGTCGGGATTAGCGGAAGCATCAGGAGGGCGATGATGGCCCCCGATCCCACGGCCGCAGGGGCGAACGCGACCATCTTCAGGCGAGCGTCGCCGAGCCAGCGATCGAGCGGCCCCGCCCCCGCGGCGATCAGGATCGGAATGAACCCGGCCGAGTAGTAGCTCTTGCCGGATGTGACGAACATCAATCCGACATTCAGCAGGACGGCGAAGCCGATCGGCCGCCAGGCCTTCGATTCGGGCCCTCGAAGGAACCAGGCGAGCCCGCCCAACGCCACCGGGAAGACAAATGGGCCCGCCAGGACGAGGAGGAGGACGATCTCCTTGATGCTGTCTCCGAGGCCCTGAACGTCGTCTGCGATATGGCGAGCCATCTCGACCTGGGGAAATCCGTTGGCGGCCTGCCATATGACGTTCGGTGCCCAGAGGACGAACGTGACGGCGATGGCGGCCCACAGGCCGGGCGAGCGGACGATGTCCCAGCGCCGGGCGAGGAGCACGCCGCCGGCGAGGCTCACGCCAAGGAAGGCAGGCAGGGTCTTGTTCTCGAGGGCGACGCCCATGACCAGGCCGAGGGCCAGCCATAGCCTCCACTCGTTGCCCGGGGCGGAAGAGGCAAGGATCTGGACAAGCAGCCAGAGTGCCAGCGTCCAGAAGAAGATGTCGAACGTGGCAGTGACGTCCAGGTGGCCGGCGCCGATCAGACCCGAGAAGGCCACCAGGATGGCGGCCAGGACCTGGCCGCGAGGAGCCGCCCCGAGCCGGCGGGCCATGTCGGCGGACAACAGAACTACGACCGCGGTCGCCACAGCCGGCAGGATCCGGACGGCAAACGGCGAGGCCCCCAGGAGCTGGGCGGCCGCGGCCGACAGGAACGGCGTCAGGGATGGCTGATCGACGTAGCCAAAATCCGGATGGCGACCGGCCAGGATGAAGTACATCTCATCGCGGTGGAATCCGTAGGCTCCCGCCAGCGCCAGCAGCAAGATGAGTGCGGAGCCGGCGATCGCCCAGGCGGCCAACGGGAGGCCGAGAATGCCCCGACGGAGGCGGATCTCGGACACGATCGAATGCATGGCAGCGACCTGACCGCAGCTGACATTGGGGCGGGCCGGCGGGGTCGACCCGGGCCCCTTCAGTCTACCGAGTGACCTGCCCGGCCGGGTGGCCAACGGCGAACCGTCGGCCCGAAGCGACCCCTAGGCTCTGGCACCGGCGTCGTGGTCGGCGAAGTAGTGGCGCCACTTACCTGAGCCGGCGACGAACGGCTGCATCAGCGCCCGCTCGGCCTGGACCGTGTGCACCAGGTCGTGGGCGGCCCACTCGTTGAGCATCTCGCGCATCGTGACGACGCCCAATTCCGGGTGGCGGGCGGTGCGCTCCAGGTCCACTGGCGTGACCGTGTCGAAGGCGACCAGGCTGCGAACCCGGGCAGCCTCGAACCTTCTCGCGAGCGCTGTTGGGTCGGCCGACGGCTCGGGCTTCGAGCCCGCCGCGTCCGGGTCGAAGGCGGCAAAGTCACGGCCGGCCAGAAGAGCTTCGAGCCGAACCGCGAACGCCCCAGTCTCGGTGTCGAGGAGGTGCTGCAGGCATTCCAGGGCCGACCATTCCCCAGGAGCCGGGCGCCGCTGCAGCAGAGCGATGTCGACCGACTCCGCCAGCCTCTCCCAGCGTTCCGGTGTGGTAACGAGGATCTCCCGAACCCGGGCGATAAGATCATCCATCAGGTGCCTCCTTACCAGATCGTACCGACTCGCGGGGAGACCCGCGACTGAACGCGCCCCACCCGGAAGTCGGCGTCCGAGGGGCTCCGGCCCGCGTCCCAACCTATCGATCGGACGAGCGCTGTTGAACCTTTTCCGCCTCAAGCCTCGTCTGGATAATCGACCCGATCGCCCGATCGGGCAGGGGCGAGGGCAATGAATGTGGAGGGCCATATCGTCGTCACCGGGAGAGACGCGCTGACCAGCGCTTCCTCCGACTACGTCCGCGCCGCACGGGCGAAGGTGGATGACGCCTATCGTCTCGCCGGCTATCTACTCGGCGACGCCACTGAGGCACAGGACGCCGTTCAGGACGCCCTGGTCAAGGCCTGGCGGAACTGGCCGAGCTTGCGCCAATCAGAGAGCTTCGGGCCCTGGTTCGATCGAATAGTCGTCAACGTATGTCGGGACCGAATGAGGCGCCACCGGACGCTCCGGATGGTCGATCTGGAGGCGGCCGGCCAGGTCGAATCGGCCGACACCTTCGCGGCGATGCTCGACAGAGACAGGGTCGGAAGCGCCGTGGCGAAGCTCCGTCCCGACCACCGGATCGTCATCGCCTTGCGCTTCTGGCGCGATCTGACGCTGGAGCAGGTCGCCGAGACACTCGACCTGCCTCTCGGAACCGTGAAGTCGCGTCTGCACTATGCGCTCCGGGCGCTTCGCGCGGAGCTGAGGGGAACGATCGATGAGGCCTGAGATGAACGAAACGGAAGCCATAGAGCTGGAGCGTCTTCTACGCGACTCGGTCGCACGCCATCGGCCGGCGGCCCCCGACGCCCTTCTGGAGTTCATCGAGACCGTGCCCACACGGGAACGCCAGAGCGGCCCGATCGGCCGGATCTTCGGAGGGCGAATGGCCCGGCGCGGCGTCCTGGGGCTGGCCGCCGCCGCGGCAGTCGTGGTAGCGCTCGTCGGCAGCGCGGCGCTGATGTCGTCCCGTAAACCGTCGGTACCCGCGAGTGAACCGGCGAACGTGAGCGACGGTTGGCAGTGGCAGGCCACCGACGGGACCCAGTACACGGCGGCCCTGGCGGTACCCAAAGGCTTCATTGGGATCTGCGGCCACAACTCGGGTCAGACGATGGTGGACGAGATCCTGTGCAGCTCTCCGGACGGCCTGCACTGGTCCGCTCCCGCGGACCCGGCCATCGTCTCGATCGAGGGCGATGGCCCCTTCCTGCCAATCAGCTTTCTCGTCCGCGATGGCACATACCTGGTCGTGTCCTCGCGCGGGTCCGGCGAGCACCAGGGTCCCGCCACCACCTTGTGGCGGTCGACCGACGGCGTCCACTGGAGCGCTGTGACCCTCGCACCCGAGCTTGCGCAGACGGACATCCACCTCGCCAGCGTCGCCACTGACGGCTTCCTTGCCTTGGGAACGTGGAATGGCACTGAGGAGATGCTCATTTCGGCAGATGGACTGACGTGGTCGAAAGTCGGGGACATGCCCTATGACGTGGCGGTCGTCGGCGGCCCTAGCGAGTCCTGGACCCCTCGCGCGTCGAGCCTCTACGTCACCGGCCCCCGTCCCGGCGGAACGGAGATCGGCACCTGGATGACCACC
>JBGQBD010000127.1:0-3853 GCA_041494645.1 Candidatus Limnocylindria bacterium
CCTTCGGGTCGAAGACGTCGTATAGCAGGAAGTCGGTCGCCTCGGCGAAGACGAAGCGGCGGTGGAAGAGGGGGAACAGCTCGCGCTCGTGGCGCTCCACCAGCCCCTGGTCGGGCTGCTCGTCGCGATAGGCGCGGCGGTACTCCATGCCGTACTTCTCGGCGAAGCCCTCGACCTGGCCGTGCCCGATCATCGGCAAGCCCGGCATCGTCGCCAGCAGCGTGCAGACGCCGAAGTACTTGTCGCCCTTGCCGAACTGGTCGACCGCGGTCCGCTCGTCCGGGTTGCTCATGAAGTTGACGAAGCGCCTCAGGACCTCCGGGTCGAATTCGATCGTGTCCTTGATGACACGCCGGTAGCTGGCGTTCTCCTCGTCGCGGAGCATGTTCATGAAGGCGCTGTTGTAAACGCGGTGCATGCCGAGGGTGCGGACGAAGTAACCCTCCAGCAGCCAGAAGGCCTCGGCCAGGAGCAGTGTGTCGGGGACCTCGGCCGCGACGCGATCCACCACTTCCCGCCAGAACTCGTTGGGCATGCGCTCGTCGAAGACGGCCCTGGGCGTGCCATGTTCGGCGCGTGAAGGGATGGCGCCGCCCTGCCCCGGCTCGGGGTACCACAACCGCTGGATGTGGCGGCGGGCGAGGGTCATGGCCGCGTCGAAGCGGATGATGGGGAACTGGCGGGCGACGTGGAGGATCGTCTGGATTACCGCCTCGCGAACCTCCGGCTTGAGGTAGTCGAGCTGCGCCGTGTCGTTCCAGGGCATGCTCGTGCCGTCGTTGCCGTGGTAGATGTAGCGGGCGTCGCCGGTCCAGTTGTCGGTGCGCTTGAAGACGACGGCGGCGTCGGTGGAGTCCCAGTAGTGGTCCTCGATCTGGATCGTGACTCGGTCGTCGTCGCTCAGGTTGCCGCCCGTGAACGAATAGGCTGGATAGGGCGAGTCGGGCAGCTGCATGAACCAGTCCGGATGCTCGATGACCCAGCGGGAGTCGATGCCCATGTGGTTGGGCACCATGTCCGAGCTGAGGCGGATGCCGCGCCCGGCACAGCGCTCGCGGAGCCGCAGGAACGCCTCGTCGCCGCCCAGATCGTCGGCGATCCGATACTCCATGAGCGAGTAGGCCGAGGCCGCCGCATCCGGGTTGCCGCGCCACTGCTTGATCCGCTGACTGGCCCGGCTTCGCTCCCAAAGGCCGATCAGCCACAGGGCGGTGAACCCTCGCCGGGAGAGAGCCTCCAGCTCCTCGTCCGGAATCTCGTCCAGCCGGCCGATCCGACGGCCGTAGCGCTTGGATAGCTGATCGAGCCAGACATAGGTGGTGCGGGCCATCAGCACGACCCGCGGCATCCACTCGCGGTCCTTGCTGAAGCGCTCGTATTCGTTCTCCAGGCCGCCCAGGCCGGGGCCGTGGACCGCCGGCGCCGGCCCCGGCGCCGGATGCATCCTCATCCAGAGGGCGACCTCTTCCTCGTGCAGGACGTCCAGGGTGACGATCAGGCGGTCTAGGAACGGGGTCAGGACGAGCCCCCAGCGCGAACGGATGTAGCGGAGCTGTGCGGCCAGCGAGTCCGGCTCGGCCAGCGCGGGCGCCCGGAGGAAGGCGATCAACGACAGGCCCTTGGGCCCGAAACCGGGCTGGTTGTCGAAGTACTCGCGCAGGCTGGCGATGATGTGCTCGTAACCGGTCCGGTCGCTCAGGTCGGCGTCGTCGAAGAGCTCGTCGAAGGTGCCAAAGGCCGGGTTGACATTAGCCAGCCACAGCATCAGCAATTCTTCGAGGGCTATCTCGCGGTTGGGGATGCCGTCGGTCGAGCCGGCCAGGTAGCCGGCCGGATCGGTCCGGCCGCCGTACACGGGCCGCGGAGGAAACTGCTCCACGAACTCGGCGAGGGCTTTATCGAGCCGATCCGGCTGGACCTGGGCCACGAGCGCGGCCAGCGCATCCGCCATGACGTTGGGGTTGACGGTCCGCCGATAGATCTCCACGGCGTGGTGGAGGATCTCGTCGATGAGGCCCATGGCGTTGAGCTCGGCGGCGTGGACGACTCGATCGGGATGGCGCTCCGGGTCGCGGCGGTCGTTCATCTGGCGGGCGAAGAGCCGTGCCGCGGGGAAGTTCGGGATGATGACGTTGCCGCTGGATTCGAAGAGCGCCTGGTCGAACTCGTAGCGGTCGCGGGCCGCCTTCGAGACATGGAACTCGAATGCCACGGATGCACTCCCAGGAAGCGGCCGAACGAGCTGGCTCCCAGATCTGCCTAGTCGAGTCTAGCAGGCGGGGGCAGCCGCGCGGCCGCGACCAGACGACGACGCCTGGCTGCCACTCAGCTCCTGGCGAGCGGCTGGCCGGCCTCGGAGAGCGTCTCGGAGTAGATCGCCGCGCCGTCGATGTGACGGGACGGCGAGGTGAAGAGCGAGAGGTCCTCAAGCAGCCGACCTTCGAGGTCCGTGCCGGCCGCACCGTCGACTATGCGCGCCGCCTTTGCCGCGCACAGCAGGATCTGCTTGGTCTCCGCGCGGATCGGGTCGCCCCAGAACCAGCCGTCGCTGGCGAACATCGCCAGGCGCCAGCGTTGGGCCTCGAGCAGTCCCAGGAGGCCCGCTCGCTGCTCGTCCGTTGCTAGCGGCAGGCTGCGGCTGGCGAAGTCCTCTGCCGTTTCGGCGCCGAAGATCACGTCCACGTACTCGTCTCGCGCCTGCCACAGCGCCGCCGGTTCCATGAAGTCCGAGGCCAGCCTCTCCGCCACCGTGTCCATAGCCGACGCGAGCCGCTCCAGGGCGGCGCGCAGCGGCCCCTTCCAGCGGCCGTCGGCGGCGTCCGGGCATTCGGCGGTCCACCGCAGGATGCCGTGATGGCAACTCCACGACGTCCCCTCCGCGATCTGGGTAGGGGGGAACGCGCTGGCGGGGGTGCCGCCGACGACCTGCCCCACCGTAATGACGTCGAAGCCCCGGTTCGGGCCGTCGGGGCCCGGGTTGGCCAGACGAGCCAGAAAGAGGTCGCGAAACTTCTGGTGGTGGCCGTACAGCTCTCCGTCGGTGGCCATGACCGCCATGAGCGGCGTGCCGTCGGGGAAGCCCGGACCGGCCAGACGCGGCAGGACGCGTTCGCGGGCGAACGAGTCGGCGTTGATCGTGGCGCCCGGCTCGAACGAGGCGGCCGCGGATAGAGCGGCGTCGTAGAAGACGACGATGAGGGCCTTGCCGCCACCCAGATCCACCCGATATGGGCGTCGCGTATCCAGGCGCGAATCCGCGGCCTGCCAGGGCGCCAGGATGGTGTAGCGGACACGCTCCTCGGCCAGGATGCGAAGGGTGGGGAGATCCACGGCTGTCTCGGGCAGCCAGATCCCGGTGGCGCGCCGGCCGAACCGCAGCTCGAAGTCGCGCAGGCCCCAGCGGATCTCGGTCCGGCGATCCGCGAGCGAAGCGAGCGGCAGGATGGCGTGGTGGTAGGCCTGGGCCATGGCGTTGCCGCTCTCGCGGCCGTCGATCCCGGGCGGCAGATCCGAAGCCACGAAACCGGCGAGCGTCGCCGCGTCGTGATCCTCGAGCCAGGCGGCAAGCGTGGGCCCGAGGTCGTACGAGATGTGGCGCAGGTTGCCTCGCTCGGCGTTGGGCTTGTAGCACTCGGCGTCGATGCGCGCGTTCCAGTCGCGGTACGGGGCCGCGGCCGGCTGCGGCGCGACCTGACCGCTAAAGGGGTCCAGGCGCTCGGGCTGGTAGAAGTGGCCGTGAACGGCGAGCTTGGGGCGACTCACGAGTCGGATGGTAGCGGGGTGGCTGAGCCGGAGCATGTTCCGTCCAAGGGGTCGGACGGAGCCATTGACCTGGGCTTCGATCTCGTGAACC
>JBGQBD010000128.1:0-3680 GCA_041494645.1 Candidatus Limnocylindria bacterium
CCTTGACGACCTGACCGCGGACGCCGACGCCTTCGATCGAGCCTTCGGCGGCCTTTCGATGGACGACCGGTCGATCCTCG
The DNA here is from genome assembly GCA_041494645.1 of Candidatus Limnocylindria bacterium. GTDB lineage: Bacteria > Chloroflexota > Limnocylindria > Limnocylindrales > CSP1-4 > Fen-1039. The sequence goes on from JBGQBD010000128.1 coordinate 81, forward strand.
TCCTGCATCACCTCCAGGAGAGGCCGGTCTCGGAGATCGCGGCAGTTCTGGCGGCGCCTGAGGGGACCATCAAGTCCCGGCTCCACCGCGCCCGCGCGGCGCTCGAGGCGGCACTCGCGAAGGAGTCGCGATGAACCAGCAGAATCCGCCGATCGATCAGGACGTCCGCGCGCAACTCGCCCGTCGATCTGCCGGCCGGCTGCCCGAGGGCCTGACGACGCAGGTCCTCCAAGCCGTGGACCGCGCCCCGGTGAAGCCGAGGTACACCTGGCGCCCCTTCTCCCCTCAGCCCGCGCGCGCCATTCCGAGAACACTGCTCGCCGGTGCCGGTCTCGCTGCGGTCGTGCTCCTCGCCTCGGCTTTGCTGGTGGTTCCGAGGCTCCAGACGACACCCGCGTCGGGGCTCGCCGGCTACCCGGCCGATCGCGCGCTCACCACCACAGAGCTGGCCTCGCTCATGGCCGGACCGGCTCTGCCAACGAACACGGCGCTCGTGGCCTCGGTCACGATCGACCCGCGCACCGATGTCTGCCCGATGGACCGCTACGGCACTCTCGGCGTGGTCGACGGGATGAGCTCGCAGGTCTGCGTGATGGGCACGTTCGACCCATACACTTCGAGAACCACGGCGACCTTCGCCTTCCGCTACCTCGCTCCGGGCTACCTGGGCCTCCTTGGGGCGATCGTATCCCCGTCTGAGCTCGGGGCCGCCTCCAACTCGAAGCTGGCGTTCCGGCCCTCCGAGCAGTGGCCCAACGTCCAGAGTGATAAGCCGTTCCTGGTCGAAGGCTGGCTGGGCAGCTCTTCTCCGCCGCAGTCGGTGGGTAGCATCGGGATCGTCTGCCCCCAACCGCTGTACGGCGTGGGCGACCCGCTCGATCCTATGGGTCCGGACAACACCTGCAACACGACCTGGCTGGCGGACGATCCGAGCACGGTACCGTCCTGGGAGATCGCCGATGGGCGACTGGTTGTGTCCGTCCAGGGCGGTCACGAAGCCTTCGCGGGAGGAGCCCGTTTCTACGACTCGATCCCCAACGACGCGCCAGTCAAAGGTGTGTACGTCGTTCGCTCGGAAGCGAGCGCCGTGAGCTGCGGCCTCCCCTCTTGCAGGGAGTGGGTGGTCGTAGCCAAGGTCGCCGAGATCTTACTGCCCCAGGCGACCGCCGCGCCGACAGCCTCGCTCTCCGGCTACCCGGCCGGCCGTGCCCTGACGGCAGCCGAGCTGGCGAGCCTCATGGCCGGTCCGGCTCTGCCAACGAACACGGCGCTCGTCGCCTCGGTCACGATCGACGCAAAGACCGATGTCTGCCCGATGAACCGCTATCCGACGATCGGGGTGGTCGAGGGGATGGGCATGCAGGTATGTGTCATGGGAGCCGGGGTGTCGACCTATCTGTCCACGCCGAAGGCCGCCGGCGTCTTTGCCTTCCGCTACCTCGCGCCTGGCGTTCTGGGGCTGATCGGCGAGATCACGCCGGCCTCGTCCAACAAGACGGCCTTCCGCGTGGTCGACGACTGGCCACTCCAGGGCAAGACGTTCCTCGTCGACGGCTGGTTGGGAGCGGTGGGGCTGTTGGTGCAGTGCACCTTGGCGCCGACCGCGGGAGACGTCCTTTTGCCGAACGGGGACGACTGCCCATACGACGACTGGCTGGGTGACGACTCGGACGCGCCCGGCATCCATGCGGACCATGGGTACGCCCCCGGCTCACCATCGCCCAGCTATGATCCCCTCTCGCTGCGCGGCAACGCCCGACACGTCGGCGCCGGCGGCATGCGCCTCATCGATTCGCTGGACCCGGCGACGCCGGTTCATGGCGTGTTCGTGGTGAGATCGGTGACCGAAGGGTGCCCGGGCGATTCTCCGATCTCCTCTCGCGGCTGCCCGGCGTGGCGCGTCCTGGCCAAAGTGGCGGACGTCTCACTCCCCGTGCCTACGGCGACGCCTCGCCTCATGCCCACAGGGACGCCGGGCGCGCCGGCAACACCGCTCGCCCCGTCTTTGGCGGGCGTCATCGGGGCGGGCAATCGGCCGCTGTCAGTGGACGAGCTGGTGGGCCTCATGCTCACGCAGCCGGACCATCTGGCCGGCCGCATCGTCATCGCCAAGGCGCCGATCCCAACCTATATCTACTGCCACCCGGACTCCCCAGACTCCAACGGCCTAGGCTGCACCATCGACAATGCGCGCCAGGCCGAAACCGGCGACTGGGCGGTCAGTATCGGTGCCGACGGCACGCTGAGCCTCATCGGGCAGATGTCCACGCCGACGACCGGGGGCTACGTCTTCACGCTCCAACAACTGCAGGGGAAATCCGGTGGCCCGGACACCGGTCTCGTCATCGTGGACGCCTGGCTCGACTGGGAGAATCGCTGCGACACCTTACCGACTGAGCCGCCCGACCGCGTGTGCTTCTTCTCCCTGCTCTTCCCTGAGAAACCGAACTGGATGCACATGACGCCGGACTCCACGGCGCAATACGTCGAGCCGAATGATGCCTATCACATCTACGGCTCGCAGGCTTCCGGCAGCCAAGCCATCCATGGCTTGTACTTGATGCGGGTCGACACCGGATCGCCACCGACAATGCTGGCGCAGCTCGAAACGGCGATCCCATCGCCGGCCCCAGTGACAATTCCTCCGGCGACCCCCATCGCAATTCCTGTGGCTTCATCCGGCGGGTCGGGCGTGGCACCGTCCGCGCTCTTCGGCGGCGGTAATCGCCCGCTGACCGAGGGCGAGTTCGCGACGCTGTGGGCCGCCGATCCGGCGCACCTTGCCGGACGAATCGCGATCGTCAAGGGACCCGTTCCAACCGGCTTCGAATGCCGGTCCGCGGGCGCAGCCGACGCCGCCGTGCCGTCCCCCGGTTGCCACATCGCAATCCTCGACGGCTTCATCGCCCAGGAGGGCTACTGGGCCGTTCGCGTCGGCGCCGGCGGCAAGCTCGCGATCGTCGGCGAGCTGAGCATGCCCACCAGAGCCGGGTTCGTGTTCTCGGTCGAGGACGCCTGTCTAGACACGAACCTCGAGGCTGGCGCGGTCCTCGTCGTCTTAGCGACGCTCTATGACGACGGCGCCGGGTCGTGGCGATTGGCTCAGGTTGGCACCTCCGCCAGCTGTGGGGCCATCGACCTCGGCGGAGGATCGTACGAATCCATGGGCCCCAGCCTGCCAAGCGGCTACGCGGGCGAGCCGCCCAGGGCCTACTACCTGGTTCGCGTAGGGACTCCGTGGTCGGTCCTGGCCCGAATGGAGGTCGCGGTCCCGTAGAGAGCCCGAAGGACGACTGAATCCGGCTTGGCCCTTGGCAGTAACATTCGAGGCGATACCGTCTCCAAAGAGGCCGTCCCGCGGCCGCCACCAGGAAGAGTGGGTCGAATGCCGGGCTTCACGCCGTTCACGAGCAACTACCAGGACCTATCGACCAACCAGGGCTACCAGTTCGAGTTCCGCTGCGATGTCTGCGGCAGCGGGTACAGAAGCGAGTACCAGAAGAACCTGCTCGGCGTGGGTGGCTCGATCCTCGGAGGTGCCAGCAGCATTCTCGGTGGCCGATTCTGGGGAGCGGCCAGCGCAGCCAACACGGCTCAGGA
>JBGQBD010000129.1:0-3106 GCA_041494645.1 Candidatus Limnocylindria bacterium
CACGGTGATCTCGTTGGGGTTGTCGGCGGCCTGGTAGACCGTGTCGGCCTGGACGCCGAGCGTCCTCGCCTTCGGCTGGAACGCGTCGTAGGCCTGGCGCCATGCCGCGTAGTCGGCAGCCTGGTGTCGCACGAAGAGCGTGGCCATGGTGGTGGCTCCTTGTCATCTCGGGCCGCGGCGCGGGTATCTCGCCGTCGGTCCCGGACAGACCATGTCATAACAGTCGCTGTCTTGTCAACTACTGTTACTCCAGTGGTTGCCATGGCAGCCACGATCGTCTACGCTACTGGCATGGAGCCGGACGAGGACCCCACCCGCTCGACAGCACTCTGGAACGACGCGTGGCGTGGCGTGCTCTTCGCGAGCGCGAGAGTGCTGCGGGTCGCCGAGCTCGACCTCATCGAGCGAGAAGGGTTCCCGCTCACCTGGCTTGACGTGATGGCCCAGCTCTACGATGCCCCGGACAACGGCCTCCGGATGCAGGAGCTCGAGGAGCGCTCGCTCTTCACGCGGAGCGGCCTGACCCGGCTGGTGGATCGCATCGAGGCCGCCGGGTTGGTCCGGCGGGAGCCGGTCCCCGGCGATCGGCGGGGTGTCCGGGTCGTCCTCACGTCCGAGGGACGGCGGCGCCACGACGAGGCGTTCGTGGAGCACCTGCGCCTCATCGAGCGCGAGTTCGGTCGCCGGTTGACGCCGGACCAGCACAAGGCGGTCGCCGAGGCCCTGGCCAGCTTCTGGCATGACGAGGGGAGCGCCTCGACGGAATAGGCCGAGCCGACACGAGGACCCAGCCCCCGATGTCGAGGAAGCGCAGGGCGTCCAGGCCGTCCACGCCCTGGCTCACGGCAAGGTCGCGGGGTCGCTCGGCGCGCTGCCGCTGGTCGTGCTGGGTCACTCCCCGTCGCTGCCCTTCGACGTGGCGGACCACGACGTGCACTGGCAGAAGCTGGTCGCCGAGATCACCACCACATCATCCAACCCGGTGCACGTCGTGGCGTCCTGCTCGTCGCACTCGATCCCGTGCTCACCCGGCCTGGAGACCGAGGCGGTCCGCCGGGTGGTGGCCCAGGCAGATAGTGTCGGGCTGGCCCCTCTCGCCCCGACCATACCCAACTGTCGGTTCGGTCTGGTCCGGGATGACCACTGCGAAGCCCGGGCACGGCGAGTCCGTGGCGAAGAGCCATGGGTCAGGGAGGCCAGGTTCCCTTCGCGAGAAGGAGGGAAGCCTGCAACTGGGGTGGGCGGTCGGACAGGGTGCCTAGCCCTTGGCTTCGATCGTCCAGTACTCCGTGCGGCCGGAGACGGTCAAGGCGTGCGTTGCCGCCAGCGCGGCCGCCATCGCCTCGCGGAACGCCGCCGACGCGAAGAGGCTGGATCGCATGCTCTCCCACTCGGCCAGGCTCGCCACCTCGATCTCCTGGACGACCGTGTCGAACGGGCCGGAAAGGTCCGTCATCACCTTCCACCGGTGGTCGCCGCCCATCCCCGCGATGACCTGCTTCACGGCGACTGCCGACGCGGCCGCCAGCTCGCCACCCTTGCCGTACGAGGCCTGGAAGACCGTTCGCACGATGATCATCTCGTCTCCTTCGGGGACGCCAGAAGGGCCTTGGCTGGGACGCCGACCCTCTCGGAGGCGGCGAGAATGGGCGTGGGCGGGCTCCTGACTCTGGACCGACGCGGACCGACGGACGAAGAGCTCGAGCGGGTGCTGAGGCGGTGTCCGGCGTCTGCCCATTCTGTGCGCAAGACCTGGCGCGCCCGGAGGGATTCGAACCCCCGACCTACTGATCCGAAGTCAGTTGCTCTATCCACTGAGCTACGGGCGCGCGGACGGCCATTCTACGCGGGGACCGGGCGGAGGTCGGCCGGATCGTTGAAGGGGAGGGGGCTTGATGCGCGCCACGCATGGATCGGGCGGTCAGCGAGCGTGGCCGATGGGCGGAACTGTCGGTTCGGGCGCCTGGCCACGCACGCACGAGGCCAGAACCATGCACCGGCTGCATCCGCAGCCGGGCGGCTGGGCCAGAGCGCGAACGAAGAGGCCGGCCCGGTCGTTCGGATCGACTCGGGCCGGCGGCGGTGCGGAGGTGCGGCGAGGTCGGCGACTGGCCCGTCGCCGGTAGTTACGGCGTGGTCGGCTTCACCACGCAGCGGATAAGCAGGGCGTCATAACCGGCGCCGTTCGCCTTCCCGAAGACCATCGTCCGTTCGCCGACCGTCAGATCGCCGATCTTGGCCGCATGACCCTTCTCGCGGACGCGGGTCGCGGTGGTGACGGCGAACGTCGCCGACACGCCGTCGAGGCCCTTGATCGTGATCGAGTCGGCACTGACGGCGGTGATCTCGCCGCGCTCGTAGTGGACGACCATCGTGGTGCCGTCCTTCTTGAGGACGGTCGCATCCGCACGGAGGACGCGGCCGAGGCGGCCCGCGACCGCGGCCTTGTCGAGCGCGGCGATCGGATTGGACGGCCCGGCGACGGGCGCCGCGGCCAGCATCGTCGGCACGGCGACGATGCCCACGAGGCCGAGGGTCAGGATGACGACGAGGGCTCGGCGGGGGCCGAACCTGCGCAGGTGAGCGAGCATCTGGGACTCCTTGCGGCGGCGGGCGAATGTCAACAGAAGGGATCGGATCCCGCCGCTCCCGGCAGCATCGATCCGCCCGCCGGGTCGTGGCTACCGAGCCGCGGTCCGCGTCTGTAAGCCGCAGGTAAGGTCCGCACGCCTCGAGGGCCGCGGTCCGCCGGAGATCGTGGTCGCGTCGCGACCGACCTCACCCTCGCCCTATGATGGCCCGCGACGCGGTCGGACCCACCCACGGCGCCGCCCTGCTGGAGGCCACGTGCCCGGACCGATCCTCGCCGCGCGTCCCGATCCGGCCGCCGGACCCGCTGACCGCTCGACTGACCTCCGGCTGGGTACGATCTTCGCCGTGGGCGCCGCGGTCCTGTTCGGGACCGCCTATCCCGCGACGGCGCTGCAGCTCGGTTCCTTCACGCCGCTTTCCGCGGCCCTCTGGCGGAGCGGGCTGGCCCTGCTCGTCATCGTCGTCGCCGTTGCGCTTCGTACCCTGCCCGCTTCCCAGCCGGCCCCCGCCGGCA
>JBGQBD010000130.1:0-2992 GCA_041494645.1 Candidatus Limnocylindria bacterium
CGGTGGAGCAGGCCGTAGGCCGCAATGGTCGCGCCGACCGATCCCGGCGCCACCAGGGCCCAGGCGTACGCCCAGCTGGCCCAGGCGCCGGTGGCATCCTGGAAAGCCAGGACCAGGCCCACGGTGGTGATGATGCCACCGGGAATAGCCGCGCCGAGCCCTGCCTCGTTCGGGATCGCCAGACCCACCAGCAGCAGGAATAGCCCGGGCACGATGACGAAGATCGGCCAGCCGTAGCGCTCCCAGCTGAAGTTGAGCTGCTCGCTAGCGAGGAACGCCGCCCCCAGGGCGATCAAGAGCACGCCCAGCACGATCCTGCCCTGCAGGCTATCTGAGCTGCGTCCGCCGTCCGGGTCGTGCCATCTGCTGTCCATTACCCACCTCGCTACCTAGGTGCCACGGAGCCAGTCTAGCGATGCATCCGGAGCTTGAGATCATCCCTCAGTTTGACAGTTTGGCCGGTGGAACCGTTCTCTAGGAGGAGGCGACGAAGACCGGAACATCGCCCACGGAGAGCACCTTGTCCGGGCCGAGATCCGCTCGGCTCCCATCCGCCACGAGCGAGACGCTGACGTCGCCGGATGCGGTGAGCATGAGGGAGCCCACAGGCGCCCTGGTATTGAAGTCGGTGTCGCGAGAGACGCCCGGCTTTCCACTGCCGTAGATCAGCAACTGGTTCATGGCATGGCTCGGGTCGATGCTGTCCGGGGGCAGGCTGAGCCGGATCGGATCGATGACCTGCCAGCGCGTGACCCCCAGCTCCTCCACCAGCACGTGGAAGCCTCCGTTGGTCGGAACCACCTCGACGATCGGCAGGGAGCCGGCGAATCTCACCTTGACGCGAGGCGTGTTCGACCAGCCGGCCAGACCGAACTTGTCGAACGAGACCGCCACCAGGGTTCCCGCAGCCGATCGAATGTCGACCGGGAGGGCGACGATCCACCGATCCGCGTCCGACTGTGTGGCGGCCAGCCTGTCCAGGACCATGCGATTGACGACCGGCCCCGCCAGGACGATCCCTCCCGTCTGAGCGCTCGAACCGTCTGGCTGACCCATCGTCACCAGGGGCATGAACTCGCCCGCGTAGGAACCGGTCTTGAGCCCGTACCGGTTGGAGGCAAGAGCGTAGTAGATGGCCCGCCCTGAGCTCAGCCGAACCTCGAGGCCGGGCACCAGCGGGACGGGCACCAGCGTCCCGTCGTCGGCGCGGTACGCGAAGCCGTCGGCCACCTTGATGAAACCCGCCGGACGCGGGCTCGGGCTTGGTGAGAGGACCGGCGTGGGCGACGCAGGCGGAACGGGACTGCCCGGTATGGCGCTGCCGGCCGGGAGGGATTGGGTCGGCGTGGGCGACGGAATCGTGGCCGGGGTGCTCGCCTGCGCCGGCGCAGTCGGCGTGCCCGCCGAGGCCGAGCCGCCGCTGCTTGAGGACCCCGCGTCGAAAACCAGGGCCGCAACGCCGATCGCGATCAGCACGAACGCGGCTCCGGTCAATCCTGCGACGACGCGTCGCTTAGGTTCCATCGATTCGCAACCCCGCCTGCGGAGATCACGCTGCAGTCTAGCCGCGTCGGCGCCGGCCGGGCACTCTCGCAGGGCAACGGGGCCGAATGGCCCACCCTCGCCGACCTGGGCCAGAAACCGGGCGGGACCCGCCTGGGCCTGGTGAAGCGGAACGCCGCCATCTTCGGCCGGATAGTGCCGCGCGTGGCGGAGGCTAACCCCGAGGGGATCATCGTCGTCGCCACCAACCCGGGGACGCGCTGACGTACGTGGCCATGAAGCTGGCCGGGCTGCCTCCTCGGCGGGTCTTCGGCTCGGGCACCATCCTGGACACGGCCCGCTTCCGGTACCTCCTCAGCGAGCACCTCGGCGTGGACCCGCGCAGCGTCCATGCCTACGTCACCGGCGAGCCCGGCGAACCGCATCTACCTCGGCAGCGCGTGTTCCTCCAGGGGCGTGTCCCAGTGGGCCTCGATCAGCTCGAAGCGGCGCTGCTCCTCGCGCTTGAGCTTCTCGGCGTCGGGGTAGAGACGAGCCACGATCGCGGGATCGGTGTGCTCCTCCATGGAGGCCCAGTCGCGATAGGTGATCGTGACCTCGAAGGTCCAGTCCTGGCGGCCGTCGCCGTGGAAAAGCGGCTCGTACGCCCGCACGTCGAGCATCCGACCCGATTCCATCTGGGCTCGCAGCAGGGGCCAGTGGTTTCGCTCGAACAGCTCGACGAACTCGTCCTGGAAGCCCCAGCGAATCTTGTAGAAGTACTGGACCGTCACGGGCTTGCCGGCATCGGCCATCTCTAGCTCCTCCTCGCGGCCCGACCAGGCCGGGCGCCAACCGCCTTCCGCCGAGCCGAGCGCGAGCTTCGACCGGCCGGGCCAGCCTACACGCTTCACGCGAGGCCGTCCCATTGGGGCGTCCGCGTCTGCGGAGATCCCGGTGTCGGGGTCGGCCGCGCGGGCCGAGCAAGGAGATCGTCGCCGGCGGGTGAGGCCCTTTGGCGACAGCTGACGGCCCTTCGGCACCTCGACTGGATGCCCGCCGGCACTCGGCCGGCGGTCTCCTGGACCCGATGCTTCGAGAAGTTGCCCGGCCCGTCACACGAACGCCGAGTTCTGGTTGCGCGTCCACCACCGTCCGCCCGAACAGGAGAGACATGGCCAGCACCCCACCGTCCCCCGAGCCCCGGCCCATCGACCAGACGTCGCTCCAGCGATCGATCGAAGGGTTGGATGGCAACCATGCCGCCGCGCCGCAGCTGGGCTTCCTGCTGGCCGGCGCCCAGTGGCGCGACTCGTGGCTGCACGGCTTCCGCAGCCTGTACCTGGTGATGGAGGTCATCCTCCTCGGCGTCGCCGGCGGCCTGCTCGTCTCGATCCTGAACCTGGATGTGGCCCGCGCCTGGGTGCCGGCGGTCCTCCTCGTGGTCGATGCCGTGATCAGCCTGATCCTCCTCGCCCGAATGCGGCGCGCCGCCGTCGGCCTCGGTGAA
>JBGQBD010000131.1:0-2839 GCA_041494645.1 Candidatus Limnocylindria bacterium
CGCATGTTCCGCCACCGCTGCCCTGCGCAGGATCGAGCTGCAGCGGGCGTGGGCGTACTGGACGTAGTAGACCGGGTTCTCGTTCGACTGCTTCTTCGCCAGCTCGATGTCGAAGTCGATGCCGCTCGAAGAGGCACGCGAGGCGAAGAACCAGCGCGCGGCGTCCACGCCGATCTCATCCAGCAGCTCGTCCAGGGTGATGAACTCGCCCGATCGCTTGGACATCGCGATCTCTTTGCCGTCCCGAACGAAACGGACCCAGGCCGTCAGGATCATCTGGACGTGGTCGCGGTCGAAGCCGAGCGACTCGGCGGCCGCCCTGACGCGAGCCACGTAGCCGTGATGGTCCTCGCCCCAGATGAAGACGATGCGCTGGTATCCGCGGCTGAACTTCTCCACGAGATAGCCGATGTCGGCCGCGAAATAGGTCGGCGCGGCGTCGTCGGACGAGCGGAGGATCACCCGGTCCTTGTCGTCGCCGTACCTGGTCGATCGGAAGACGACCGCGCCGTCCTCCTCGTATACGTCGCCGGCGGCCCGCAACCGTTCGACCGCCTGCTTGACCCAGCCGTCGTTATGGAGCGTGCTCTCCGAGCGCCAGACATCGAAGTGGCAGCCGAGATGCTCGAGGCTGGCTTCGATGCCCGATCGAACCCGCTCGGATGCCCACCGGCCGACGGCCCACGCGGAATCCTCGCCCGAACGTTCGGCCTCCTCCAGGATCGATGCGGGCAGCTCCCTGGCCAGGTCGTAGACGTAGTCGCCGCGGTAGCCGTCCTCGGGGATCTCGTCACCGCAGCGGATGGCCACGACCGACGCGCCGAGGTTCTTGACCTGGCTGCCGAAGTCGTTGAAGTAGTACTCACGGGCCACGCGGTGGCCGGCAGCGGCCAGGACGCGGCACAGGAGATCGCCGGTGAAGGCCCCGCGGGCGTTGCCGATGTGGAGCGGCCCGGTGGGGTTGGCCGAGACGAACTCGACGTTGATGTGCTCGGGGTGGGCGCTGGCGACGTGACCCCAGGTGCTGCCGTCGGCCAGGATGCGGGCGGCCGTGGCGGCCAGGGCCGAGTCGGCCACTCGGATGTTCAGGAAGCCGGGCGGTGCCACTTCCACGGAGGCGATGGGAGAGGCGGGGTCCGTGGAGGCGGTGGCGAGGTGCGCGGCGATGGCCTGGGCCAGCTGCATTGGCGCACGGCGATAGGGCTTGGCCAGCTTGAGGGCAACGTTGCTGGCGAAGTCACCGTGGCTGGTGTCCGCGGGACGCTCGACCGCGATCGTCGTGTCCTGCGGTTCGGCCGGCGCAGGCAGGTCGGCCTGGGCGCGCCCCCAGGCGGCTTCGATAGCCTGGCGGACCTGGGCACGAAGACTGGCGGTCTCAGGGAGCATGGTCGAATGGTAGCGGACGGCCGGGCCAGCGGCGCGAAGCAACGCGTGAAAAGGTCGCGCCGGAGCGGCCGCCGGCGCGGCGGCGTCGGCCGTCCAGCGAAAATGTGAGTGGGGACCTTAAGATTGAACGCGCGCGGCCCGGCGCGACTCATTAGAGTCAGAAGGCGCCCCCAATGGGCGCGCCGGAGGATGATCGGTTGGATCACGACCTCATCGAGCAGGCCCAGCGCGGTGACCGGGATGCATTCGCCATCCTGGCCCGGACGCATGGCGACCGGCTGATGGCGATCGCCTATCGGATTCTCCGAGACGTCGGACGGGCCGAGGATGCCGTGCAGCAGACGCTGGTGATCGCCTGGCGAGAGCTGCCCAGCCTCCGCGATCCGGACCGCTTCGACGCCTGGCTCCAGCGTCTCCTCGTCAACGCCAGCTACGCGGAAGCGCGCCGCTGGCGGACCTGGAGCGCGAACGTCCGCGTCCTCGAGATCGACGGGCCGGCTGGACCGGACGAGGCGCTGTCATTCGATGACCGCGATCGAATCGAACGCGGTTTCCGACGACTCCCGCCGGACCAGCGAGCGATTCTCGTCTTCACCCATTACCTGGGCCTGGCTCCGACCGAGATCGCCGAGCGACTCGGGATCCCCGTGGGCACGGCCCGTTCCCGACTCCACTACGCCCACCGGGCGATGCGTGCGGCCATCGAGGCCGATGAGCGCCTCGTCGCGGTGGTCGGAGGGCTACCCCGATGACCGACCAGCGTGAGCTCGACCGCCTCCTTGGCGACTTCTTCGCCGAGGGTCCCGAGGAGCTGGCCGATCGGGTGATCGAGGCCGCCCTCGACCAGATCGACCACACCCGACAGCGGCGCGCATTGCGCATGCCTTGGACGTTCGCCACCATGCCTATGCTCGCCCGCGTCGCTGCGGCCGCCCTCATCGGCGTGCTTGCAGTCGGTGGCGCGCTCTACCTGACCAGACCGGGGCAGCCCGCGGTGGTCGGCGGTCCAAGCCCGACGCCCGGTGTGAGCTCCAGCCCGAGCCAGCCCGCCGGTCCATCGGCCGGCCCGAGCTCGTCCGTCGTCCAGCCTAAGGCGGCCGCCTGGACCGCCACGGGGACCATGACCACCCTGCGCGTGTCCGACACGGCCACGCTGCTGCCCGATGGCAAGGTGCTCGTCGCGGGCGGCTACCACCTCGACAACCTCGGCGGCGCCTATACGGGCGACCTAAATGCCTCCGCCGAGCTGTACGACCCGACCACTGGGTCCTGGACCGCCACGGGTAGCATGGCCACCCGGCGCTGGGGTCACACGGCCACGCTGCTGCCCGATGGCAAGGTGCTCGTCGCGGGCGGCATCCAGTTCCCTGACAACACCCCGACGGCCGCGACGGCCTCCGCCGAGCTGTACGACCCGACCACTGGGTCCTGGACCGCCACGGGGAACATGGCC
>JBGQBD010000132.1:0-2830 GCA_041494645.1 Candidatus Limnocylindria bacterium
GAACCCGGTCTACTACGTCCAGTACGCCCACGCGCGAATCGCCTCGATCCTGCGCAAGGCCGACGAGTCCGGCGTGAAAGCGCCAGCGGCGGACGATCCCCGGCTCGCGAGCCTTCTTGCCGCGATCCTCCCCGGCGCACCCGAGGCGCAGCTGGCCCGCCAGATCGTGCGCCTGCCCGAGGTCGTGGAGGATGCGGCCGCGAGCGAGGAGACACACGGCATCACGGGCTACGCCACGGAGCTGGCAACCACGTTCCACGCCTTCTACCGCGATGCCCGGGTCGTGGACCCGGACGAGCCGGAGCGCTCGGCGGCGCGCCTGGCCCTGGTCGCGGCCACGAAGACGACCCTCGCCAACGCCCTGGGCCTGCTGGGCATCTCCGCGCCCGAGTCGATGTAGGGGCGATCCGCTGGCGAACGTCGTCGAGGGTTGCTAACCGCCCGATGTCACGGCTCGCTAGACGGCCTCGCGTCGCGTTCCCGACGGGACCGTAGAGGACGGCCCACGGTGCGCTGAGCCGTGGGCTCGGTCGGTTAGCGCACGGGCCCGTCAGCCCGTCGTGTCGCAGGCGATGAACTTCGGGACCAGCGCCTCACTCGAGGCGATCGCGACCCCTACGTGCGTGGAGTCGCCGCACATTCGGTACGGCCGGCCGAGCCCGGTGAGGATCCGCGTGGCGGCCTGGGAGAAAGCGTCTCGTCCGGCGGCCGTCCGCCAGGCGGTTTGGAGCACGACCGCCCATTCTCCGTTCGGGCCTTCGTACAGGCCGACCCGGTCACCTGCCCACGCCGAGACCGCGGCCGCGGCTCGCGCGTCCACCCCTTCCGAACTGGCGCCCTCGAGCCAGATCCGCAGCTCCAACTCCCCGAGCGTGTCCTGCATGGTCAGCTTCCAGCCACTGAGCGAGGCGGGCGCGGCCGAAACGGTGACGGCCACCGGCTTGACGTGCCCGGTGTACAGGTCCGGGTGCAGGATCTGCGACGTCGAGTCGGGCGGGTTGGCGTACAGCTCGTTCACAGCGGCCCATCCGCCCCCGTCGTAGATGCCGTGGACGAAGCTCTGGCCATCCTCGTAGGGAAACATCAGCGTCTCGCTCAGGATCCGGGGCGCCTGGGCCATCTGGTCGGCCTGCGGCCCGCTCAGAGACTCGCCGGCTATCTGTATGAGTTCAACAAGCGACAGGTACTTGGTCGCCCATTGAGTCATGAGGATGGTCGCGTCGCCCTCGATGACCGCCGTCCGGGCCAGGTCGCGGTCGCCCTGGTCTGGTGTGTCGAGGGCCAGCTTGTCGAGGCCGAAGTTCTGGTCCTGCAGGGCGTGGGTGTACTCGTGAGAGAAGGTGACCTTCTCCATGCCACCGACGCCACCCGATTCGGATAGCACGTACAGGCCCTTGGAGGTTGGGTCGTAGAAACCGATCACCTGGCCGGCCTCGAGCTCCAGTTCCATCTGCTCCAGCGACGAGCCGGGCGGCAATAGCCCGAGATGGATGAAGAGCGTGCTCTGGTTCGCCATCGCCTGGTGGTCGGTCTGGGCGGCGTTCGCCCTGGCCAGCCAGTCGCCGACGCCCTGCGAGTCGAGCAGGACGGGCGTGACCGGGCTCCTGGCCGAAAGGCCGCGGAGCGCCTGGACCTGCGACTCGATCTGGGCGTAGACGGCCAGATCGGCCGGATTCGGGGATCCGCCGGACGAAGTCGCCCTGGTCGTGGCCGTGGCCGCGGGCGACACAGTGGCGGCGCCGCCTGTCGTGGACGAAGGCGCCGGCGTTTGGGCGGTCGAGCCGCAGGCCGAGATCGCGAAGACCAGGGCCGCGAACAGGGAGAGCCGGCGGCGAAGGTACATGGCCGCATTCTGGCAGGCCTCGGAAAGTAGCGCGTTCGCGTCGATCAGCCGGCCGGAGCGGGGCCGCCGGGCCCTCCATGAGACCTGACAGCCAGGTCGGATCACTTTGTTACACTTTCTTAATGATCTGACCGTTTCGGATTCATAATCCGCGGCTTACCTTACGCACAGGAACACTGGACAAGCCTCCTGAAGTTCCATCCTCCCTCCCTCCGACCGGAGGTGCCGATTGGGCAGGCGCCTCCGGTCCTCCTTTTGCGGGCCGGATTCGTCGCCCGCTGGAGAAGAGGGGCGCGACCCGATGGTCGCCGGATGGGTGGCCGAGGGGCGAGGCCGGTCAGCGCCCGGTGATGAGCGGCCGGCGAGCAACCTGTGCAAGAATCCCGCCATGGAGCTCACCTGGTACGGACGGACCTGCGTCCGCATGCGCGGCAAGGACGCGGTGGTCGTTGCCGACGCCTATCAATCGATCGTCGGGCCCACGGGCCGCGGCATCGCCGGCGACATCGTCACCTACAGCCACCCGGATGACGCGCCCGTGCCCAAGGCCAAGGGCCGCACCTCGCGGGATGGCGCGACGCTGCTTCCGAGCAGCCTCGAGGAGGCCTTCTGCCTGGACGGGCCAGGCGAATACGAGGTGAAGGACATTCTGATCACCGGCGTGAGGACCTTCCGTGACGAGCATCGCGGCGCAGAGCGGGGCCGCAACGTGGCCTTCGTCGTGGAGCTGGACGGGGTGCACGTCATCCACCTCGGCGACATCGGCCACCTCCTGACCGAGGACAAGCTGACCGACATCGGCCCGGTCGACGTGGCCTGCATTCCCGTGGGCGGCTCGCTCTCCGCCACCAAGGCGGCCGAGCTCGTGGCTCAGCTGGACGTCAAGGTGGTCGTGCCGCTGCCAGTCTGTGACGACGACGACTCGTCCGAAGCTCTCGCCAGGTTCCTCCACGAGATGGGCGCCCCGACGGCTCCGGCACCGCAGGC